>NZ_CP160680.1:1823500-2165500 GCF_040784935.1 Lewinella sp. LCG006 | reverse complement strand
GAGCGAGCCAGCCTTTACCTGTAGGTCAATGTCTTCTTTGAGTAGCTCTATAAAGGCCACCATGGAACCATTGTCGATGTTGGTAAAATCAACTTCGTCATTGCCAACAATATTTGTCTCCACCCAGGGGTAATAGGCCGCTCCCCATTGCAGATGATCGCCGCCGATGCCGGTACGGAATGCGGAGATCACGTCGTCTCCTGGTACGCTTTTCTTGAAACCGTCAAAGATGTCCAGGATAGCTATTCGGTTGCGCTGCGAAGCACAATGTTCCAGCATGGTTTGCTGCAAGGTGTAACATTCTTGTTGCTCCAACAACACGGCGTCGGGAATCACCAGCATGGTGGGTTCATGCGCTGGTTCAAGGGTTTGAATGCCCTCTGCTAAGCGGCTTTGGGTAATCGAATCCTGATAATCCCCAACGGAAACAATGTAGCAGCTTGATCCGCCATTGGCAAAAAACAACTTCATGCTATAAAAAAGCAGGTAACGATGGCTTTGGGGGGTAATCCTATAGGGCTTGTTCGGATCTTGTTGTCGAACATTTTCTAGCGAATAAGTCGTCTTTGGTGCACCACCAAAGTACATGATAAACTCGCCGAAAGAAGAGATGCGAGTTGGTTTAAGCGCGAGGTCTTTTTTGTTGTCAACAGTCTTTTCGGTATAGCCCACAAAAGCAGGAATAGCCGTCTCAACTTGCGCTACTGAATTAGGAAAAGCACTTGTTTCTTCAACGTAAACGCCGGGTGTTTTATAGATTTTAGCCATGATAGGGTGAGTTTATAGGTAGACGTAAATATCAGAATAAAAGACTTGCTGCCCGTTTTCGTCCTTTCCGGGTGTGATTCTATTTACATTGGGACTGGGGAGTTGTAACTTTATCAGACTTTGACTGCCGCCGCTTACTTCCAGTTCGATCTTATCACTAGGCCGTTCCTGGAGTGCCATTGGTGATTGCAAAGTCATAACCTGCGCCGTTTGGCCGCCGGGTAATTGCACGGCCTCAGGACCTCCAACCTCCGTTAGGGCTTCCCCATTTTTGAACAATTTGAATTGATCAAAACCGTTTTGACCTCTATCGATAAAATAGTACCGCCAAGTCGTTTTTCGAGCAGAAAAATCAAGTTGATAAACAGGGCCTTGGCCATCAAGTAAGGCTTGTGCTACCGAAGGGAAGACAACTATTTGCAGTACTCCCAACAAATTATAGGAGTGGACTCGATCAGAAAGCACATAAAGGCTTTGTTCTTGTACCTGGCCGTCTTCTGTTTCCAGATTAAGCAACAGCTCCCCTTCATCGGGAATGACTAATTGAAAAGTACCCCTTGCTGCGTCTTCCGGGCTCAGTACCTCTTCGTATATTTTTTCACCAGCAATGGTATAAAGCTTAATCGTAAGAGCGGTATTCTCTGGAGGTGGTGAAAATTGTATGGTCTGCTGAATTGAGGTGAAAGTAACCTTGTTCTTCGGAGAAATAGGGATAAGGCCATCAGCTTCTGAAGGTAGCGTACTGGAAAAGTATATTTTTGCATCGCTTTCAGCAATATCCATTTGGGTATAGTTCAAAAACAGAGGATCGCTGGATTCCAGGGAAAAACTGAGCACAACAGGTGCTTTAATCTTGCTTTCATTATTGCCTGTCCCCTGATCTTCAACAGCTTGATAGATGACCACTCCCGAGGGGGAATTTTTCATCCTAATCCCGTAGGCATTCATGATCTGCTGAGAAATTCGGGTAGGTTTAATTTGGAGCCCCGGACAAATACCGTTCGAAAAATAGGAATGATGGATATCGATCTGAAAAAGATGCGAATACTTCGTTAGCATAGGGGATTAGTGTTTTAGAGAAGTAAAATATGATTTTTATTTTATTCTTCCGGTAAGCCTCTTTCAGAATCCTGCGTACGCAGAGTTGCGTGGTTCTGTATTTCACCCAAAAGAACTACCTCCGAATGCCAAATAGCAGAGGCCCAAAATGAAATGACTTTCGTATGTTTGAGTTGTTTCTAAGACAACCCACAACCATGAAAATCCACTACTCGTGCCTTTCTTACGATGAACTGAGTAAAGACCATTTGTACGCATTGCTAGCTTTGCGGCAGGAGGTTTTTGTGGTAGAACAACACTGCCCCTACCTCGATGCAGATGGCAAGGACCAGCAAGCTTACCACCTACTGGGCCTTACGGAAAACGGTGCTTTGGCCACCTACGCCCGCTTATTGCCTACAGGGAGCAGCTACCAGGATTACGCCGCCATCGGCCGAGTGATTACCGCCCCTTTTGCCCGCGGCCAAAAACTCGGCCGCACCCTCATGACGACGGCCATTGAACACGTAAAAGCCATCTGGGGAGCCGTGCCCATCAAGTTATCGGCACAGGCCCACCTGAGAGGGTATTACGGTTCCGTAGGTTTCAACCCCGTAGGCGAGATCTACCTGGAGGATGGGATTCCTCATGTGGGGATGGTTTATGGGGGGAGGAAAGAATTGACTCTGGTAAAAGTATAGTAATCTAAAAAATAGATGTTAGAGAATAGTATACTCGACGAGGAAATAGGGCAGTATCCTAAGAGTAGAATTGGCTGGTTTTTCTGGTTATTAGGAGCAATCTTTATGGCAGGTGTGTGCTTAGAAGCCGTGAGTGTATACCATATATTTCAATCAGAGGTTATGAGTACTAATACCTCGATGTTTAGGTGCTTTTATAATCCGTATCCCTACAGGCCATTTGTTCAGTATGTATATAATATTGGAATCTTGTCCTCTTTCATTTATGTAGCAATAAAAAAGTGGACTTTTCCAGAACGGAGTCTGAAGCGTATAATTTTATTAGGACCATTATTGATCTATCTGATCGACAGAATACTGCTATTTATTATACAATAGCGTGGACTACACTTTTGTAGTATTTCGATATGAGAGTGCTTTCGAGCGGGGTTAGGAAATGCTATCTAAAGATAGTGCTACTACAATGAGTGTAAAAGCAGAGGTGAAAAAATCGACGTTGCCGAGGCTATCGGTTTTGGCAACGCTTCGCTTATTGTTTGACAAATTTAGCAGCATAAGTTCTTTCACCATCGTTCAGCGATATCACATAAAAGCCACTGGGGAGGTCGGTAATGGAGACAGAAAGCGATGTGTGCTTGTCCGTCGGATTACGGGTTATCGCGGCTCGCCTGATGGTCTTCCCCGATAAATCGGTGATGGTATAAATAAAGTTGCCAACCGATAAGGTAAGGTTTTCTGGTAAAACAACCGTCAGTTCGTCCGAGGCGGGATTAGGGAATGCTTCGAGAGATAGTGCTGACAAATCGGGCGCAAAGACCGAAGTGAAAACATCAATATTACCTAGGCTGTCGGTTTTGGCGAGGAAAGCGTTGTAAAAAAGATCGGTATAACCAGTAATGACGTAACCGCCATCGGGGCTTTTCTGCAAATCTCTCCCAATATCCCGTTCTTCGGTGCCGAAAGTTTTTTCCCAAACCATTTCTCCCTCACTATCCAGGTGAACTAACCAGACATTTAATGGGGTTGTATCCCCCGTAACCAGATCGAAAGGCGTATTGCCGCCGAAGGTATACCCGCCGTCCTCATCGCAAACGATTCCAAAAGCCTGATCAATGGAGGAATCACCGTACCGCCTGCTCCATAAAAGATTACCATTTACATCCAGTTTACTAACAAATACGTCCGGGTCAGAAGATTGTGTATTACCCAAAACCAGATAATTGTTATTTTCATCCTGTATCACACTAGTTACAGTACCAAGTCCAATACCTAATTCTGTCCCTCGCTTAGTCCATATCATGTCCCCCTGGATATCCGCAACGATAAGCAGCGGTTCTACGAAGCCGCCTAGCACCCCGTAAAATCCACCTATGCAGTATCCTTCTTCTCTAGTTGGTATCATTGTGTAGGTATAAGAGTAAGGCTCGTACATCTTTTCCCAGAGTTGATCTCCATCGCTATTCAGTGCTACGAGTATGCTTTTAGGAGGCCCACCGTTAATTTCCGCATCAGTTGTGCCCGCTAATATGTAGGTGCTATCGTTGACTTCTGTGACCGCATCGAAGGAAGCTCTGGAATCTGGGCCTACTTCCCACAAAAAAGTCCATAGTGTATCTCCGTCACTGTTGGTTTTTAAGGCGTAGGCATCAGCGACGTTACCGCCAAAGGGATCGAATCTTCCGCGCACTCCCGCCACTAAGTATCCATTGTCGCTAGTTTCGTGTACACTATAGCCTGTATCTGTATAATCACCACCAAAAGCTTTTTGCCAAAGCAACGTACCCTCAATATCTGTTTTTACCAACCATGTATTTTCATATCCCTCTCCAAAACTGCTGCTACCTCCGACGAAAACATAGTTATTATCCTGGGTAGGTGATAACGCAAAAGCAAGATCCAGTTCTTCTCCACCGTAGGTGACGAAAAAACTATTGGGCTGAGAAAGAAGACCATTAATAAATACGCAAACAAGTAGTACAATTCTTATAGCACAGTTGCTCATTAGGTAATAATTATTAGGAGTAGAACTTGTTTGTACAGTAAAGGAGATTACAAGAAAGTAAATATCTTCGAGACTGTTAAGAAATGGGTGCATGACTAAAAACAGTCAAATGTATCTAATTGATAAGCTGTAATTAAAAAATACGGAGGACCGGTCTGACTGGTAGGTTTGCGCGATACACCTAATTTTGAACACGCTCGAGGCACTTCTAAAAATCTAACTAGCGTAAGGTTGGTGCACAAAGCTCTTGAAACTAGAGGAATCCCGTCACTAAACCTCACTGTATTAAGTACTTAGTACCAGGTACTCAGAGAGAACACTTTTTTAATCCAAGTACACAGTACCCAATACCAAGTACGGTGAGGTTGGGGGGAAGTAACTACCTGGTGATCAGATTTTACCCCCCAAACCTCACGTTAACTAAACTCCCCCTCTTATGAACCACAACCCCAACCCCAAAAACGAACAGCCTAACAACCCGCTCCACGGAGTGAAATTATTAACTATTTTAGAGTCATTAGTCACACATTACGGCTGGGAACGATTAGCGATGAAAATCGACATCAATTGCTTCAAAAATGATCCTTCCATCAAGTCTAGTCTTAAATTTTTAAGAAAAACACCCTGGGCTAGAGATAAGGTGGAGCAACTTTATCTTGAGCTCGCTGATTCAAAAAAATAAAAATAAGTTGAGATGACCCTTTTTCCACCCTTGTTCAATTACAACGCCCTACGGCCTGCACTGGCCTTTCTGTTTTTAGTTAGCTGGGTGCTAAGCATGAGTGGCCAAAACAACGCAACGCTTATCCTACCTGAACTAGACGCCTTCATTAAGGAGTCTCGTGCCCTCACAGAGCAGCGTGAATTTGTAGCTGCTTTGGCCATCAACGCCAAAGCCTTCGCCTTAGCGGAGACCTGTTGTGGACAAGAATCAGCCGCTTATGCTGCAGTCTGCTTCAATGAAGGCCGCATCCACCACATCAAAGGAGATTACCAGAAAGCCGTGGAGTGGTACGTGCCCTCCATGCGTATCCGCAAACGAGTGTTGGGGGATTTACACGAAGACTATGGCAAGAGCTTGAACAACCTGGCAGTGGTTTATAAGAAACTAGGGCGGTTTGAGTCAGCAGAGCCTTTGTATAAAGGAGCCTTGCTGGTGAGGCGTAATCTTTTCGGTGAACGAAGCGCTCCTTTTGCCGCTGCGTTGGGCAATCTAGCGGTACTTTACCGGGAATTGGGCAATTATGAAGATGCGGAGGCTCTCAACCTTAAGGCCTTGGAGATACGGGAGGAAGTTTTGGGGGATCAACATCCTCATTATGTACTCAACCTGCTCAACCTGGGAGCCTTCTATTATGAAATTGATCAGTTTGACAAAGCCGAGACCTACTACCTGCGTGTAAAAACCTACTATGAATCAAGTGGCAACACCCAGGATATAGATTATTTAAAAGCTTTAGACAATCTGGGGTCGGTCTATTTAGCGAAAAGAGATTACCAGCTCGCTGAAAAATACTACCTGCTGGCCCTGCAAAAGGTGGAGCAAGAACTTGGATCAAAGGATGAGCTTACTGCTACCCTCTATAATCACTTAGGGCTCCTTTATCTCGAAACAGGGGCCTTTGACAAAGGGCAATATCATTTGGAAAAAGCCTTAAGTATCTTAGAGGTTTTGGGTATGAAAACTCACCAGAGTTACGGCTTCTACCGGCAGAATCTTGGTAGTCTGTTTTATGAAATGGGAGCCTACGAGCAGGCTAAACAAGAGCAAACTATTTCCCTTTCTATCATTCTTCAAGCTTTAGGCCAACACCATCGGCGTTATCGGAAAGGGTTAAGGGAGCTTATTCAGACGGAATTTGCTTTAAAAGAATTCGGACAAGCCGCAGAAAAATTACGCGTTTTGGCAGCAATTTCCCGCTTGCCTCTCCAGAATGCAGTACGCCATCTTTCCGAAACAGAAATGGCCCAGTATGCAGAAGATTTTAGAGAAAATCTCAACTATTACTTCACCCTCACCGAAAGGTATCCAGAGATGGCTGACCTTTGCTTCGACGAAATTCTGCTACATCGTGGCTTCTTACTTAATAAGGCTTTGCGTGTTAACCAGTTCCTTCCCGCTGATTCGCTAGGGCGCGAATACCTGGAACAACTGCGCGGTGTCCATCGCCAATTGGCGGCGCAGTATGCGACTCCATTAGATGCCCGTAGTGAGCTCGCTGCCCTGGAAGAAGAAGCCGATCGATTAGAAAAAATTCTCGCCAGGGAAATAGCAAAATTGGGCAATGTTGAAGACAAGGTCAATTGGCAAACCATTCAAAGTACACTGGAGTCAGGAGCGGCCGTACTAGAATTTGTCCATTACACGGACCGGATAGCGGAACATACCAATAAACTTGGTGTCCTTTTGCTAATGCCAAATCTTACATCTCCGTTGTTTATTCCGCTTTGCACCGAAGAAGAGCTAGATAGGCAGCTACAGCGATTAGGTATCTCAGAACAAGACTACATAAACGATTTGTACACTTACGCTGGTCGGGGAAAACAAATCTATGAATTGATTTGGCAACCTTTAAATGAAAAGCTAGCCAATTTTCCTGAGCTAAGTAAACTCTACTTAGTGAAAGCGGGGAATTTACACCGCCTGAATCTGGCGGCTTTGCCTACTCCAGAAGGGAAGACCCTGAGTGATACTTATCAGCTGAGTCTCCTCACGAGCAGTCGGGAGTTGCTAGAAAAAAGGTCGCATCTAGCTACACATGCTGCAACAGCAGTATTATTTGGCGCTATAGACTATGATGCTACGCCATCGATGACGACGACCGCAGATGTCTCTTCTTTTTTTGAGGGAATGGACAGAGGGGTGCGTTTTCAAAGCGATCCCTCCCGTGCCAGCTCAGCTTGGCAACCCTTGCCCTGGACGGAGGTTGAAATCATCAATGCACAAGACCTACTTGAACCGGCAGGCTTTCGCACCATCAGTCAAATTCAAGACCAGGCTACAGAGTCTTTCTTTAAGGAAATTGGCAAGCCTAATGATGATTTAAAAAGCCCTCGTCTTCTTCATTTAGCTACACATGGTTACTTTTTTCCAGATCCGGATGAGTTAACATCTCAGGTAAATCATAACATCGCAGCAGCCCAAAACCCGATGATCCGCTCAGGTTTGATCCTGGCCGGGGCCAATGCGGCCTGGACCAATCAAAGTACACTTACAGAAAGAACAGAAGACGGCATCCTTACCGCTTACGAAATCAGTCACCTTGACCTAAGTGATACAGAATTGGTCATTCTTTCAGCCTGTGAAACAGGCTTAGGGGATGTGCAAAGCTTAGAAGGGGTCTATGGTTTACAACGCGCTTTTCAGATTGCAGGGAGCCGTTATGTAATGATGACGCTCTGGCAAATCTCCGACTACCAAACCCAACTTTTTATGGAACACTTCTATCGCTTCTGGTTGACCGAACAGCAGGATATTCGATCTGCTTTCAGTGCCGCCCGCCTGGAGATGCGCAAAGCCTATCCTGCTGCTTTTTATTGGGCCGGCTTTGTATTGCTGGAATAAAAAGCAGGATTTCCCACTTACCTTTTTTGGTAATAGTGACATTAATAATCAAACCTTAATTTATCCATCCGTTGATCTTAGATAACCAATCGTTTGGGCACCAACGTAACGTTACCATACACACAATGGCCTGCCCAAAAACGAATTGATCATTTTCGATTGGCACAACCTAATCTTTATTATGGCCAACAAGCTTCCTCCCCCCCCAAAAACAACAGTCTCCGAATCCGAAGTCATCGATCCTCACTTTCGCGTTACTTTTCCCTTGCCAAAGGAAGAAGGCTGGACCGACTGGAGTGCTGAAAATATCGCCCTTTACATCAATAACCTTAACGTGCATCTGACGTACGATGGGAATACCTACATCCCTGCTACGCGGACCTACAGTTTTGACAACTTCAAAAAAATCTCAGCTCCTTTTAATCTTAAGGATTTTGATGACACCGTCAGCTACTATAATGCTTCAAGCTACTATCTCACTTTGTATATTCATTTTGCCGATGCAAATTTCAAGGATCACAATGTGAAAGAATGGAAGGCTACTATAAAATTAGCAGGGAACATTATCAGTGATTATGATAGTAAGGTGCTCCCTTTTCAGCCCGAGCGGAACCACTAGTTTTTAAAATAAAAAAGCTGCGGTAATCTACTTTGGATTACCGCAGCCTGTCTCAGTGAAAAAGCATTAAAGTCTAGTATTACTCTTGCTTTACAGCAAGCGTAGTTGTTTTTGCTGCTGGCGCTGCTGCAGTGCTAGTGCCTTTAGCCGGAGCACACTGGCTAGGGTCACAAATTTTGTTGCAATCAGCAGGTTGGCAGTTGGCGGGAGCAGGCGTCAGGCTCGTCAGCTTGAAAAGCGCAGGTTGAGCGACTACAGGTGCTGCTTGCTTTTCAGCAACCGCGTTTGCCCGTTCTGGCGCAGTTGCGCTGGTAGCGGTAACCGAAGTTGTTTTCGCCTGGCAGCTCGTGCTGGCAGTAGATTTCGAAGCACACTGGGCAGGGTTGCAAGCTGGTTTAGCAGCAGCATCTTGGGCAGACAAGCCAAGACCTACCGTAACAAATGCGCAAAGAAGAAGTAAGCGTAGCATAATTGTAAATTTTATAATCACTCAGTTCCGCTGAGTTACCGGTTTTTTAAAAAACAGCACAAAAACAACTCAAATTGTTATTGCGCAATATTCGTAAGCAAAGCTAGAGGAATACCAGCCAAGTTGCTGTTTTTTAGCTGTTAGTCAGCTGTTAAAAAGCTGTTAAACGCAGGGTGGGGTCCAGTATAAAAGCTTTACTTTGCACTGTTTCTACCGACTAAAACTATGCGATACGCTACCAGTACTTACCTTGTTTTGGCGTCTGCCGTCGCCATGGCCGTGCTGATTGCCATACAGGTGGCTTGGCTTCGTCAGTCGCAACAATTGATCGAAGAACAGTTCCAAACCAATGTCAATACCGCCTTATGTAGTACGGTGCAAACCTTGGCACAACAAGAAGGCGCTCAAACTCCTTTCGGGCAAGCCTGTGTGCCCTCGGTGGTGGAATGCGGAGAAGAATTAAATGAATTGATTAAGACCGATCTTTTTGCGCAAACGCTCTCCTCCACACTCGCTGGATTCAACATCAACCTCCCCTACGAAGCCAGGGTTTGTGCTAAGGCACCAGACACGCTTCAGGAAGCCAACGCCGAACTGCCCCCCTATTCCTGTGCCTTGGATCCAATCACCCAGACCGATAGCCATTTCCTGAATCTGGAATTTGCGGGCCGTAAAAAATACATGCTCAATAAAATGGGCATGATGACGGGGGCTTCATTTGGGATCCTCTTGCTCATCTGCCTTTTGTTTTTTTACGCAACTTACCGCCTCTTGCGGGAGAAGAAGATGAGCGATCTGAACCGCGAATTCTTCAACCACATGGCTCACGAATTTCGTACGCCACTCACCAATATCAAATTGGCCAGCAGTCTTTTGGAGCGCAAAGCCCTGGTACCTGCAGGTAAGCCCCACCTGAACATCATCCAAAGTGAAGCGACCCAACTCATGCAGCAAGTGGAACAAGTCCTCTACCTCGCACGATTAGAAAAAAACGACTACCTCCTGCGCAAAGAATCCTGTGATTTAGTGGAGCTTTTTCAATCTACCATTGTGGCGATGAACCTGCAAGTTGCCAAACAAAATGCAAGTATCGATTTTACGCCTCCAGCTGAATTTCCGCTCGTTCAGGTCGATTCCCTGCATCTGCAAAATGCCTTGCGCAACCTGCTAGACAATGCCCTCAAGTATGCTGGCGAAGATGCCGATATTCGCATAGCACTCAAGGATATTGGCGACCGGATCCTTTTTTCGGTCAGCGATAATGGCCCCGGCTTATCGACGGTGCAGCAGGAGCAAATATTCACCCCTTTTTATCGCCAACAAACATCGCGCAACAATTGCAAAGGTTTTGGTTTGGGCCTCGCCTATGTCAAGCGTATTGTCGACTTACACAAGGGGCAGATCAATGTATTCAGTGCCGAGGGGCAAGGTACACGCTTTGAAATCACCCTGCCAAAATCTTAAAACCACGCTCGCAACATGGACCAACATAGCATCTTATTGGTGGAAGACGATCTCAATCTGGGTTTTTTATTGATGGAGTTCCTTGAACTGGAAGGTATGAAAGTGACCTGGCGCAAAGATGCCCAATCGGCGATCCAGGAACTGCAAAAGCAAGATTATGATTTGGGGGTGCTGGATATTACCATGCCCGGCATGGACGGTTTTAGTCTCGCCAAGCATATCCGTAACAAACATCCCCAGTTTCCTTTCTTGTTTTTAACCGCTCGCCTCCTCAAAGAAGACAAACTCAAAGGCTACCAGCTAGGTGCCGAAGACTACCTGACCAAGCCTTTCGACGAAGAAGAATTGCTCTGCAAAATCAGAGTGATCTTGCGACGTAGCGAAGAGGCTACCCTCGTTCAGCCAGCAGCGCAACAGTTTGAAATTGGCCGCTATTTATTTGATTATTCCCGACAGGAAATAAAGCTCGACTCGGATATTCGCCGCTTAACGGAAAAGGAAAGCGAAATTCTATTGCTCCTTTGCCAACATCGCAACCGCATCCTGAAACGCGACATGGCCGTCAGGCGCATCTACGGCAAAGACGACTATTTCCTCGGCCGCAGCTTTGACGTTTTTATCAGCCGCTTACGCAAAATATTGAGCGAAGACCCTGATGTTTCTATCGAAAATGTCTTCAAAGTAGGGTTCATCCTCAATGTGCCAGGGCTTAATTGATGCGAGATTGGGGGAGTTTGATCATAAGGTAATGACCTAACTCCAATCTCACGGTACTTGGTACTTGGACTCAGAAGGTGCTACATCACAAAGTAACCTGCTACCTCCCTAAAGCTCGTCCCAAAGCCTCGGGACGGCTACCGCCGACGCAGTAAGCACAGCGCAGCACCCCCACGATACCAATTCATCCGGAGAGCACAACCCACTAGCAGGTAATTCACCAATAATAATGCGGAATTAACCACTCGAGAGGATTGATAACCATCATTCGTTCTGATTCTCCAGAAAAGCGTACCTTTGCGGCTTCTTTTCAAGAGGCTGGCGAAATTGTAGCCTCTCTGCCCGAAAAACCACCACCACTAATTTCTCTTTTCCACAGCATCCGCCATGAGCGGATATTTGGTGGTAGATGAACATAAAAGAAAGAATGAAAAAGTATTTAAACCTGTTCGACCTCTCTCAGGATGTTAATTATAAGCTGGAATTTCTTTCTGGCCTCACTGTAGCCATGGCACTGATTCCAGAGGCTGTAGCTTTTGCTTTAATCGCGGGGCTGTCTCCCCTTACGGGGCTTTACGCAGCCTTTGTCATGGGCTTTGTCACCTCTATCTTAGGTGGCCGGCCAGGGATGATTTCCGGTGCTACCGGAGCTGTAGCGGTAGTCATTGCGGCGCTGGCCTATTCACACGGTGTGGAGTATGTATTTGCCACAGTGGTATTGGCGGGTATCTTGCAAGCAACGGCTGGTTTCCTTCGGTTAGGAAAACTCATGCGACTGGTACCGCATCCTGTCATATTCGGTTTCGTGAACGGCTTGGCCATTATCATCTTTATGTCGCAGTTGGATCAGTTCAAAGACGCCAGCGGTGCCTGGCTTACGGGCCCAGCCCTTTATTGGTTTGGTGGCCTGGTGTTACTCACCATGCTGATCATTTGGGGTTTGCCCAAATTGAGTAAAGCCGTTCCTGCGTCCTTGGTTGCCATTTTGAGCATCTTTGGTTTGGTGGTCGCATTCGGGATCGACACGAAAACCGTCGGAGACATGGCCTCTATCAAAGGGGGATTTCCTCCATTTCATTTGCCTGATGTCCCCATGAATATGGAAACTTTAGCCATCATTTTTCCTTATGCCTCCATCGTGGCCGGCGTAGGACTGATTGAAAGTCTCCTTACCCTCAATATCATTGACGAGATTACCGAAACCCGCGGCCGTGGCAACAAAGAAGCTGTAGCCCAGGGGATAGCAAATATTTTGTCGGGCGTCTTTTCTGGCATGGGAGGCTGTGCCATGATCGGTCAGAGCTTGATCAATATCTCTGCGGGTGCCCGTGCCCGGATGTCGGGTATTGTCGCTTCGGTAATGCTCCTGATCTTCATCATGTTTGGTGCCAGTCTGATCGAACAACTCCCTTTAGCTGCCCTAACGGGGCTTATGATCATGGTGGCCATTGGCACCTTCGAGTGGGCCAGTCTCAGAACCTTCACCAAGATGCCTCCTTCCGATATTTTTGTGATGGTTCTCGTCACGCTTGTGACAGCAGTGCTCCACAATCTGGCCTTGGCCGTTTTGATTGGCGTCATCATTGCTGCCCTGGTCTTTGCCTGGGACAATGCCAAACGTATCCGTGCCCGTAAGCATATTGACGAAAATGGTGTGAAGCACTACGAAATTTACGGCCCGCTTTTCTTTGGTTCCGTTACGGTATTCAACGAAAAATTTGATGTTCTAAATGACCCCGACGAGATCATCATCGATTTTGCCGAAAGCCGCGTTGTAGACATGTCCGCCATCGAAGCGCTTAATAAGCTCACCGAGCGTTACCACAAAGTAGGCAAAAGGGTTCACCTCAAAGACCTCAGCCAGGACTGTCGCCGCCTTTTGGCCAATGCCGACGAGATTATAGATGTGAATGTTTTAGAAAAATCCGCCAATGAACTTCCTCCTCGACCAGAGGGCATGGAAATGGTCTAGATTCCTTTCGTTGATCAGGGATCATACCCTCTCCGCCTCCGCCTGATGCTCCCGATCAATATTTAATCCGGTGCTCTCTTCCAAAAACTGATGGAGGGTAACCATTTGATCATGCCCGGCTTTTTGCCCAAAGAAGGCGACCAGATAAAGCGATAGAAAAGCGACAACCAGCAAGGGCACCAACCAAAGAACAGTCCCCGATTTTTCCAAGGAAAGATTGGCCATTCCGATAATGCTAATGACTAAAATGGCGAAGCCAAGAATCGCGTAGAAAAAGACAAACATGGTCCATACTGCTGGACGTGGACCGTAAACACCACGGATAAGTGTTTTGCCCTCTTCCGTCTCATCCAGCGTTATAGATAACTGAGGCGACCAATAATGTTGTACTGCGGCAGGCAGGTAGAGCGTAATATAGCCGGGATTTACGCGGCCAGTACAGGGCGCGTTCTCCTCTTTGAGGGCTTTGTCTATCTTGTCTTCCAGTTGCCCAAAGTTGTCTTCCGTAACGACCTGAAAACGAGGCCTCACCCGGTAGGGAGGTAAATGATCCTCAGTAGATTTTTTCATCCAGCGGTGGTTTTCCAGAATCGTTAGCTTAGGACAATTTACTATTTTTCCTAAATATTAATCAACCCCAGGAAAAAAAAGACGACGACCTCGGTCTAAGAGCATGTTTGGAGCTTGCTTACACCGAATACCAAGCATTTAGCAACCTGGCGTCACTCAAAATCACTTACTTGACCCGCCAAGCGCGTGATTTTGAGTTTAGCCAGAACGCTAAATCATTGATTTTCAAAAGTAATCTGCTCCAAACATGCTGTAGGCAACAGTACAAAAACAAATTGAATATTCGTTTTTGACTGGATCAAGGAATACAACCCACTGGATTTGACGGCAACATTTTACGATGATGTACTATTAGCAAAAGCTCGCAAAGGGGATACCCGCGCGTTTGGCTTGCTCGTAGAGCGCCATGAAGCAACCGTGAGAGGTATTATCGGTGGAATGCTTGGTACGGAAGAAGTAGACGATGTTGCTCAGGAAGTATTCATGAAGTTTTACCGGGCACTGGAGAATTTTCAGGGAGATGCTGCACTGGGGACTTACCTCGGACGCATTGCCATCAATACCTCTCTGACCGCTATTGCGAAGCGCAAAAAGCGTCGTTGGCTACCCTGGTCTAAGCTAGAGGAATACAATGCCGCCGAACAAGCCGATAGTTCTCAGTCGCCGGATAGGGCAGATTTGCGAGACACGCTACAAGCAGCTTTGCGGCAACTGCACGAAGATCAACGAGCAGTCGTTGTACTGAGACTCGTAGAAGGGTATTCCGTTTCCGAAACAGCGAAGATGTTAGATGTCCCGATGGGTACGGTAGCATCGCGCTTGTCAAGGGCACAAAAAGAGCTTCAACAAATTTTGAAACCAATTTTAAAACAATAATTATGTCATCCCGTCCATCTGAACATGCTGAGCTATTAGAACTGCTGCGCCAGTCGTTGGATCGTGAGCTTTTGCCCGCGGAAGGTATCCGTTTGGCGCAAGCTTTGGAGACGAAAGAGTGGCTCAGAGACGAACTTGCGCTATTGCAGGCCTTGAGGAATTCCTTGAAGCAACTGCATCCGGCTCCCAGTCCCTCGTTTACCGCCAGGGTTTTACAACGCTTACCAGAAGAGCAGCAGTTGTTGAGACCGCTGATCGTAAGGTGGCGCTCCGTAGCGGCAGCAGCTTGTATTGCGTTGTTACTAGGTCTTGGCCTTATTTACAATGCCTCTGGAAATCTGGACTCGGAAGCCATTCTGGGGCTGGAGCAAATGGAATTGGATGACGTCTACGCTTTTGATGAGTAGTAGACTAATAAAATAGTGAAATAAACCAATGCAAAAATTCAAAGTCATACTGGTCGTGTTGGGCCTACTATTAGTAGGTTTCGTTGGAGGGTTTCTCACCAACCGCTACCTGGTAGAACAAAAGGTTCGTCATTTTCGACAGTTGGAGCGTGGCCAAAATTTTGGCGACTTCTTTTTGGAGAAAATTGCGGCAACCGAAGAGCAACAAGCTGAGTTGCGGCCGGTTTTGAAAACATTTGGCGAGCGCTTTCACGAGTTGGGGCAGCAACACCAACAAGAGCGGAGTGTCCTAGCGGATTCCCTCTTCACGACCATAAATCCTTTCCTTACGGAAAAACAACAAGAAGGTGGCCGAAAGTGGCGGCGATTCCTGGAACGTGGCCCCAAGAAAACGAAGGAAGGAAAGCAAAAAACTGATCATTCAAAAAACTAAAAAAACATGAGAAATCGAATCATTTTGTCATTGCTAGTGGTGATTGTAGCCCTAGGTAATCTGTTGGCACAGCATGGGCACCTGATGCCTACCCTGGAACTTACCACAGAAATGAAAACCGAATTGGGCCTGACTGTAGAGCAGGTTACCTCCTTGGAGCAATTGCAGCAGGAAACCAAAGCCGCAATGACCGCCCTCCACGAACGTACTGACCTGGATCATGAAGGTAAGCGAGCTGCCGCTCGTGAAATACACCAATCTACAAAAGAGCAGGTTGCCGAAATTCTTACCGAAGAACAATTAACCCACCTCAAAGAACTGCACGCTGCCCAAAGAGCGGAACGCCGGGAACTGATGGAATCAGTAGACCATAAAGCCATGCGGGCGGAACTCCACGAATACAAGAAAACCGAAATCGCGCCAGTAATGCATGCGCAGCGCTTAAAGCTAGAGGAAGCCATTAGCTCGGAAGACCAAGCAAGCCTCGCGGCTATCAGAGCAACATTGAATGCTGCCAAAGCTGCGGCAAAAGAAGAACACCGCGAACACAAAGCCCAACAAGGCAAACCCGGAGAAGGACATCATGGCGCAAAGCGTGGTCATGATCGTCCACATCACGGCCATGGTCATAAGTTCCGCCGACTAGAAGAAAACCACCCCGCAGAGTTTGCTGCTTTAAAAGCAATGGTGGACAAGTACGATACCGATATTAATCGTCTGTTCGAAGAAGTAAAGCCTCAGCAAGAAGAATGGAGAGCAGCCCAAAAGGCAATTATGGAACGCTACATTCCTGCTGATTTGCGCCGTCAAGAGGCATCAGGGCTTCACCATGAAGACGGAAATAAGGAACATGCCGAACACGCCAAACTGGCTCATAAAATCCACTTTCTGCTAAAGGATCCTCACCAGGATGACGAAGATGAGGTAGTGGAAACATCCGCTGTTGAGCGCATTGCCGCAAGTACCTACCCCAACCCAACAACCAACACAACGATTTTAACCTTCGAATTACCAGAAACAATGACCATGCGAATTGATCTGCGCGACGAAAATGGTGCTTTGGTAAAAAATATAGCACAGGAGCAATTCCGTGCTGGCCAGCATAAAGTGGCGGTTGATTTGGGCGATGTGCAAAATGGGACCTATTATTTCACGCTGAATAGCCGAGCATTGAAGGCCCCACAATCCGTAAAGTTGATTGTTTTGAAGTAGAAACAAGAGGCCTTTTAACAACAACTAATCGTATTTCGGGTATCCCGGATCATGGCTTGAGCATGATCCGGGATATTTGTTTTGACAGTACTTTCCCACGTTGAATTTATACTTATTGTGCGAAAGTGAAAAAAAAGTAGTCCTAATTGTCGCCGTTTCCTGCAATTCTGACCCCGTACAATAAACGGGCCTGCTGTGAGCTGGACTTCTGGAAATTTTTCACTGATCTTCGCGTTAATAATTTTGACTTTAAAACGGGAGAACTGACAAGGCTCGCCTCTGTTAATTCCCCTCCATGAAATTCACCTCTTTAAAAGGTGACCCTTTACAAACCTATCCTTTGAACATGTCTTTTTTATTCAGCAAGTAATCCCGCTTGTTGAGTATCTCAGTTGATTCGCGTACACCACCAAGTTTGGCCTGGCGGCCACTAAACTGTACCTACAGTTTATGGCCACCTGTTTGCCTGTCCGTCTGGCGCCGGAAGGACAAGCACTCTTTTGTAAGTTGTTAATTGTCAAGGAATAAACTAGACAAGTGGCACACTTACAACCAACCCTCTTGTTAACTAATTTTCAGGATCAAGATCCTGTACTGGATAGGCCGTACGCTATTTTTTAGCATAGTACTTAGGGGATACTAAGGTCGTACAGACAGGGATTGATTTGGACCCAAAAACTAACGAATCACGATGAAAGTGATGCAACTATTGTGCCTATTTATCATAGTCACACAAGCTACTTTATTTGCCCAAAACAACAATTCTACCCTTGCACCTGCGGCGCGGGTACAAGCATTACAAACCGTTTTTGCTAGCCAGGAATCAACGCCGTTATTTGCTAAAGAAAGGAACCGAACAAGTGAGATTAGAGAAGTTGAACGATTTCACATTTTACAGATGGATGAAGAACTTAGTTCTGCACTCCATCATGAAGCTCCCGCTACATTGAGTCTGGAACTACCGGTAGAGGGGGAAGAACAGATATTACTACAACTCGTAAAAGTAGACCGCACTATTCCTGTGGTCATTGAAAGCGCTACCCGCGCCCCGGTCGCCGTCAAATCGGCGGTTCACTATCAGGGGATTGTAGCGGGTGATCCAAATTCTATCGTTGCATTCAGTGTGCTTGAAGGTGAGGTCATTGGTCTTGTCAGCAGTGCCACCATTGGTGGTAACTGGGTGCTTGGTCGACAACCCGCTGCACCTGGAGTGGAGCGATCATCGACCAATGATTACGTTTTTTATCAGGATCGGGAAGTTTTTCAGGAGCAAACTTTTTCCTGCTCAACACCAGATTCCGGTGAAGGCTACCTACGGGAAGAGTTGGCCGAATTGGTAGATAACAGCCGCAATCTCAGCGATTGTGTCCAAATCTATTTCGAGGTTAACTTTGATATTTATCAAGATAAGGGGAGCATCCAAGCGACGGTACAGTACGTTGAAGCTTTGTTTAATCAAGTAGCAACACTGTACGCCAATGAACAGATCAATATGACGATCTCGGAGGTATTCGTCTGGAATACACCGAGCCCGTATAGCTCTACCAGTAGTGGGCAGATGCTTACGGATTTTCAAAATCAGCGTACCAGCTTTAATGGAGACCTGGCCCAATTGCTCTCCTATCAGGCGAGTGGTGGTATTGCGGTAGTCAATGGGCTTTGCCACCCATACACGATAGCTAAAATGAGCTACGCAGGGATTGGGAGCACGTTCAGTCAGGTGCCTACTTATTCCTGGTCGGTAATGGTCGTAGCGCATGAGTTGGGGCACCTGCTAGGATCACAGCATACCCACGCTTGCGTATGGAACGGCAACAGCACAGCCATTGATGGTTGCCCGGGCTATACCGAAGGAGGCTGCGCCAGCCCTGGTTTGCCTACGGGAGGCGGTACGATTATGTCTTACTGTCATTTGTCTCAGGTAGGCATCAACCTCAGTCGTGGTTTTGGCGTTCAGCCAGGCAATTTGATCCGTAACCGGGTAGCAGCAGCTACTTGTTTGAGCGCTTGTCCTACTGGAGGAGGTCCAGGCAATGGCGGCGGTAATCCGCCAGTAACGAGTTGCGATCAAGAACAACTCTTCCTTCGCCTACAGTTGGATACTTACAGTCCGGAAACTACCTGGACCCTAACCAACCCACAGGGCGCAGTGGTGGCTCAGGGAGGGCCTTATCCTAAGACCGTTGCCAATCAATTGCTCATTGATACGCTGTGTTTGCCAGCGGCTTGCTATACCTTTCAGATCAATGATGCCTACAACGATGGTATTTGCTGTACCTATGGCGATGGCAGTTACACGCTGCTTGATGGCACTCAACAGGTGATTGCGCAAGGTGGAGAATTTCCTGGCACAGAAAGTGTGAGCTTTTGCTTGCCGTTTGAAGAAGAACAGGATGATGATTGCCAGTCGATTAATTTCAATGATTATACCATAGATACTTATGGGATAAATCAAGACATCGGTCAATATTCTGTAATGGATGATGGGCAAACATTGTACATGGCGAACAACGCTTGGAAATCGATTGCCATGAGCTACGAAATCACGAGAAATACAGTCATTGCATTTGATTTCAAATCTACCCGGCAGGGAGAAATTCATGGTATTGGTTTTGACAACAACGAGAGTATTTCTTACGGCTATACCTTCAAGGTACACGGCACCCAAACCTGGGGCATCACTAACTATGACAACTACACTGGAGTCGATTGGCAATCCTATACGATTCCTGTAGGTGAATTTTACGTAGGCATGGCTGATCGGCTCTTTTTTAGTACCGATCACGATGGTGGTACGCGCGATGGCAATTCCTGGTTCCGCAATGTGCGGATTTATGAAGGGACGGACTGTCAAACAGGGGGAGCACAAAGCCCGGGTTCCGCAAATTTGCTCGATAACAGCGAACGCTCTATCCAAGTAGCTCCTAATCCCGTCGTTAATGATCAATTTCAGCTTCAGCTCGACCAGGTTGGTTCTGGCGATGCCAGTTGGCAGATATTATCGATAACGGGGCAAGTATTACAGGAAAAACAACTGGAACTGGCATCGTCTAGCTATCAGGAGAATATTGAAATAGGCACACTAGCCAGGGGGACCTACTTACTACGCTGGCGCGATGAACAAGGAGAACAGACCGTCCGCTTTGCGGTACAGTAATCTTTTCTCACTTTAAGATGTATGCATAATACGCGAATCTATTTGGAAGGCTCTGCTTCGGCAGAGCCTTCGCTTTTTAGGCATTATTCATCATTAGTTCCAAGATTTCTTTCGCCAGTTTAGCTGCTAAGGCTGCTGTAATTCCTACCGGATCGCGATGAGGGTTGTATTCTACTATATCTGCACCAATAATTGGCACATTGATACGGTGCAGCAAATCGAGTACCTCTCGTACATTCAGACCACCAGGCTCATGGTGGGAAACACCCGGTGCAAAAGCAGGATCAATGCCGTCCATGTCCAGGCTGATGTAAAGAGGGCGATTAAAGTGCAGATCTTTTATTTTTTCAGTGAAGTGCCGCATTTCTATTTGCTCTACCCCAAATTTATCGGCTTGCTGGCGTTGATGCGGATTCAGTGTTCGGATACCTACCTGCACCAGGCGGTCACAAAGTCCTTCTTCCATGATACGCGCAAAGGGGCAGGCGTGGGAATGAGGGTTACCCATAAAATTATCGTACAAATCGCCGTGAGCATCAATTTGTAAAATGGCAAAGTCGGGATACACTTCCCGATGAGCTCGCATCAAAGGATAACTGATAGAATGATCCCCCCCGAGTGTGAGTAAGCGCTTGCCCTGTTGAATTCTTTGCTGTGCCGCTTTTTGAATACCCAAATAATCAGAAAAGCGAAGAGGCCCATCATTGGAAAATCGTTTGTCTTCAAGCGGATTAAAGCCACGCTCCGTCCAGTAATTACTGGAATCACTGTATAAACATTCTAATATCCTGGGAGGAGCCAAGGCTGGCCCTGTCATAAAACTAGAATACGCATCAAAAGATACACTACCTAAAGAAACAGATTCAGGAAAATTTATAGAGCTCATAGCTGGCAAATTAAGATTTCACTATTAACTGGACTTTCGGCGAACGCCCAGCTTAAATATAAGCGATGCCCAGCACTTATTTTCTATCTTGCCGAAAGTAGTAATTAGAGCTTGTACCCAAACTTATCAATTTCAATTTATGCCCACCACTAATTTTGCATCCAAATTACCACATACAGGAACGAGTATCTTTTCGGTGATGTCAGCCTTAGCCAAAGAGCATCAAGCGATTAATTTATCACAAGGGTTTCCAAACTATGACCCACCGGCTGAATTACGTCGTTTGGTGAACACTCATCTAGAGCGTGGGCACAATCAGTATGCTCCAATGCCTGGCTTGCCAGAATTGAGGAAAATACTAGCAGCAAAGCATCTGCAGAGTTCAGGTAAAACTGTTGATTTTGAAAATGAAATCACGATTACTTCTGGTGCAACCCAGGCCATCTATTGTGCAATTACAACCGTAGTACGCCCGGGAGATGAAGTCATTCTTATTGAACCAGCCTACGATAGCTATCGCCCCGTCGTAGAGTTATCTGGTGGAAAAGTGATTGCTTATCAGTTGGAATTTCCAGATTACGGCATCGACTGGGAGGCCTTTGCAAGGCTCATCACTGACCGCACCCGGCTCATTGTTCTCAACACGCCACATAATCCTACGGGTACCATTTGGCAAAAGAAGGATTGGGAACAACTGGAGCAGTTACTATCTGGCACAGACATTTTCGTTCTCAGCGATGAAGTGTATGAACAGCTGGTGTATGATAATCAAAGGCATTATAGCTTGCTTGATTTTCCCGCATTATATGAACGGGGATTTGCTACCTATTCTTTTGGTAAAACTTTCCACTCAACTGGCTGGAAGGTCGGCTATTGTTTGGCGCCAGATTACCTGACAAAGGAGTTTAGAAAGATTCATCAATTCAATGTATTCTCAGTTAATACACCAGTGCAGTATGCTTTGGCAGATTTCTTAGAAGATCCTTCTACTTATAGAGATTTGAGCTTCTTTTATCAACAGAAGCGAGACTTTTTACTCAAAAAATTGGAAGGACTGCCATTGCGACCACTGCCTTGTTCCGGCACCTATTTTCAGCTTTTTGATTACCGCCAAATATCCCATGCGCCAGATCTAGATTTTGCTCGCTGGCTGACGACGGAGGTCGGTGTAGCGGTCATACCCGTTTCTGCTTTCCGCTCTGTAGAAAGTGAAGAGCGGGTTGTAAGGATTTGTTTCGCGAAAACAGAAGAGGTACTTACGGCCGCAGCAGAGGTACTAAGGGAGAAATTATCCTAGTCTGGACTGTGATTGTTGGGATTATAGGATTTGTAGGATTGCTTTAGATACGCGGTTTCTTTATTTTCGAGATGACTGAGCTTATATACGACTCTCCAGCGTAGCGTGTGCTTTAATAGTACCAACATGACCTTAGAGCTCAAATCGCTTGTGATCTGTTATTCACCTATCCTGTATAATAATCCCAAAATCCCATCATCTCATGAATCCTAGTCTGGACTGTGATTGTTGGGATGGTGAGATTTGTAGGATTTTTTCAGGTACGCGGTTTTTTATTTTCGGGGTGGTTAAGGTTGTATACCCTTTTGTATTGGAGGCTTCTACTACCAAAGTTAATCAATAGACCAACCGGTATATTATAAGCTTCACAGTAATTCATTGCTTGCGAAAGGTGAGCATCTTCTAAATTAATAACAGCCTTTAATTCTAACATAATTCTGTCTTCAACGAAGAAATCGACCCTCCGTATTCCTATTTGGATGCCTTCGTAAAAAATGCTCATCTCCATTTCCCGGGCAAAGTTCAAGCCTTGTTTCCCCATCTCGATTGCTAGTGCCCGTTGGTAAATAACTTCTTGAAAGCCGTTACCTAGAGCTCCGTGTACTTTCATCGCACAGCCAATAATCTTATAAGTCAAATCGTCTTTGATTTCTTTTTTCATCGTTTTCAGATTAATAATCCCAAAATCCAACCATCTCATGAATCCTAGTCTGGACTGGGATTCATGGGATTTTAAGATTTGTAGGATTTTTTTTAGATACGCGTTTTTTTTTGTTTTCGAGATGGCTGGGCTTATATAAAGCTCTGCACTATAACTTGTGCTAACAGTACCAACAATAACCTTAGACTTCAAATCGCTTATCATGTGTTATTCACTCATCCGATATGAAAATCCGATAATCCCACCATCCCATGAATCCTAGCCAACCCTCCCATCACAAATCAATTTCTACCAATACCGGACAATGATCACTGTGTTTGGCATCAGCAAGGTGATGGGCTGCTTTGATTCTATCAGCAAGATTGTTAGAAATGGATTGGTAATCAATCCGCCAGCCTTTATTATTGGCGCGAGCATTGGCACGGTAACTCCACCAGCTATATTCTTCTGCTTCGGGATGCAATGCTCGAAAAGCATCCGTGAAGCCATTTTCAAACCAGGAAGTCAACCAAGCCCGCTCATCGGGTAAAAAACCAGACGATTTTTTGTTGCTGATCGGGTTATGAATATCGATGGGATGATTAGCTATGTTGTAATCACCAACAATGATCAATTGGGGGCGCTCCTTGCGCAATTCATCAATCCAGATTTGAAAATCAGCGAGGAATTCCATCTTAAAATCCTGCCGCGAATCGCCAGTAGTTCCCGAAGGGAAATAGCAGTTTAGTAAGGTCCAATCACCAAAGTCGGTCCGGAGGATACGACCTTCCTGATCGTATTTTTCCAAGCCACATCCTTCTTTTACAAGCGTAGGCTTTTCTTTGCAGAGGGTAACGACACCGCTATATCCTTTCTTCTCAGCAGAATGCCAGAAATGATGATAACCGAGCTTTTCGAAATCACTCATGTCTACCTGATCGGGCGTAGCCTTAGATTCCTGTAAACAGACGATATCAAAATTGTTTTCGGCAAGCCACTCGGCGAGCCCCTTCTGCGCTGCAGCGCGAATTCCATTGACGTTGTAGGAGATAATTTGCATCTTAGTTAAGTTATATTTATAAGCTTGTCTTTTGCCTGGGTAGTGTTCTATTTATAGAACCATCAAAGATCAATAAACCAAGCATCTAGTTAACCCTTACTCCATCCACCCTTCTCGATCCAAGCTACGGAAATGGATGGCTTCGGCCAGGTGTTCAATTTTTATGTCAGGGCTACCACCTAAGTCAGCAATTGTTCGTGCAACTTTCAGGATGCGGTCATAGGCGCGAGCGGAGAGCTGTAGTCGCTCCATTGCTTTTTTGATTAAAAGCGTACCCGGCTGACTAATCTGGCAAACTTCTCTCACCATCCGGCTCGGCATGTGTGCGTTGGAGTGAATTTTGGGCAGCGCTGCGTAACGCTCTGTTTGTACTTTTCTGGCCTCAATAACGCGCTCACGAATATCTTTGCTTTTTACACTAGGGCGTTCATTGCTAGAAAGCTCATCATAAGAAACCGGCGTAACTTCTACATGCAAGTCGATCCGATCCAGCAGTGGGCCACTAATTTTATTGAGGTAACGTTGGACCACTGCTGGTCCACAAACACATTCTTTCTCGGGATGATTGAAATAGCCGCAGGGGCAGGGGTTCATCGAAGCTACCAGCATAAAACTGGCAGGGTAGTCAACGGTCACCCTGGCACGAGAGATGGTCACACGTCGTTCTTCCATCGGTTGCCGCATCACTTCAAGGACGGTGCGCTTAAACTCGGGGAGTTCGTCGAGGAAGAGGACACCATTATGGGCCAAACTGATTTCTCCCGGACTGGGGTTTGAACCTCCTCCTACCAATGCAACATCACTGATGGTGTGGTGGGGGGAACGAAAAGGCCGTTGCGTGACCAACGCCGACCCCGCAGGAAGTACGCCAGCAACAGAATGAATTTTGGTCGTTTCTAGAGCTTCCCGCAAATCTAATGGCGGAAGAATGGTGGGCAAACGCCGCGCTAGCATGGTCTTGCCTGCACCTGGCGGGCCAATCAGGATCACATTATGGCCTCCGGCTGCCGAAATTTCCAGGGCCCGTTTGATGTTTTCCTGCCCTTTGACATCCGAGAAGTCTACATCGTAGTTGCCCTCATTGGCCGCAAATTCGTCGCGTGTTTCCACGAAAGTGGGGCTTAGCTGAAGCGTACCATCCAAAAAAGCGGCGGCTTCCGCCAAATTATTGACGCCGTAAACTTTAATATCATCCACAATGGCGGCTTCGCGGGCGTTAGCCTTAGGCAAAATAAGACCCTTGAATTTTTCTTTACGTGCCTGGATCGCCATGGGTAAGACGCCTTTGATAGGGCGTAAGCTACCGTCGAGGGAAAGCTCGCCCATGATGACGTATTTATCCAGGTCATCCGCTAAAATTTGTCGCGAACCGGCCAGATAGGCCAAAGCGATAGGAAGATCGTAAGCTGCCCCTTCCTTGCGAATATCCGCAGGAGCAAGATTGACAATGGTGCGTAAACGAATGACTTCGTAACCACTGTTTTTTAAAGCAGGCTCCATCCGCATCATGCCTTCACGCACTGCGTTGTCCGGTAGACCTACTAAATGGTAGAATTGTTTGCCATCAAAGGCTGCGTTGCCGCCAGTGTTTACTTCAACGGTAATAGTACGAGCATCAACGCCTTCAACAGCGCTGGCAAAAGTTTTAACCAACATGCTTGGTAGTCATTAAGTCTGAGAGCAAGGTCGGATAAATTCTTGGAAGAAAGAGAGATAACCGCTGATTGATGGAAGACTTTGCTCAAAAATAACCGCTGATATAAAAAGTATATTCCTATGAGATGACGAATATACAACAATTAGTAAAAAATATTTATTTTTAAATCAAAATAGTTGCTGTGGTAAAAAATAATAACCGTTTAAGTAGTTTTTTGGAGCTCCTTGCCCTAGTATTATTAGTAGCTCTTTCCTTTTATCTCATTGAGAAAATTCCTGCTTTTGATTTTCCTAAACCGGAGTCTTCTTCCGAAAAGACCCTGACATTTGCAGGAATCTTAATCATGGCCTTTCTAATGTTAGGGCTTCACGAGCTAGGCCATTTAATAACAGGATTAGCGCAAGGGTTTAGGTTTGCACTTTTCGTATTTGGACCTCTAGGAGTCAAGCGAGAAGAAGAAAAAGTGAAATGGTACCTTAATACCAATCTCGGACACTACGGTGGAATAGCAGCAACTACACCCATTAATAATGATCCAGCGAATGCACAAAAAATTGCCCGTATCCTTATTGCGGGGCCATTAACCTCCCTGCTAGGAGGTATTATCCTTGTTAGTCTTTCTGCTTTTTTAGGAGCTCCGTGGAATACCATTATTTTCTCGGGAGGCCTGGTTTCGTTGATGCTGTTTCTGGCCACTACCATTCCCAGTAAAACAGGGGCCTTCTTTACGGATCGGAAACGCTACCAACGCCTTACACGCCCCGGTAAAGCGCAACAGGTAGAGTTGGCTACCTTACGGATAATGGGGCAGTATGCCCAAGACGAGTCTTACCAGAATGTAGACCCGACCGACATCAATATACTCCTGGAAGATGAAGAGCCATTCATGAGGTATTTTGGGTGGTTCAACAGACTGTATAAACAGATAGAACAAGGTATAGAGCCTCCCTCCGAAGACTGGGACAATTTTCGGGAAACCGGTAAATTACTGTCAAAATCAATGGTGACAGCAATGGAAAAAGAATTGGAAAAAGCCCGAAAACAGGGTTAGCCCATTTCTGAAACAACCTCTTTTACCTGAGGCAACATCCGCTTGAGCATACCTTCAATACCTGACTTTAGGGTAACAGTAGAACTAGGACAGCCACTACAAGAACCTTGCAAGATCACGGTTACGACGCCTTCCTTGAAGTGCTTGAACTCAATGTTTCCACCATCCATTTCTACGGCTGGTTTCACGTACGTATCAATGAGTTCCTTGATTTTTGTCACAATCTCAGCATCGTCATCACTGTACTCATAGCTCGCACCACGCTCGGCTTCAATGGCATCCATAGCTTCCGTAAAGCCATCTTTGATGATCATCTTGTCTTCCTGTACGTAAGCCTTGATAAACTCTTTGAGTTTGAGCATGATGTCTTCCCAGGCGTAGTTGAACTCCTTGGTAACTGTAACAAAGTTATTAGAGATGTAAACGCCCTTGACGTAGGGAAGATCAAACAAAGCAGTCCCTAGTGGAGACCATTCACGAGCGAGGTCTTCTTCTCTGAAGTCGGCAGTGCCCCGGTACAACATCCGGTTGGTGACAAACTTCAATGATTCAGGGTTCGGGGTTTGTTCCGTGTATAAAAGCACCGGACTTTTAGTGGCGGTGGTATTCTCCATGGTTACTTTGCTTTACAATAATAATACAAAGGTAACACCTGTACCTCGATTCGGTTGGCTTAATGGTAAGTTTATTTAGACTTATTCTTGACTACAGGTCTGCTACCAGGATGTACTGGTAGTTCAACTCGGTATCAATGGCCTGGATGTTTTTGTAACCAGCTTCGTAAAGTAGATCTTCTACGACGTAAAGTGGCGCACGGTGTTCGTAGGGCCGTGGTCCAATAGGGGTTCGCTTGCGCTTAAAATCAACGATAACCAAGCGTCCGCCTTCCTTGAACTTTGGTTTCAATTTTTCCAGGTACTCCAGCTTATTCTTGATGTACATGAAGGTATTAACAATCAATACGGCATCTACCTCTTGAGGATTTAAGTTTGGAGAATCAGGTGGCGTCAGCCGGGTTTCCAGGCGCGTTCTTTCTTCCTTCGATAATTCCACCATACTGGTACTATCTACGTAGCTTAGAAACGTTTGATCAATATCCAGCGCAATTACCTTTTTTGCCAGCGGCGTAATTCTTTTGGCAAAGAAACCATTTCCGGTACCAATATCTGCGACTACTTTATTGGAGAGATCGCCTTTCCCCAGAAGGCCAATAATGAGGTTGGGGCGCTGCCAATCAAGACGGTTGGTATTTTCATAATTCGCCGTAAATCCATCCAAGTCGAAAGTATCGACAGCACGTGAATGGGGTTCCTCGGTTGGAGATGCTGTTACTGGTGAATGATTATCGTTGTCGGTATTACAAGCGATACCGAAGATAACCAAACCAACCAGTGCAAGTAGACGTAGAAAATGCATAAGCAGGGAGATAATTTTTGTAAAAATAGATTGCTGCGCGTAGCCCAACAAGTTTTTTTACTTTTGTTAACGTATCGACCGAGTCGTTTGTGAAGATAAAATACTTATTACTACCATGATTATTATTATCGCTATTATCATCGCCTTTGCAAATAAGGCAGGCGAGCTAGGGCTCAATAAATTTTTGTGGGGAGCAATCGGCTTTGCTGCTTACTTTCTTACACAGTTCGTAGCAGGGATAATTCTGGCTTTGGTCTACGATATGATGGGAAAAAGTATAGAAAACTTGTCGGAGATGGCGTTAAATTTTGTGGGTATTATCGTTGGTGCAATCTGTGCCTACATCGCCTATCAACAGATGCCAAAATATGCACAAAAAGATCAGCAGACGCTGGAAGACGATCTACTGGATGAAGATATGTTTCGTTAGAAGATGAAGAGGTCTTCTAATGCTGTAATCTACGAGGGTGGAACCGCATCATTTTTGCTCGCTCTGGCAGCGTCAAAGGAGGATCATCAAAAAGAAGAAAAATATAAATGGTGTGAGATAAGGCACATCAAGGGTGTTATTCTCTGGCAAAGCATGTCAAAGAAGGAATGATATTAGCTACTGACTACTAACGATCAAGCGTAGTCAGTAGCTAATGCATGATATCGTTTTAGCTATTACTGATGTAGTAATAGTCAACAAGTAAATTAAAGAAAAAAATAAAAACTAGAGCGAGTTCTCAGGGGCATCAATAATTTTGATGCGGTCTTTAATCGACTGGATGAACTCGGAGGAAGGTTTAATATTAGGGAGGCTACGTTTTAAAAACTGCTTAAAGGCTAACTGACTATCTAACTGTTCTTCTATACTAGGTTTCGCTTCGCCAACGGTGTGATAAGGTTGGGTTTCACTGACGCTACTGGGGCCATCATCTAGCAAATTTCGATTGCCGAACTTGCTCATCAGTTCTTGAAAATTCTGATCTCTCATGGCTGTAAAATTTCTTCGCCCATGCTGGTGAATTCCTGAAAAACAACAGAACCATGATCGATAAGTACCAGACACAAAAAACGCTGTGGTCCAACGGGACGGTTGGGCGACAGCGTAAATTGAATTTTGTGTTGAGAACGAATTCGTCATCATGATCTTTGTTGTTTCCCCGATGAAGAACGCTTCCTTTTAACCCGCAGGATAATCATTTTGGAAGTTAACAATAGAAAGCGGGTAAAAAGAAAACGTTCTTCTCAGGTAAGGCTCAACCTGCACAAGGCAAGGTTATGAATCTTGGTTACGATTATTAGTAAAGCCGTTTTCAGCGGCATAATCCTGCAAATCTTTAGCCAGCAAGTTTCGAGCCCGAAACAGTCGTGAACGAACCGTTCCGATAGGAACTCCGAGGATTTCTGCTATTTCTTCATATTTGAAGTCTTGCAGATCACTCAACACAATTACCGTCCGAAAATCCTCAGATAGTCGGTCCATTGCTGCTGAGAGTTCATCGCCTACCACGTTTTGGAGGCTCTCGTCATTCCAATCCATCAAGGAAGGGATGCTCTGCGTATCCGTATCTGGGATGATCGCAGCCACATCTTCGTAATCAACCATGTTTGGACGCCGCGACTTTTTGCGGTAGCCATTGATGAAATGATTACGCATGATTTTAAATAACCATGCCTTGGCGTTGGTACCTTGCCGGTACTGATCGATGGCTTTGATGGCACGCTCGATCGTATCCTGCACAAGATCCTCTGCTGCCGCCTCGTCGTAGGTGAGGTGGTAGGCAAATCCGTACAAGGCGCCGAGCTCTGGAAGAAACTCGCGCTCAAAGACCCGTTGTCTTACGTCGTTGTTAGCCATCAGAACCATAAAAATAGATTTTTAAAGTTATGTGTGCAACACGTTCCTGCCGGAGCGTTTCCGTGCGTACACGCCATCACTAACCAAAGCTTATTGTCTTTTAGTTCCCTCGTTTATTATTATTTTATTCGAAAAACAATAATACGGGTTATAAGGAAATGAATATCAGTAAGTTGTGGTAAATATTTTTTTTAAAAAAATATTTACACCTAAGGAACAGTACACAATTATATTGTCATTAGGAATTGATTCCTAATCGTTCACGATCTCCCTACCCATTAAACTCAGAGGGCGAAGCAATGCGAGACTCATTACAGGCTTTTGCAGAAAGTCTAACTAAAAGAAACTGTCTTCTTCTTGTTGAGTTGCAAGTGAGCTCCCATCGTCATGGGTATTAGAAAAATCCCAATTGTACTGATCAAGGCGGCTGATGGACAGGGTCAGTAATTCAATACAGTGCTGAATATCACCTTTGTGGGCCATTTCGATGGTCTGATGCATATTGCGTAGCGGGATAGAGATGGCTCCGGCAATAGCGCCTTTTTTACCATACCGCTGAATGCCTGCGGTATCCGTTCCACCTGCCGGCAGAAGTTCCACCTGCCAGGGGATATTATTTTGAGTAGCCGTCTTCTTAAGATAATTGACCATGCGGTAATCGCTGATGACAGTGCCATCCAAAACTTTTATGGCTGCTCCTTTGCCCAACTGGGTAACCTTTTCGTGTCCTTGGGCACCGGGTACATCAAAAGCGATGGTCACGTCAAGGCCAAAACCGAAATCAGGATCAATCAGGTGCGCTGCCGAAATAGCACCCCGCAGCCCTACTTCTTCCTGTACCGTAAAGACACCATATATATCATAAGGTACCTTTTGGTCTTTGAGGGCCCGCAGGGTTTCCAATAAAATAAAAACCGAAACGCGGTTGTCGATAGATTTACTGTTGACGCAATCTCCCATTTCGATCAGTTCCCGTTCACGGGTTACAGGATCCCCTACTCGCACCACTTTGTGGACCTCTTCCTTACTCATCCCCAGGTCAATGAAGTATTCCTGCAATGGAACTTGCTTGGTACGTTCTTCCGGCTTCATCAAATGGATAGGCTTGGATCCCATAACACCAATGACATCCTTACGACCGTGAACGATCACCCGCTGAGACGTCAAAGTCTTGGGATCAAATCCGCCTAAAGGCAGAAAACGCAGGAAGCCTTCTTCGTCGATATGATTAACAATGAAGCCAATTTCGTCCATGTGGGCGGCAATCATCACTTTTTTACGTGCTTGTCCCCGCTTTATGGCAATGACATTACCCATGTTATCTACCGAAACCTCATCTACCAGATCGGTTACTTCCCTAAGTACGAGTTCGCGAATACGTTGTTCAAAACCAGGAGCACCAGGGGCCTGACAGATTGATTTGAGTAGTTGGATATTAATCATAGTATGTGTATTAATGGCGGAAGGACAAAGTTACCCTTAAATTTTGAATGTGTTCATATCTGACTTATGGGAATTTATAGTGGTGTTTTTTGCCCCTAGTAATTATCTGTAAACAGAAAACAGACATTAATAACGCACAAGATGGCAATAGCATTATCTTTGAGCCGTATGGCATTACTAAAAAAATTAGCGGGTGAAACCGCCATCTACGGGCTGAGTAGCATTCTTGGGCGTGTGGTCAATTGGATCATACTAACCCCTTATTTAACCCGGGTGTTCTTACGTGAAGAGTACGGCATTGTCAATGATTTATATTTCTGGATAGCCCTACTTTTGGTCGTATTTACTTACCGGATGGAAACCGCTTTTTTTTGGTTTGCCAGCCGTAGCCGAAAGGATTCAGGGGATGAAAAATATGATCAGGATACTGTTTTTTCTACGGCCTCGTTGGCTATTATTGGTACTACACTAGCACTAACGGGATTGTTGTTCTATTTATCTCCACAAATCGCCATCTGGTTGAAGTATCCAGGTCGAGCCGATTATGTGCGTATTTTCACCCTCATCATTGCCTTTGATGCCCTAGCAGCTATACCTTTTGCTAAGTTGCGGATGGCTAGTCGGCCTTTGCGTTTTGCGGCCATCAAGCTTGGTGCGCTGGCACTCAACATACTACTGGTTTTCTTTTTCTTAGAAGGCTGTCCCTGGCTATTGGCGCATGGTTACGATGTTGTCAATAGCATTTATAATCCTGAGCATCGGATCGCCTACGTTTTTTGGTCCAACTTACTGGCCAGTGGAGCAAGTCTTTTGTGGCTGGCACCATTGTATCGTGATTTGGTCTGGCGTTTTGCTACCGACTTGTGGCGCAGTATGCTCAACTATGCCTTGCCTTTGGTAATTGCCGCTGTTGCTGGGATTGTCAATCAATTGGCAGGACCGACATTGTTGAAAAACTTTGCTGGGGGGAGTACTTTAGAAAATCTTGATTTGGGTGGATTGTATGGTGCTGCGGCTAAGCTGGCAGTATTGATGAACCTTTTTGTACAGGCTTTTAATTATGCTGCCGAACCTTTCTTTTTCAGGCAATCGGCAGTTTCTCAAGACAAAATCATCTATGCAGATGTTGCGCGGGCCTTTGCCTTGGTAGGGAGCCTGGCCTTCATCGGAATCATGTTTTACCTGGAGTTGATTCAGATTTTTTTAGGGGAAGATTACCGGGAAGGTTTAGGGATATTGCCCATCCTGCTGGTTGCCAACTTCTTTTTAGGTCTGTTCTATAACTTTTCAATTGGTTATAAACTTACCGACCAAACCCGCTGGGCGGGCTATATTGCGCTTCTAGGGACGATTATAACCTTGGTCTTTAATATTATCTTTATCCCCAGTATGAACATCTATGCACCCGCTTGGGCCAGCTTGATCTGCTTTTTCACCATGACGGTGGCTGGTTATTGGCTTACTCGTAAGCTTTGGCCGGTGGATTACAAATTGGGGCGAATGGTCTATTATTTATTGATGGCACTGGGAGGATGGGGGCTCACCCTGTTAGCAGCAGAATTGGTGCCTGATCAAATGGCTTACCGCTTAATCGCTAACAGCATTATCCTGTTCCTCTTACTCGGCATTCTTTACAAAACAGAAGTAAACTGGTTGAGGAAAGCACTGGGTAGAGCTTAGGGCTCGCCTGAAAAGGATAACTTATTCTTCGCCGACCCCTTAGTTACCTCCCGCAGGTACTTCGTAGGAGACATTGAAGTCGTCTAATACAGCGTCCAGAATACGATCTTCCCCATCGATGTAACCATCTTTGATATTATGTCCAAAAAGTTTGCCCATAGTGTTCCAGTAAGAGGCGGTGATGCCACCACGCAAGTCTTTGATCAGATCATACATCGGCGTATCCAGCTCTCGCTCAATCATTTTGATCAGGATCAAGCCCTGGGTCTTACTTAAGTTCTTGAGTGGATCAGCAAACTCATCTTTAAGCTCCCGCTGTAGGCGACGGATATAGCGCTTGGATTCCCTTTTGGAAAGGTTATTCATAGCATATTCCGTTTCTCGAAAAATACGAATAGCTTGTACCGCGTAGGGATAAACCTTAATAGCGTACTGGCGATAGCGACGGTAGCGGCGATAATCATCATCGTTTTCAAAGGCACGTAGCGAAGAGATAGATACCCCTTCCAAACTGGCCACAATCAGGGTGTCACCACAATCATCAATCATATATTTATAGTATTGATCATTGACCCTGGTATAACCATTGTCCTGAGCGGTCAGGCTAGCTCCTAGAAAAATGACCAAACTACTTAAAATTAGGTACTTCATAACATTCGGCTTTTCAGCTTTTTACTTTGACACTATCCATAAGATACAGCATTTCCTCCATTTGGTGGGTGCTGTTTTCAGGTATTACGCAATTGAGACGTCAAAGCTCTGGATAATAACGCTTCCAATAGCTGTTTAGTCAGTAAAAGATAGAAGAAAATTAATATTTCAACAACAACAAGAGCCAACTATTGACTGATTATCATGGTTTTATAAATACAGGGGATATGTCTCTTAGCTTGCACTGGGCTTCAGTTTAAGAAATGTTTAACGCAATGGGTACCCATCCGATACATCTTGTAATGACGTCTGGCGTTTTATTAATGCTTGATTGAACTTATTATCCCTTTTGAACCAAATAAAAAATTTGCCTCACATGCGATTATCGATAATCACAATGGTTCTGGCACTCTTCATTGCCTTACCAAAAGCCGAAGCCCAATACTTCGGTCGTAATAAACCAAACTACGAAAACTTTGATTTCAAAGTTGTGCAGTCTCCTCATTTCGAGTTGTATCACTACTTGGACAATGATGCTTATATCCAGCACTTTGTTGCCCAAGCAGAAGAATGGTACGGACAACACCAGGCGATTCTGCACGATACGATCAAAGAACGCAACCCATTTATCCTCTATGCCAACCATGCCGATTTCCAACAAACCAATGCCATTGGCGGTAGCATCGGTGTAGGTACTGGAGGGGTGACGGAGGCTTTCAAAAACCGGGTCATCATGCCCATCGCGATGTCGAATCAGCAGACGCACCATGTTTTGGGACACGAGATGGTACACGCTTTTCAGTACAACATGATCCTCAATGGTGATTCCACAAGCCTGCGAAATCTGGGTAATCTCCCACTTTGGATGGTAGAAGGATTGGCAGAGTATTTATCGATCGGATCAGTAGATGCACATACTGCCATGTGGATGCGTGACGCTGTTTTGCACGATGATTTCCCGACCCTTAAGCAACTCAACAACCCCAAATATTTTCCTTATCGTTATGGACAAATGTTTTGGGTATTCGTTACGGGCCTTAAGGGTGATGATGTCATTGCGCCGTTTTTTCAAGAGACCGCCAAGTACGGTTTTGACATTGCCTCCAAGCGGGTGCTCGGCCTGACCAGCGAAGATCTTTCTAAGTTGTGGAAAAACAGTATCGTTGATCATTATCAAAAAATGATTGATGGCCGTACAGAGCAGTTTCCTGGGAAAGAGCTTATAAGTAAGGATAATAAAAATGGTGGCCGCTTGAATATTGCCCCGGAAATTAGCCCTAATGGTCGCTACGTAATTTTCCTCTCTGAGAAAGACGTTTTCGGGATCGACCTGTTCTTAGCAGAAGCTCGGACTGGAAAAATCATTCGCAAAGTCGCTAGCAGTACCCGCAGTGGCCATATTGATGATTTTAACTACATCGAATCTTCCGGCACCTGGTCACCTAATAGTCAGGAGTTTGCCTACGTAGGAGTGGCAAAGGGTGACAATATCCTTATTATTAGTGACGCCGAAACGGGTAAGACAACTTTTGAGGAGCCTATTCCGGGGGTGCCTGCCTTCAGTAATCCTGCCTGGTCGCCAGATCGCCGAACCATCGTTGTAACGGGGCTGGTAAATGGCCAGATCGACTTGTACGCTTTTGATATTCGTACCAAAAAGGTGACCCAACTGACGGATAATCCTTCTTCGGAGTTACACGCTAGCTGGTCAGAAGATGGACGACGCCTTTATTTTGCTACTGATGCAACCAGTATGCAGGAGGAAAACCGCACTTATGGCAAGTATCACTTCAATATTGCGGAGCTGGATGTCGCATCGGGTGTGGTCACCAACTATCCTTTCTTCCCTGGGGCTGACAACCTGAATCCAGAGGAAGATGCCAACGGGAATATTGTCTTCCTTTCTAACCGTGACGGTTACCGCAATTTATACCGCTTCGAGAAAGCAAGCGGACAAATGGTGCAGTTGACAGATTTGCTCACGGGTGTGAGTGGAATCACCCACTTTTCACCTGCTTTCAGTATTGATAGGAAACAAAACCGGCTGGTGTATACCTACTTTAGTTCGCAAGGCTACCGTATTTACCAAGCTGAAGCAGAGGATTTGTTGACCAAGGTGGTAAATCCTACGGAGGTAGATATGGCCGCTGCTACTTTACCGCGCGTAAATAAACGTGCACCAAGCATTGTCGATCCGCTATTGGCGGTCAATACTGCGGGCAATGATATAAGTGACACCCTTTCTTTACAATCGGCAGCATATAAGTCTAAATTTAAGCTAGACTACATCGGTGGCGGTGGCGGCGTAGGTATCGGTAGCAATCAGACTTTTGGGACGACCACTGGTGTAGCTGGAGGCGTAGATTTGATGTTTAGTGATATCCTGGGCAACAACCAATTCTTTACCAGTATAGCGATGAATGGTGAGCTGATAGATGTTGGTGGTGTGGTGGCTTATATCAACCGCAAAAACCGTATCAATTGGGGCGTTTCCCTTTCTCACCAACCTTTCCGTAGTTTTAATGGAAGTGAGATAGAATTGCGGGACACTCTTTTCGATGATAATGGTGAACCCTTTTCGCTGGTAGATCGTCAATCGTTGTTTGAAACCCGAATCTTCCAGGAACAACTCGGTGTATTTGGTCAACTTCCGCTTTCCAGTACGATGCGCGTAGAATTGAACGCCAGCTACGCCCTCTACTCTGGACGGCTAGATCGACGGGATTTCTATTACCAACCCAACACTTTCTTCTTAGTCGGGCAAGATCGTAACAAAATTGAAAGTATTCCTGGTTTTCAAATCGGGCAACTGGAAGCAGCTTGGGTAAGCGATAATTCTTCTTTTGGCATGGCGGCTCCCCTCAACGGGCACCGTTATCGTGTCGCTTTAGGGAAGTATTTTGATGAATTTAACTTCACTTCTGCGACGGTAGATTTTCGTAAGTACGAATTTGTGCGGCCGGTTAGCTTTGCTTTTCGGGCCACCCACTTTGGTCGTTATGGAGGAAATAGTGACCAACTCTTCCCGCAGTATTTGGGTTTCCCCTGGTTCATCCGCGGTTTGAACACAGCCGCAGGACAAGAGATTTTCTTAGGCTCTGGACGTAATTTTGACGAACTGACGGGTTCTAAAATTCTTGTTTCCAGTTTCGAGGTACGCTTACCGTTCACGGGGCCAGAGCAGTTGGCACTGATCAAATCAAAAGCCCTGTTCTCGGATTTTAATCTCTTCGTAGACGGAGGTATTGCCTGGACCCAGAATGAGCAACTTAGTGGCCCTATCTATACGCTTGATCGAAACGGAGAGCCCTTGATTAACCCAGATACGGGTAATCCTTTTGTAGCTTATCCTCAGGTCAAGCCTATTTTTACGGCGGGAGCATCTTTGAGGATCAACCTTTTTGGGGCATTGGTCTTGGAGCCTTATTATGCGGTTCCATTAGTAAAAAACACCCGTGGAGTATTTGGCCTGAACTTGATTCCGGGCTGGTAAGTTATTCCGTATCGGCGGGCAAAGTCACCAGAATAGTGAGCGCCTGCTAAAATCAGGATAGAACGCGGATGGAACGGATCAGACGGATTTACGCAGATTTTTTTAAAAAAGAGAACCGTGTAGATCCGTTAAATCCTGTCAAATCCGTGTTCTATCCAGCTAAACGTGATAGGCCATAGATCGAACGGATAAAATGGATTTCCACAGATGTTAAGTTTGTGGAAATCCTTTGTAATTTCGCGGATGATTCCGTACCTCCATTTCCGACTTTCCGTATTACAGTTCCTGCAATTCTTTATCTGGGGTAGCTGGTTCGTAACAGCGGGCACTTATCTACAAGGTACCTTGGGGTTTAGTGGCCTGGAAGTAGGGATGGTTTATGGTACTACGGCTATCGCCGCCACGATCTCTCCCTTCCTTTTGGGTATTTTAGCGGATCGCTTTTTTTCTACCGAAAAAATCCTGGCTTTACTTCATTTTTTGGGTGGTGGCTTACTGTTTTTAGTAGCACAAATGAAGGAGTTTGCCTGGTTCTACCCGTTGATCCTGCTTTACGTACTTTGTTTTTTACCTACGTTTAGCTTGTCCAATGCCCTATGTTTTCATCATATTGAAGATACCAAACGTGATTTTCCCCGGATCAGGGTGTGGGGTACGATTTCCTGGATCCTGGTAGGCTTGTTGATCAGCTGGCTGAAAGTAGAAGACCAGGTATTGCCCTTTCAGATTGCGGCTACGTGCTCGGTATTACAAGGGCTATATGCTTTGACGTTGCCGTCGACACCTCCGCAGAAGAGGAAAGAAAATCTCTGGCAAAGCCTACGCGGTCCTGAAATGCAGGCTTTGTTTAAGGATCGTTCTTTGGTGGTGATGATCGTTGCTATCGCGCTCATTTGTATTCCTTCTTCCTATTATTACAGTTTCGTCAATTCATTTTTGAACGAATTTGGGGTGACCAATGCCGCTGGGAAAATGGCGCTAGGACAGATCACCGAGGCTATTTTTATGCTTACGCTCCCGTGGTTTTTTTTACGCTGGCGATTGAAGTACATCATTTTTGTGGGCTTGCTTACCTGGGGGCTACGTTACGGGTGTTTCATTATCGGTATTCAGCTGCATTCTGAAGCGTGGCTGATGCTGGGAGTGGGCATGCATGGGCTTGCCTATATTTTTTCGATGCTATCAGCGCAAATATATTTAGATACACGAGTGCCTGTCCATCTGCGAGGCACCGGGCAGGGCTTCTACTCCTTGCTGACTTTAGGCATTGGGGTCTTTATTGGCTCTACCATTGCCGGACAAACAGTGAGTGCGCATACCTTGGCCGATCATTCTCATAATTGGACGCAAATTTGGTTGTTGCCTACTTGGTTTGGCGTAGCGGTAGCCTTTGGTTTCCTGTACTTTTTCAAAGGGAAGCAGCGGGCATAGGGATAAAATATATCGCTTATCTTTAGATGAAAAAGATATGCAATCATTCTGGCCACCTCTCCTTTTCTTGATGTTTTATTCCACGGTAGTGGGATTCGCTCAGACCAATTTTTCTCCCTCCGAACAACAGTTGTTGCGTCAACTGGAAGAAAAGGCTCCTCACTATAATGCTGTTGCTCAACAAATATGGACTTGGGCTGAACTGGGTTATCAGGAAGAAAAAAGCAGTGCTTTGCTCCAGGAGGAGCTCGCAAAAGCTGGATTTAAGATAGAACAAGGGGTTGCGGATATCCCTACCGCATTTGTTGCCAGCTATGGTAGTGGTTCTCCGGTCATTGGTGTTTTGGGTGAATTTGATGCCTTGCCCGGCGTTTCCCAAGCAGCTGTGCCTTATCCATTGGCGCGGGAAAATGCTCCCAACGGGCATGCTTGCGGGCATCATCTATTTGGTACCGCTTCTGTAGCTGCGGCTATCGCGGTGAAAGATTGGCTGAAAGATAGTGGTCAGGCGGGCACCATCCGCTTTTATGGTACCCCAGCAGAAGAGGGAGGTGCAGGAAAAGTGTACATGACCCGTGCAGGCCTTTTTGCGGATGTTGATGCAGTATTACACTGGCATCCCGGCGATGGCAACAGTGCAGACCCTGGGTCGACCTTGGCCAATATGTCGGCTAAATTTCGCTTTTATGGAAAAGCATCCCACGCAGCGGCAGCACCTGAACGAGGACGCTCTGCGCTAGATGGCGTGGAGGCCATGAATTATATGGTGAACATGATGCGTGAACACGTAAGTGAAAAGACTCGTATTCACTATGTCATTACCCGTGGAGGAGAAGCTCCAAATGTGGTGCCAGCTTTCGCAGAAGCGTTTTACTATGTACGGCATCCTGACCGGGCCGAAGTGAAACAGCTTTTTCAGCGCTTGGTCAAGGCTGCCGAAGGGGCCGCTATCGGGACAGCAACGAGGATGGAGTATGAAATCATCCACGGTTCGTACAATTTGTTGCCTAATAAAACACTGGCGGAAATCATGTACGCTAGCTTGCAGCGGGTAGGAGGCGTAAGCTACAATAAAGAAGAACAAGCCTTTGCTGATAGCATCTGGCAGACGCTCGGTCGACCAGAAGTACCTCTGGCCCAAGCGATAGAAGTCGCTCCTTTTACGGCCGAACCCAGTGTTTATCCCGCCTCTACCGATGTTGGCGATGTGAGCTGGGTAACGCCGACTACGGGGTTGCGCACGGCTACCTGGGTGCCAGGTACTTCAGCACACTCGTGGCAAGCCGTTGCCTGTGGGGGAACCAGTATTGGACACAAGGGGATGCTGGTAGCGGCCAAAACCATAAGTCTCACCGCTATGCAACTTTTTCTAAATCCCGATTTGTGTGAGCAGGCCAAGCAAGAACTCACCCAACGGACGGGAAAAGATTTTAAGTACGAATCATTGCTCGGTGATCGAGAACCACCGCTGGACTACCGGGAGTAGCCTTTGAAATTAAGACGGTATACCTTAATATCGTACCTTTAGGCAGACTACCTCAAGGTCAGAATCATGACGCAAGAAGCTTTGCTGCAATTATTTTACGGTTACGGACAGATCGGTGTTTGTACGTTCGCTGGGGTAGCTTTGTTGGCTATCTGGCACCATGTTACCCGCAGCAGTGATTTGCGACAACGCGATCCTGGCCTTTTATGGCTATCGATTTCGGTGCTGGTTTGGGGCATGTCGGGTTGGGTAGAGGTGGCACAGGCACAGACCATTGCCGGAAGTGCTGCCAACCACCTGCGGTTTGAGGGCTGGAAAAGTATGTTGTCTATTTTCAACAGTGCTTTTATTTTACTGGCCTTGCCTCGTTTTCGGCACTTGCCACGTTTGATAAAGCCCGTTGTTCAATCTGATTCGTGGCGGATTTTAGTGGGCGTCAGTTTTACCTTTGCCAGTATCCTTACCTTCCTGATGCTGGCGGGTTGGATTGTGCCGGTCAAAGCCGAGTTTATCTACACGATTGACCTTGCTTTTGCGGTATTTACCCTTTTCTTTTTGGGCCTTACTTTTTGGAATTCTTTTGAGAAACGAGGTCTGAGGCTTTTGGCTTACCTAGCGGTGTTTTCCATCGCTTTCACCTTATTGGCGCAAATCTTTAAGCTCACGGATGCACCCTTTTACAAGATGCTCCTCAATGGTACCTTCAAAAGCATACTGATCACCCTATTTTTTGCCCTGGCCCTGAGCTGGGTGGAAGAGTTGGCAAAAACGACGGCAAAAGAAGCCCATACCACTGGCTTTTTGTTGTTTAATCAAAGAAAAGAAGGGAGCAAATGGCTGTACGAAGTTATTCTCTATCTCCCGCCTTACTTGAAGGGGCAACGCCTGCTGCTCACCGAAAAAAATTATGCCTTGCTACAAACGTTTGCCGAAAGTAGAAAGGAATCCCCTCAAGAGGGCTGGTTAGAAATTCAGCCCAAGTCGAGCAACGGCAAACATTACGATATCAAAGATTACAACGAGATCAATCGCCTGCTGGGCAACATCCTGCAAGCTATCCCCGACGCCAATGATGAACATAAGCTATGGCTCAAGGACCGCCTTTTTGAGTATGGTAAGCAGCGACATATTCGGTTGCGGTTGGGGGTGGAGGAGGTTGTTGGGTAGGTTTTAATATATAGGTCTTTTTGGGTTATTAGAGGTTTGAAAAACGATCTCGAAGAGAAATGGAAGTACTCTTTCAGCGATACAGTGGCTAAACTGAAGTTCGAAAATGATGAGCAAAACATTTGAATATAGGTTATTGAAAGCGTCCTGGGGTATCGCTATTGATATAATAGGAGACATCGTGTTTTTCGAATCATCACCGTCTAGCAAGAATATTATCGGGGCATGGAAAGGAATTACCATATCTCTTAAATTTTCAGATCAACTCAAATCTTTTCTTTCAGAGCCTGAATCCCGTTTCGTACGACACGCAATCCTACTTAAAAAGGAAGTTATTTCAACGAAAGTTGCATCTGTTGGCGAAACCGGTATCTTATTTAATCTAGATGCTATAAAGTTTAATCTGTGTGACTACCAGTTAGAGGGTATATACGTAGCGGTAATTAAATGGCTTGAAAGTGAGTTAGAGCTAGAGGATATTGAATCGATAAATCCTTTGTATAATACTGAGTTAAACAAATACGAATTTCCAGGAATTGTATTTCCTTACTCCTAGTCCACCAGATCAGCTACTGAGTACGTATCATTGGAAGTGCTTTCTCTGTGGCTATGTGATAAAAAGAGTGGGGGGGTCAGTCTATCATCCTCGTACTGCTTTAATAAAAAAATATGTCAGGAAAAGATTTCGAACCATTATTGGCTTTTTTAAAAAGAACTCCTGCGGTTAGAAACGAGATGTCTTTCGGCGTTAAGGATAACTTATGGTGGGTAAAGTTCTCCATCGAAACAGCTGATCCACTTTCATGGAATGTAGTTCAAGAACTTGGTCATGTTCTTAATTATCTTTCGACGGAAGAACCTTTGCCTAGTTTGTTTTATCCAGTTTCTCCTCCACCTTATCTGAATGGAGGGCCTCAGGTCTTTTTGTCATGGGTAATTGAAAATACTAATAAAAATTTCACTCCAATGCTAACAGCAGAATGGCTTGAGGCAAGACTTCCAGACCCGGTAGATGATCGTAATCAATGGGAAATAACCTAGCCTAGTAATTGCGCGATCAAGAGAATCCGAGCTCACCTCAAACAACTCTAAAGAATAAAATGACTAGTCAGAAGAATCCCTTAATTACTATTGAAGGAATCGCATCAGAAAAACTTTGTTCAATACTTGGACTTAATCAACTCCTAGAAAATGAGCTATTTTTAGTAACTTCTTTTGCAGAGGAGACTATACCTACAGGTCATGTATTCAAGGATTTAAAATCAATAGATTCCGCATTTATAATTGAGGATATAAATGCTAAATTAATTTTTGTTACACAACAATATGGGAAGGAGTTTACTGAAGTTCCTGCAGGCTGGAAGGTAATCATCAAATTGAGGATGGGTTCAGAGAAAATATATGAGATTAAAAAAAAGCTAAAGCACGTTGATGTTTTTTTAAGCGAAGAAGTACTGTATTTCCTTCAATAGCACCAATATATCTCCATCAATAGACGATTTCTACTCAAAACTCACTACCGACACCTACTGACAAATCCCAATTTCTTTCTGACATCCTCTCTGATCATTTCTGAGAAAGCCCATTTCTGCCCGCTGGCTACGGGATATTGCCAGCAAAAAAATGGACTTACAACAACTCAAAGAAATGCTGGATGCGGTTTTGCAGCCGGTAATGATCACCATGTTATTGGGTACGGGCCTGTGGCTTACGATTAGGCTGGGGCTGATTCAGTTTCGGCGCTTTGCTCACGGGGTGGCTGTGGCCAGTGGCAAGTACGACGATGCGGATGATCCTGGTGATGTCAGTCATTTTCAGGCGCTCACGACGGCTTTGTCGGCCACGGTGGGGATTGGTAATATCGCTGGGGTCGCGATCGCTATTCACTGGGGTGGACCGGGGGCACTGTTCTGGATGTGGGTGACCGCCGTGCTGGGTATGGCCACCAAATATGGCGAAGTAACCCTGGCTCAGCACTTTCGCGAAGTGGACGCTAAAGGTAATATCGCAGGTGGCCCTATGTATTACATCGAAAAAGGCTTGGGGCCGCGCTGGAAACCCGTGGCCATGCTGGTCGCTGGTGCCTTGATGCTGACGGCCTTCCTTTCGGGAAATGCCATTCAGGCCAATTCTATTGCGGATTTGGCGCAGACCGAGCTTGGCGTTGCGCCGGCCTGGACGGGACTCCTCAGTAGTATACTGGTGGGGGTGGTTATTCTAGGGGGCATTCAGCGTATTGGTAAGGTTACGAGCATCATTGCCCCGGTGATGGCGCTGCTTTATGTGGGCGGTGGCTTGGCGGTGCTCTTTATTCATGCGGAGAGTATTCTCCCTGCGTTTCAGTTGATCTTCACCGAGGCGTTCAACCCTACCGCCGGAGTGGCTGGTACGGGAGTAGGCGTATTTTTGCAAACCATGATGTGGGGCATCCGGCGAGGGTTGTTCTCGAATGAGGCGGGGCAGGGCTCGGCACCGATTGCGCATTCGGCGGCCAAGACCCAAGAGCCTGCTTCTGAGGGAGTGGTTGCCTTGATTGAGCCTTTTATTGATACGCTTGTGATTTGTACGATTACGGGTTTGGTGATTATTTCAACGGGTGTATGGTCGGTCACAACTCCCACTACGTTGGCGTTGAGTGGTGGTGATATGAGCATTGTCAATACGGAGGGGCTTGCCTTATCGGCGGAAGAACAAGCCATAATGGAAGAATTAGCTTACGAAGATGGCGTCCCCAAAGAAGAACAAGCTTACCAACTGGCCTGGCACGAAGTAGCAGTGGCACGGCTTTATGTAGACATGGAGCAACAAACGCCCTTCACGGGTACCATCTCTACCGCAGAAGGCCTAGCCTATTTGAGTAATGGAGAAAAGAGAACGGAACTCTACGGGCAGGCCGTGGAGAATGGTGCGCCGCTCACTCGCTTGGCTTACGTTTCGGTTTTGGGAACTACGGGCAGTGTGATTGTAGGCTTGTGTGTGTTTCTTTTCGGTATTTCGACCTCTATTTCCTGGAGCTATTACGGCGACCGTTGTGTGCATTATCTTTTTGGCGAGCGAGGGATCATGCCTTACAAGGTGATTTATGTGATCATGCATTTTGTGGGGGCGATCACGGCACTCAACGTTATCTGGGGCTTAGGTGATTTGGTGCTAGCCTTTGTGACGATCCCCAACGTATTGGCGCTGGTATTGCTATCGGGGACGATCAAGAAATTGACGGATCGGTATTTTGAGAAGAGGAGGGAGGACTAGGGTTTACCACATAGGCATATAGCGTTTAAAAACAACGATCCCGAAGATAGCAGCTGCCGTCCTCGGGATCGTTTTATCTCTAATACCAAGTTTGGACTTTGGAAGGCTTTAGCTTTCCGAATGTTTCAAGATTCAGAAAATCGTTCCTAAAACTGCCCTGCGATGTAGATTAAGTGGCTCGTAAGCTCATTTTTTGGGTTTACGAGCCACTTTATACGTTGTTTTAGGGGTAAGTTGATGTCCTTTTTGTCTTCCTATTCCTCCCTTCGACTTTGGAGGGCTTAGGTCACTTAAGTCCAAAGTACAATAGTAGGCTTGGGCTTTGCGGATAGACTGTGTCATGGTCACCCGCCCGTTTATTTTTTTCTTTTTTGGCTGATATCGTTCCCATGGGTGAATAGGTTGATTGTCTACTTGATCGGCATTCAAAAATGCCACATAACTAGCCAAGATAACAACTTGAAGAAAGTTATCCAAGTGTTGCTGTACCGAGGTGGCAAATCTAGTTAGTAGAAAGTGTTGTTTTGCCGTTCGGAAAAAGGCTTCAATATCTTGACGCGAGCGGTAGTACTGTCTGCCCATGATGCTACTCACTTCTGTTTTACGCTCACCACTGATAGCCAGATAAAGTTCTCGTTTAAAAACCGGCTTCCCTGTGCTCTTATCAATACACCGAATACGTAGCAAATCAATGGGATGTTCTTTCATCGACTGACCACTCTTAGAGCGTAACAGGTAATTATTCCACCGTTCAATAGTAACCATTACTGGACGGGACTGACGTCCCATGATTTCTTCCACCACAATAGACTCATCGGCTTGCGTCTCACTGATGGCCTTACGTTCTACGTCATAAAATTGCTTACTATTCTTTTGTTTATATGATTTGGTATCCGAGTCCATAATCAAATAGCTCTGCTCGCCAAAGTATTGCAATGGGTTTGAACTAGCTGTCCGCTCATACTGCTTAAAGACCTTGGAGCCATGCTTTAGTCGAACGATATTCACTAGATTGGGGTGATCCTTATAGGGTTGAGCTAGAAAAGCACTATTCCCATAGGCACTGTCGGCACAATGGATCACCAAACGGGTGTTATCAATGATGCCCTCATGATCGCTTAACAGTCCAGTCAACTGCTCTTGAGCGCATTGGGAGGCCGTCTGATCAAGCCTTACCCGCCGCAGATCCAAGGGCAAACTCCATGAACCACTAAAGGAAGACAAGTTCAGGGAACTCAAATTATAGCCCACACCTAAATTAGTCCGGGATTGGCCGGCTCCATTAGGTAGAACAATGGCCTGACGATCAGGTAAGCTCTGGGCATGAGTGTATTCACACGGCGTCACGTCAGTACTTACGACCAAGGGCAATGAACTATCACCAATTCCTTTTACTATCTGACCTAACTCTTTAAAGACAAATTGACTCACAAGTTTTTGCAAACATGAAAAAGATTCTTCATCTTTGGATAACTCATCAAATACGTCATAAAGACTGGCATATTGATGCTGATAAACAGGATTTAAACTCAGCTCAGCGATACTATCATAATGAGTATTGCTCGATAGGCTCAGTATAAGATTTGCCAAAGCTCTCCTTCTAGGTAGGGCTGTAGCCATAAGCTGTTGGTAGAGGGGGTGGGTCTTTTTTTCATACTCTAAGTTAACACCCCACTACCAACTTTATTCCTTTTTCTGGCTAAAGCCTTCCAAAGTCCAAACCTCGTACCAAATACCTTTACAACATTGGTGCAATGACCAACGCGACTACTGACATCAACTTCAGCAGGATGTTGAGGGAAGGACCAGAAGTATCCTTGAACGGATCACCTACAGTATCCCCTACTACGGTTGCTTTGTGTGCGTCAGAACCTTTGTAGTGCATAACGCCATTGATGCTAACGCCTTCTTCGAACATCTTCTTGGCGTTGTCCCAGGCACCACCAGCATTAGACTGGAAGATGGCCATGAGTACACCGGTAACGGTTACACCGGCGAGTAGACCACCCAGCATTTGGGCACCCAATAAGCTACCAGAGCCAATGCCTAATAAACCAGGCGTAAGACCTACCACCACAGGGGCAAGTACTGCCAACAAACCGGGGCGTACCATTTCGCGAATCGAAGCAGCAGTAGAAATCTCTACACACTTGTCGTATTCCGCTTTGCCGTCGGCAGCGTCGAAAGTATCCTGATCCGCTTTGTTCCAATCTTTGTAGTCAGCACCATCATTTTTCCGCATTACGGCAAGTGCAGCTTTCAATTCAGGAATATTGGCAAACTGGCGACGTACTTCCTGGATCATGTCCATTGCCGCACGGCCAACAGCTCCCATAGAGAGGGCAGAGAACAAGAAAGGCAGCATACCCCCAACAAACAAAGCAGCCATGACGTAAGGGCTGGTCAGGTCGATACCATTAGTCAGCTGAGCATCAGGGTGGCTGAGGTTATAAGCAGTGATGAAGGCCGCAAACAGTGCCAGTGCCGTAAGAGCCGCAGAACCGATAGCAAAACCTTTACCAATCGCCGCAGTAGTGTTACCTACCGCATCCAGCTTATCCGTACGGCCTCGTACTTCCTTAGGAAGATCTGCCATTTCGGCAATACCACCAGCATTGTCAGATACTGGTCCGTAAGCATCTACGGCCAACTGGATACCCGTATTGGAAAGCATTCCTACCGCTGCAATCGCGATACCGTAAAGACCAGCAAAAGAGTAAGAACCTACAATGGCTACTGCCAAAATAAGGATAGGAATAGCCGTTGACTGCATACCTACACCCAAACCAGCGATAATGTTGGTTGCAGCACCCGTAACCGACTGGTCGACGATGCTCTGTACCGGCTTGGTACCCGTACCGGTGTAGAATTCGGTAACGATACCGATCAACAAACCGCCGGCCAGACCAAAGATAACTGCCCAGAAAACACCCATAGCGGAGAAGGTATCCTTACCAATAGTCCAAGTTTCAGGAAGCATCCAGTTGACGATCAGGAAGGTTGCAATCAGCATCAGTGCTGCGGCGATGAATTCACCACGGTTCAATGCTTTTTGTGGGTCACCACCTTCTTTTACTTTTACGAAGAAAGTACCGATGATTGAGGTTACAATACCTACCCCCGCAAGTAGCAAAGGAAGCAGAACGGCGTTGAGGCCATTGAAGTCGTTGTTCGACATGAATTCTCTGGCCCCTGATACCAATGCTTCTGCACTGTTAGGATCAGCTACAGTAGGATCTATTACTGCGATGAACGCAGCACCCAATACCATGGTACCAATGATAGAGCCAACGAAAGACTCGAACAAGTCGGCGCCCATACCCGCAACGTCACCTACGTTATCACCTACGTTATCGGCAATCGTAGCAGGGTTCAGCGGGTGATCTTCAGGGATACCAGCTTCTACTTTACCTACAAGGTCAGCACCTACGTCGGCAGCTTTGGTGTAAATACCACCACCTACACGGGCAAACAGTGCAATAGAAGATGCACCAAAGGAGAAACCAGTGATAACGGTGATCACTTTGTTGATATCCCAGCCCATACCATCATAAGCTATGAACAGGGTACCGAGTCCAAGTACACCTAATCCTACTACGCCCATTCCCATGACAGAACCGCCCGCAAAGGCTACTTCCAGGGCTTTACCCAAGCTGGTACGAGCAGCATTGGTGGTACGCACGTTGGCTTTGGTAGCAATACGCATACCGAAATAACCTGCCAGGGCAGAACAAATAGCTCCCAGCACGAAAGAAACAGCAACTAGAGGGCTAGAATTCTCGGCATTGGCCGTGACGCCCAGCAAAATAGCTACAGCAACTACAAAAATAGCCAGCACGCGGTATTCAGCTTTGAGGAAGGCCATCGCACCATCGGCAATGTTCTTAGCGATACGGCTCATCCGCTCCGTACCTTCTTCTTGTTTGGTTACCCATGCGGAACGCCAAGCCATGAACAGCAAGGCGAGAATCCCAAATACAGGGATAGTGTACATAATTGTTTGACCCATAATTCTACTGTTTAAAAAGTCGTCGTTTTGTAAAATAGAGGAGCCCCCCCATCGGTGATGGAGAAGCCCTTTAAGTTATAAATCTTCGGGAAAACACAGGGTTGACCTGCTTTCATTTGCCCGTTGGTTTTCCAAATTAACTTTGCTTTGGTTTAGCAGTTCGCAAAGGTAAGTAAAATTAGGAAGATAGTGTTACTATTGTCTTAAGGGGATACTATTCCTTCATCCATTTCACCTTGGCGGCGACATCACCCCTTTCCCGAGGAATCTCAGGTGCCTGGTGGTGTGCCAGGTAGAACAAGCCAAGGCAGCGCTCTCCCTCGGCTAGATTTAGAAATGGCCCCAGGTGGGCAATCAAGCCAGGACTGCTCCAGTAGCCTCCTAACCCGTACGCCGTAGCGGATAGCCAAAGGTTTTGTACAGCCATCGCAGTGGCGGCGAGTTCCTCCCATTCTGGTAAAGATTCCGCTGGGTCACGCTGCATACAGATCGCAATGACCGTATTCGCCTTAATCGGATTTGTAGATAATTTTTTCATCTTCATTTCAGAAAAGGACTCCTGCGGAGTAATGCTTTTATAAGTACTCCCCATAAAATCAGCCAACCGCTGAAGGGCAGCACCACGGATGACTTTAAAGCGCCAGGGTTCAGTTTTCTTGTGATTAGGGGCCCAATTGGCGTTTTCAAGAAGATCCATGATTACTTCTTCACTAATTGGTTCATCCGTATACATGGCAGGAAAAATAGAACTACGGCTGCGTATGATGGCACTTACTTGTTCGGTGCTGGGAAGCTTATCCATGGTAAATGATTTACTTTTCTGGCTGGTTTTGCAATCAGCTTAGGGGTTGTTTAAGTCTTGCTTGCAATAGTAAACATACAATCCTTTGTTCAAGTTTTTCAAAAACAAGGCTTGGTTTTTTCAGAGGAGAAATGCGCGTAATTTATTTTCAATAATTATTGAAAGTTTTGATAGAAAGGTTTATCTTTGAGTAAGCATTCAAAAAACACCCACTTGTATCATAAAAAAACATCAACCTTATGGACGCTAACGAAGATCTTTTGGATACGCCTTTGGAGGAAACAGGAACCCTGATAAAAAGGAGCCCCCGATACACATCAATGGGTATCTTGAAACTGGATTTCGGGATAAGTGCATTACTAATTGTATTGTCCCTTTTGGCGGGTATAGTTGCGCTGTTTGATACTGGAATAATCATGTTAGTCATGATTATTGGCTTTTTTCTGGGAAGCTATCAATTATTGAGTGCGTTGATTGGGGGAATTCGGGGAAACCGCAAAAAGCTTGTTTACCTGGCCGCTGCGCTAGGTTATTTATTTGTGTTCTACGGCTTGTTTGCTATACTAGAATACAGTTTAGACAGCACGTTTTTGAGAGTTATTGCAATTATAGGCTTAATGATCATTCCTTTGATCTTTGCCTTTTACTATGCCAAGCTCTGTTACGATGTAATAAAAGAACAAGAACTTTATGATTAGCAGAACGAGATTAAAAATAGACAGTTGGGTGCAATTATTGTTGGCCATCGGCAGCCTTGCAGCCTGGGCTACCAGCAGTGTGGTATTGGCCTTGTGCTTGCTATGGTTGTTGTGGTTGTGGCAAACAGGCAGTGCGCTTGAGCTATGGCTCGATTATAAGCACCACAGCCGCAAGCCCTACTTGCTGTTGGCACCGGTTTTATTGGTATTGGCCTTGTTCTTTACTTTTGGAAAATTGCTGCTGGCGATTTGCGCAATGGTCTATATCTGGCATACCGTGCGCGACTATCAGGTGGTACTACGCAGACCGAGGTCATTCTGGGAGTTATAAAACAAACGTCAATGAGCAATACACTCGTAAGCAGAAAGGAGGAAGTCTTCCTGACGGAAAAGACCCGTAAGTTGTTTAAGTCGCTCGATTTTGCAGATACGTTTTCTACCACCAACCACGAAAATGATCTGGAAGAGATTTCCAAACGTATTTTCACGTTGAAATCGAAATGGATTATTGCACTCTTTGAGTTGAGAAATAAGCTTGTCGGTTTCTTTGGTTTGAAAACGAAAATGCCTTCTGATTACAATGAAGACTTCGCCATTGGTGGTTACGTCGGCTTTTTCAAAATATACGATCTCAGTGAGGAAGAGGTCATTTTGGGTGCGGATGATAAACACTTAAAGTTTCGTGTAGGAATTCATAAGACGCCCGCAGCAACCAATAATATAAAAGTTACCACGCTGGTTCAGCTGAACAATACCTTTGGGAAGATTTACATGAAAATAATTGCGCCCTTTCATCGACTGATCGTAAAAAAGATGGTGGGGCAAGGGTATAGTGATAAAATGCCTTCCTGTCGTTGAATATTTGATAAGTCAAAACAATTGCTTTTCCTTTGTTGTATTAATGGCCTGCGATGGTTCACATTAATACTTCCATACCATGAAATATCAACTCTTCGGCCATTCCGGCTTGCGCGTTTCTCCCTTATGTTTAGGTACCATGACTTTTGGCAAAGAGTGGGGCTGGGGCTCCGATGCTGCCACAGCTAAAGAAATTTTCGATGCCTTCATGGAAGCAGGCGGCAATTTTATTGATACCGCAGATGTCTACACCGAAGGCAGCAGTGAACGCATCCTGGCTGACCTCATATCCGCTGATCGCGACCACGTCGTATTGGCCACCAAATACACTCTTTCTAATACCACTCACAACCCCAATAATAGTGGTAACCACCGCAAAAACCTGGTACAATCGGTAGAGCAAAGCCTGCGCCGCCTCAATACCGATTATATAGACCTGCTCTGGGTACATGCTTATGATTACCTCACGCCCATTGAAGAAATGATGCGGGCACTGGACGATCTGGTTGCTCAGGGAAAAATCCTTTACGTCGGCATTAGTGATGCGCCAGCTTGGGTAACAGCGCGTGCCAATACCATCGCTGAATTTAGAGGATGGTCACGCTTTATTGGCAACCAATTGGAATATAACCTCACGGAACGTACCCCCGAACGTGATTTGCTGCCAATGAGTAAAGAACTAGGCCTAGGGGTTGTCGCCTGGAGCCCTCTCGCAGCCGGTATTCTCACTGGCAAGTACAACAAAGATGACGGCAAAGGCTCGGGCGGCCGCATGGAAGGTACCACCTCCTATCGCCTCAACGAGCGCAACTACAACATCGCTGCCAAAGTGGTAGAGATCGCCAAATCTCTGGAAGTTTCTCCGGCTCAAGTCGCACTCGCCTGGATCAGCCAACAGGGGCACATCCCTATCATTGGTGCTCGTACCCTGGAACAATTGAAAGACAACCTTGGCTCACTTGACGTAACCATCAGTGCCGAACAAATGCAGCAACTAGACGAAGTGAGTAGCATTGACCTAGGCTTCCCCCATGATTTTGTGACCCGCCCCGGCGCGCAGAAGATGATCTACGGCGGGATGGTCAATCAGATCAAGGGCAACAAGCACCCTTTGGTAGGGTAAAAAGCTACCTTGAAGTTTAGCTGACACAAATCTATCTATCCACAATTATACGGTAGCTAGATTTATTCTAGTTTAGATGAGTGAAAGCCCTTGGCCAAGTCACCTGCAATTTTTATTGGCTAAAATCTAGCGTGCTATGAAAAAACACCTTCTTCCTTTATTGCTGATGACAGTACTTTTTAGTTGTGAAGACACCATCGACAGCACGCCATCCATGCCCGTACAGCCCGCTGTAAACTGCGATACCTTTCCTTTGCCAACGATCGGGCAGGATGGAGGAGCGTGTGTTATCAATAAATTTGTAAATCGACGATTCGCGGCGTTTCGTGGCGAATTTACAGAGACATTGGACATCAACAAGGACGGAGAAGACGATGTTTACTTTAAATTTATTGATGAGTCCTACGGGATCGCTGGCCCGCCAAGAGGGGAAATTCAAGTGGGACCAATAAAAATCACAGACAGCATTAGTCAGGTTTATGTGGAACGCGAATATTGCCGAAGATACTTTTCAGGAATTGATGGGCTAGATACGATACATTTTTACGGATATATTGACGGGCGGCCCTGTGATCAATACACGGAAGAAGAACTGATGGAATACGATACTTTTTCGGTGGAGATTTTTGCCGACTTCATGGTGCAAGATTACCAAGAAGGAGAGACAATACCCTCCTCTGCGAACTGGACCAACAACACTATTCTATTGACAAAAAATCCTGTTCTTCCCGGCAATTTCGATTCGACAACCCCAAAGTATATTTTATTCAAACAAGGATCTTCAGGGGAAGTAAAATACGGATGGGTGAAGTTTATTATTGAATATGGCTACTTTACGGGAGGGATAGTCATCAGTTACGGAGCAATGCGATGAATACGATCCAACAAGAATTCAAAGACCAAGCCATCTTCCGCTTCCAGGAGAAGAAAGTGCATATCGCCAAATGTTTCCAGCAACTGAGGGAGGAAGACATTTGGTCACGCCCCAATGCGTCTTCCAATAGCGTAGGCAACATCATCCTGCACCTTTGCGGAAACATCGGTCAGTACGTCCTTTCTTCGCTCGCCCAACAACCGGATGTGCGGGAACGCGATCTGGAATTTAGTGCATCAGGTGGGCTCAGCAAGGAGGAATTACTCGATAAAATAAGTACCACCATTGACCAGGCTTGTGCAGCAGTGCGTGCGTGCAAGGAGGAAGAACTACTGCGCGAGCGCCAGGTACAGGGGTTTGTATTCTCGGGATTGGGTGTCATTTTACACGCGGTAGAGCACCTCTCTTATCACACGGGGCAGGTAGCTTATTTGATAAAATTGCGCAACGATCAACAAATAGGACTGTACGACGACTTTGACTTGAACGTGAAAAACGCGGATTAACTGGACTTTCGGTGAAAGTCCGTAGAAGGATGCGGGCTGCTTCGCGCCCTTAGAGTATAGAGTATAGGGATAGCGATTCTGGGAGGCATCAATTTCCAATATAGCCTGTTTTCACAGAGGTTGGAAATTAACAGTTTTTGTACGTTTGGTTTTTTAGCATCCCCATACCATCTGCCAGAAATCTCCTGTCCGACTAGCCAGGCGGGCCTGCCTTGCCGTCAGACAGGCTCTACGACTTTCGGGAAATGCCGAAAGTCCAGATTAGAACTTGTTGGGAAGTACTTGTAATTAACCAATTTTTCTCATCTTAGCTTGACTTTCGCTAAAGTCCAGCTTCGCTTTTAAGACAAAAAATGCAACGATGAGATGCTCCTTCCTTTCCCTCCTACTCTTGATAAGTGTTGGTCTTCAATCGCAAAGCTCGATTGAGCGCGTGGAACCGACCAATTGGTGGATAGGTATGCATCACCCTAAGGTGCAGCTTTTGGTTTACGGAAAGAATATAGGCGATCTATTGCCCGAAACGCGCTACCAAGGTGTGAATATCGAACGCGTAACCAGAGTAAGCAACCCCAATTATCTCTTCATTGATCTAAAAATAACTTCCGCTGCCAAAGCAGGAGAAGTTTTGTTGTCATTTACCAGAAATGGTAAAGAGGTTTTACAACAAAAATGGTCGCTTCTGGCTCGTAACCAAGACCCGGCCATGCGAGTGGGTTTTGACAATGCCGATGTGCTGTATCTCATCACCCCCGACCGCTTCGCGAACGGCAACCCCGATAATGACAACGTCAGTGGCATGCGTGAAAAAGCAAACCGCAAAACTTTAGGTGGTCGCCACGGCGGAGATATTGCGGGAATGCGGCAGCACCTGGACTATATCCACGACCTCGGCTTTACCGCAATTTGGGTAAACCCATTGTTGGAAAATGATATGGCGACCTATTCCTACCACGGCTATTCCACGACCGATTTTTACCGTGTCGATCCTCGCTTTGGCACCAATGAAGCCTACCAACAATTGGTAGCGGAATGTCGTGAAAAAGAGGTGAAATTCATCATGGACATGATTGTCAATCACTGTGGCCTGGAGCATTGGTGGATGAAAGACCTGCCTTCTGATGACTGGATCAATACTTGGGAGGAATACACCCAAACCAATCACCGCAAGACCGTTTGGCAAGACCCCCATGCATCCGCCATTGATAAAAAAGTGTTCGCTGATGGTTGGTTTGTTCCTACCATGCCCGACCTCAATCAGCGCAACCCCTTCATGGCCACCTACCTCATCCAAAACAGCATTTGGTGGACCGAATACTTGGGGCTGGCTGGTATCCGAATGGATACTTACCCCTATCCAGATGAGGATTTTATGGCCGAATGGACCCGCCGCGTGATGGAGGAGTTTCCCTACCTCAATATCGTTGGCGAAGAGTGGTTTGAAAACCCCAGCACCGTCGCCTACTGGCAAGCAGGCAAAGACAATCCTAACGGGTACACCTCCTACCTGCCAAGTTTGATGGACTTCCCCTTGCAGCAAGCGTTTGTAAAAGCACTGAACGAAGACGAAGCGTTCAAGGCTGGCTGGATTACGGCTTACGAAATGCTGGCCCAGGATTTTCTCTACGCTGACCCAATGAACCTCGTGGTTTTTCCTGATAACCACGATATGAGTCGGATCTTCCGCCAAGTCAATGAAGACGAAGACCTCTTCCGGATGGCCATGGTTTACTTTGCAACCATAAGAGGAATACCGCAATTTTATTACGGTACTGAGATTTTGATGAGCAACGATCCCGCCGGTGATCATGGTGATATACGCCGCGACTTTCCTGGCGGGTGGGCAGGAGATCCGGTAGATGCCTTCACGGGTAAAGGACTAACCAGTGCGCAAATAGCTGCTCAGGATTTCACTAAAACATTATTGCAATGGCGCAAAAATGCATCAGCAGTTCACTTCGGCAAGATGACCCATTTTCTGCCTGAAGACGGCACTTATGTTTTCTTCCGCTACGACGAGGAGCAAAAAGTGATGGTCGTCTTCAATAAAAACCAGGAGGAAACTGCTTTAGGCTGGGAGCGGTTTGCTGAAATGCTTGAAGGAGCTACTAGCGGGAAGGATATTCTCACGGGGCAAGCCCACACTTTAGCTAAAAAACTGCAAGTGCCCGCGCGAGGCGTGATGGTCTTGGAGTTGGAATAGGGATATGGGGGCTAATCGCCCCTTTGTAGAGGGTAGAGGGACTTCGATTACCCAAGAGGGAAGTTGCTTTTTAATTTCTAACCTCGACCTATTAGACGGATATTGGAAATAAATAAACATTGGTCTTTCCATCTCTATACCCTTGCCATAGGCATCTCACATAGTGATCCCTACGAGGCCTTCGGGGCTACCAAAAGGGCGCGAAGCGGCCTGTGTCTTGATACCATTTTGGCTTAAGCCAAACGCTTAACAACTTACAAATGAATGTTTATCTGGAAACGCCAAGGTTAATATTGAGAGCCGTTAAAGAAGAAGATGCACCTGGCTTTTTTGAGCTCGACTCAGACCCGGAGGTGCATAAATTTCTTGGCAATAAGCCGGTCAAAGACATCAAGGAATCGGAGGAAGCCATAAAGTATATTCAAAAACAATATGAAGAAAAGGGCATTGGCCGCCTGGCTATTATTGATAAAGCATCGAAGGAATTTGTAGGCTGGTCTGGACTAAAATACGAGACGGTCGTTCGGGCTGATTTTCCTTACTACGATTTGGGGTATCGCTTGAAAAAGAAATTCTGGGGTAAGGGTATTGCCACGGAAGCCGCGATAGCCTCGTTGGAATATGGGTTCCTGCAACTCCGGCTAGAGGAAATTTATGCTGCGGCAGACCTGGATAATATGGGTTCCAATAAAGTCTTACAAAAGTTGGGTATGAAGTTGGTCGATCAGTTTGAATACTGCCAGGCACTACATAATTGGTATAAAATCACCACGGCGGAATGGCTAGCAATGTCGTCATAAGCAAGTGTATTACTTAGCATCCTTGCATCTTTTGTAAAGAATCTGATATGATTTATATTTATGCTAGAATCCATAAAGAATGATGAACATTGTTCTACTGATATTTGAAAACATAGTCTTGATTGATGCTAGTAGTAAATTATGGGATGATCTACTTCGTACTAAGAATGTATTTCTCATAATTTTTCTAGGCCTCATTCTTATTGCTTATAGAATATTTGTAGTGCTTTCCAGAAAGAAAGAAAAGCAAGGTCGACAAGCACATGAGAAACAAGCATCTTCAAAAGTTAACGAGTTGCTCGCTGTTATCGACGGAGTTACTAAGAAAGATATGATGACAAAACTGAGAACTCTAATTGCAAATGGAGATACAGAAATCGCTTTAGATGTCTTTTTGCAATATGTTAAGAGAACCGATAGTGTTTTTCAAGATAAGTACTATAGAAGTTCTTTAAAGGTTAGCAATAGATTCTATACGGCGAAGAAAAGTTTCAAAAATGGAGATATTTCTGATGCTGATTATCAAGTTCAATTGAATCAGATTAATAGTTCATTGATTGATATGTTCGTTGATTTTCAGAGGGAGTATTAAAAAAGAAGATGATGAGATTAACGTCTGAATTCAGTTTTCTGGCCAAATTTGGTTTGATCTTTATACCGATAGTCACAATTGGATTTCCAATAATGGCCTTTACATTACCTCCTCCTGATAAGATTCCTCAGATCACTCCTTTCCTCTTTGTCTATATTTTGTTTGTGCTACTGATGTACTGGATTATGTCCAATTTCAAGTACGTTGTTATCAAGAAGAAAAAAATTGGATTCAGAAAAATTTTTTCAAAGAAGCTCAAATACATATCCTTTAAGCAGCTAGATGGATATATAGAGTCACGAGTGAGTAATGAATATGGGCAAAATTATGATGTCTTGTATCTAATCAAAAATGGCAAAAAAGTCGCTTGGATTTGTGCTGCATACTATGATAACTATTATCAATTGCAAGAGAACCTAGTGTTAGAGAGGCTCGGAGAAGAGTCTCCAGGGATTTTTCGACAAGCATTAGACTATTTCGAAATGGTAAAGTATAGCAGAAAGTACCTGGATGAGGAAATTGAGATTATCCGAGACTAGTAAGATTGATGCTGCGCAGAACTTACAGCGAGGACGACAACCCTTCTACGTTGGGCTTACGCGATAGGCAGAATGCAGTGAATTTGCCTTGAAACCTCTGCTTTTAAAGGAATTTATAAAGGCTAGATCGCCCTAATACACCCGCTTTGCCTTGCGCCCGGAGCGCCACAGGAGATAGCACAACACAAGACATACCCCTCCACTAATTTGCAGCAAGCCCTCCTCCGATTGTTGCCAAAAAAGATAAGAAAAGGCAGCCCCAGCGATCAGCAAAAGACTCAGGCTCAGCTGCCTCAGCCCTTGATAAACCAATCGTCCACTATTGCGGGTATCTACCGAAGCAATATCCAGTTGGCCCTGACGTGCCTGCCGGAGCACGCCCTGTAATTCTCCGGGGATACTCAACAACTGGCTGGTCGTGTCGCGGAGCACGCGCGTCACAAAAGAAACGAGATTACCCTTTTCTCCTAGCACAAATTTTTGCACATAAGGGCGGACCACATCCAGTGGATTCAGTTGTGGCGCCAAAGTGCTACTGATGCCAATGAGCAGCGTCGCCATACGATTCAACAGGACATATTCTTTCGGCACCTGTACCGTACTCGTGATCCCACCAATCCCTATATTTTTCAAAAGCTCAAAAAGGCTGTTGTTGAAAGGATCGATTTCAATATTTTTAAAATCGAGGCCTTCCAGCTTAATTTCTTGTTGGATGAAGGTGCGCATGGCGTCGATCATCTGCTCTGCCATACGTTCGGCTTCGCGGCCGGGAGCCAGGAAACCCATTTTACGGCCAGCTTCTACCATCCCGGGCAGATCGTTTTTGACCGCCGCTTCGATCAGTTCAGATAATCCCTCTCGCATGACGGGCTGTAGGCGTGCTACCGCTCCAAAATCCAGAATAACAAGGGTGCCGTCGGCCTGTACCAATAAGTTGCCCGGATGAGGATCTGCGTGATAGTAGCCGTCTTTGAAAACCATCCGGCTGTAGATGCGAAGGATTTTTCTGGCGAGTGCTTCCTGGTCTATCCCCCAGGCTTCTAACTGCTCTTTTTTACTGATTTTCACGCCTGTTTGGTACGCTGTCGTCATGACTCGGGTCGTAGAATAGTCGGGAAAAACAGCAGGAATGACTAAGCCTTCTTCCTCTTTTAAATTCTCGGCGATTTCTTGCATGGCTCTGGCTTCGGCCACGAAATCTAGTTCTTCTTCAATCATCTGACGCACCTGGGTGTAGAGGTGTTCCATACCCTGAATGTTAAACCACCAGGACATGATCGACTGTAAGCGTTGGATGATGCTGAGGTCTACCTCGGCCACCGATTCGATGTCTAGATGCTGGACTTTGACAACCACCTCCTCACCGTTTTTGAGTTGTGCGCGGTGCGCTTGTCCGATCGAGGCTGCCGCTAGCGGTTCTTTTGAAAAGGTAGCAAAAAGCTGCTCAGGTTCTGCCCCTAATTCGGCAATGATCCGCTCTTTTACTTGTTCATAAGGACGTGGGGGCACTTGGTCTTGCAAACTTTCCAGCGGCTCCTGGAACGCTTCCGGGAGGAAGTTGGTCAGGATGGAGAGTAATTGCCCGACCTTGATAAATAAGCCCTGAAGTTCCAGTACCGCTGTCTTTACCTTGGTTGCATTTTTTTGGTGCAAAGCCATGATTCGCCGATCATAGTAAGCTTGGCCAAATATTTTTTTACGCCAATACAGCCACAAATAACTAAAACCTACACGAGCAGCGACGCTATACGCCCGACGCGTTCGTTTACCTGGAGAATGGAGGAGTTTATTGGTAACCATAGCAAGAGAGGATTTACCTAACAAAGGACGCTTATTATGCTTAAGTATTTCTGGTACAGCTTTATTATTATCGGTCTGAGTAGCTGTCGAGCCAAGACTCCGGTAATCACAGAAAGACAACTAGTCACAAAAATCCATCTTGATAGCTTGGTCGTCAAGGACTTGAGTGAAGACATGAGCAGGATTTCAACCCAGGAAGATGAGATATTCCTTTTTACTTTTCTTCATCAGAACAATGAAATTCTGCGGGTATTCAAGACGCCTCAGTTGATCTTTACCAAAAGGGAACTTAAGTTTTCAATCAACCACTTGTTGATACCGTCTGAAGAAACAAACCGTTGTACTTTCTTTCTGGTAGAACTAGATCATGAATCGCTACCTCATGCCGTAGACTCTTTATTGATCAATTGGGTGAGACAGCCTTCTTTTCCCGCAAATTTCAATCTCTTGCAAGCAGACAGTTTACTCGGCGACGACGACCTTTTGGGGATGCAATCCTATTTGGCAAGTGATCTGCCCGGTTTATCTCCGCTGGTTTTTAGTGGTCGCCAGCTATTCGATCGCTTTGTGTACGAACTGTACTTTAGAAGCGAATAATTATCTGCCTACCCCTTATTCGCTAACTGCCCACAAGCAGCGTCAATATCTTTCCCCCGGCTGCGCCGGATGGTAACCATGACGCCATGATCGCGCAAGTAACGCGCGAAATCATCGATCCGGTGGGCGGTCGCTTTACGGAAGTCGGCACCATCAATGGGGTTGTATTCGATGATATTGACCCTTACGGGGAAACGCTTGCAAAGTTGGAGCAGGTTGTGTGCATCTTCCAGGCTGTCGTTGAAATCCTGAAAAGCGATGTATTCGTAGCTGATCCGATTTTTGGTCTGCTGATAGAAATACTCGAGTGCGTCCATCAGGATGGCCAGGTTGTTCTGCTCATTGATGGGCATAATCTCATCCCGCTTGACATCATCGGCAGCGTGTAAGCTGAGTGCCAGGTTGACTTTGGTAGCATCGTCTGCCAGCTTGCGGATCATTTTGGCAATTCCGGCCGTACTTACCGTGATGCGGCGGGGAGCCATGTTTAAGCCTTCCGGAGCCGTGATTTTTTCAATGCTTTCCAGCATGGGTGCGTAGGCGAGGAGAGGTTCTCCCATGCCCATGTAGACGATATTGGTGAGGGGGTGACCAAATTTTTCCAGGCACTGTTCATTCACCATAACCACCTGGTCAAAAATTTCGGCAGCATCAAGATTGCGCAGGCGCTTCATCTGGCCCGTGGCGCAAAATTTACAAGTGAGGCTACAACCCACTTGGCTGGAAACACAAACCGTGAAACGATTATCATCCGGCACTGGGATCAATACCGACTCAATGAGGTGCCCATCGTGCAAGCGAAATCTCGACTTGATTGTCCCATCCGCACTGTGCTGTACCTTGTCTTCTGTGATGGCATTGATTCGGTAAGCTTCCTCTAGTTGCTCGCGGAGCGCTTTCGAAAGGTTGGTCATTTCCGCAAAGGAACGGGCACCTTTCTGCCAGAGCCATTCATAGACTTGTTTGGCGCGAAAGCCTGCTTGCCCCAACTCTTGCATAACCACCTTGAGGTCGTCTAAGCTGAGTTTGCGAATGTCCATTTGTATGGATGCCTTGGTATTCATAGCACAAAGATAACGCTAATAGTATTAAGATGCGGGCTGCTTCGCGCCCTTTTGGTAAAGGGTCGAGAGATATTAGAGGAGGAAGCATCAATTCCCTACTTCAGCTAATAGAAAACACCCGCTTCTCATGCTGAGAAGCGGGTGTTTTCAAGGGGAACCGGTGAAATCAATTTACGGTTCACTTGTAGTTTACGAGGAAATTCATTCGCTGTCGAAGCGAAATTCCTGGATAATCATTTTTCCGTTCCGATTGGTGAGATACAAATACACGCGGTAAGTACCACCACTGGTTTTCATATTACCAATCACGTACTGGGAATCACTGCTTCGGGAAGCTCCCTGGTGCACCTCGGTAAAAGAACTAACGGTATTCTGGCCAAGAAATCGCTTGACCTTTTGTAAAGCCTGGGCTTTATTGTAAATTCCCTCTTCTTCGAGGATGGAAAGCTCCAGTGATTCATCGAAATAAGTGCCCAATGTTTCCATATCACCGCTGTTTAGTGCAGCCGTAATTTGGGACATTCCGCTCTGGGCGAAAGTCACAATGGGAGATAACATTAGAACAAACAACAACTGTTTCATAAGCTCGATTTTAAGTTATTGGTAATATAACCAGTAACTTTACTTCGTGAATTAGACGAAAAATGTGCTTGCAGGTCACATTTTTCAATAGGCGAGATAGTTTGAATAGTTGCAGTGACGCAGGCTACAGGGCTAGTTTGCAGCTGTAGCGGGGTAATAACGAGCGGCAATGGTCTTTCATTGCTCAAGCATATCCCAAAAGTAAGAACAATTTTCCTGAAAGACAAGCACTTTGGTTAAGTGTTTTATTTACACTAAGTGCTTATATTTGGGCACAATAACCTATACTTAGCAGACGATGAGCACTAAAAAAGCAATGTTGATTATCCTTGATGGTTGGGGCTTGGGCCAAGTGCCGGGTGCCGATGCCATTGCGCAAGCCAATACACCCGTTTTTGATGAACTATGGCAAAATGCCCCCCATAGTACCCTGGTGACTTATGGTGAAGAGGTGGGTTTGCCGGAAGGCCAGATGGGAAATTCGGAAGTGGGGCATTTGAATATTGGTGCTGGCCGGGTGGTCTATCAAGAGCTAGCGCGCATCAACAAAGCTATTCGGGAGGGGGAGCTGGCCCGTAACGAGAAGTTGCAAAGCGCCATTGCTTACGCGAAAGAAAATGGCAAGGCTATCCACTTGATGGGCTTGGTCTCTGACGGCGGGGTACACTCTCAGTTGAATCATTTGCTAGCCTTGGCGGATATCATTGAAGCAACAGGTCACGATAAAACTTTTATCCATGCCTTTACGGACGGACGGGATACTTCTCCCGAAGGAGGAAAAGACTACCTACAAACCTTGCTTAGTCACCTCAACGGGAAGCACACCCGCCTTGCTACCGTCATTGGCCGTTATTTTGCGATGGATCGCGACAAGCGTTGGGAGCGCATCAAGCTCGCTTATGACCTGATCGTAAAGGGAGAAGGTGGAAAGACCAGTGATATCATTGCAACCCTCAAAGAGCGTTATGCAGCCGGGGAGACGGATGAATTTATCCAGCCTACAGTGGTGATCAATACAGAAGGGGAAACGCCACCCTCTCTAAAAGACGGCGATGTATTGTTGTGCTTTAATTTCCGTACCGATCGTCCCCGCCAAATTTCGGCAGTACTTACGCAGGAGGATTTTCCTGATTACGGCATGAAAAAACTCGACGTTCGCTACCTTACCATGACGCGTTACGACGAGACCTTTACAGGGCTGGAGGTGCTTTTTGAAAAGAAAGACCTGGAAAAAACACTGGGTGAAGTCTTGGCCGCCAATGGGAAAACCCAGGTGCGGATTGCCGAAACCGAGAAATACGCACACGTCACCTTTTTCTTTAACGGTGGCCGCGAAGAACCTTTTGAAAATGAGCGTCGCCTACTGATTCCTTCTCCAAAGGAAGTGGCTACTTATGACCTCAAGCCGGAAATGAGCGCGCACGGGATCACCGATGCCATCATTGCGGACATCAAAGCCAATCAACCCGATTTTATCTGCCTCAATTATGCCAATACGGATATGGTGGGGCATACGGGTGTGTTCTCCGCCGCTATGATTGCTGCGGAAACCGTAGATGAGTGTTTGGGCAGGCTGCTCGAAACGGGTCGTGAATACGGTTACGAAGCGATTGTAATTGCCGATCACGGCAATTCGGATTACCTGATCAATGAAGATGGCACGCCGAATACCGCGCATACCAAAAACCTGGTGCCTTGTATTTTTGTTAACCAAAGACCCGGTAGTTGGGAACTGAATGATGGAAAGCTCGGAGATGTGGCCCCAACGCTGCTTTGGATGATGGGCGTACCTGCGCCACCCGAAATGGATGGTCGGCCACTGATCAAACAAAAATAGCAGTGGTTTTCACTTCGACGTCAGGATAAACACGGCGTTTCAATTCGAATAAATTAACAGTAATGAGCAAATATTTGTACCGCGCAACGACCATTTTCACTATGGTCTTGGTATTCTCATCGTGCAACCAAGCCGAAGAGGCCCAGGTGGCGATGGATCGGAAGGATACCTTCTTCTCGCTGGAAAAGTTTTTTGAAGCAGAAGGAAAACGGCTGCAAAGTGCAAGCATTGCTCTCGACAAGGAGATTCGCATCAACGATAAGGAAGAGCAGCAGCTCATCAAGGAGGTCGATTATTCCAGAGAATTCAGCATGTTTAGCAAAGCAGATATCAATCGACCAGCTTGGTCAAATAAGTACAGCGCCGATTCTACCCAACAGGATGGAGCTTTGCAAATCAAGTATACCTCGCTTGATCCGGAACTGAAAACCCAGGAACTTTTTGTGGTGATGAACAAAGAAGGTGGCGTAGAAAAAATTGACATTGTCAGCCAAACAGAAACCGCCCTTGCGGGGAACAAAAGCTGGATGACTTATGAGCCAGCAAGCGGCTACCTCATCAAAACCCAACAAAAAAACCGTACGGCTGAGACGCTGAATATTGAGATCAAGGGGTCGTTTGTGGGGCTGTGAATGAGAGGAGTTGGAAGGAAGCGAAGCTTATCTTCCGGATTACCTGAACGATAACCCGGAAGAAGCATAAACGTGGATCGTTGACAATTCCTTAGAAAGTGTTCATAGTGTCAGGAGTTCAAATCCTCCCTTTTACAGGAAATTGTCGTTGACGTTTAACAAATATAGCGTTTTTTTATCAAGTAAAAAACCCTGTCAGTCAGCATTTAATTTGTATTTATATGTAAAAAATAAATACGATTACACTGTCATAGTATTAATACTGTACGTACACCACCGACTTTTCGGTAAAGAATTCTTCCGTGAACATTTTCTTGATGGGATAAATTTCCGAGTAAGTTCCTCTTGGTAGCGCTTTGAGTTCTTCTTTGACGTTTCCACCTTTCAGGGCGAGGATACCGTTGGGTAAGGCGTGCAGCTGTTCGTCGCGAATGAGGGGCAGACTCCAGGGGACGATTTTTTCCATCAAAGCGACGGCGCGGGTGACCACAAAATCGAAAGACCTGCCTTTACGTTCTTCGGCCCGCTGCTGAAAACCTTGCACGTTTTTCAGCCCCAGCGCAGCAGCTACTTCATTAACGACCGTAATTTTTTTACGGATGCCATCAATCAAAACGAATTCCGTTTCCGGAAAAAGGATCGCTAGCGGAATGCCAGGAAAGCCTCCTCCTGTGCCCAGATCCAACACCCTGGCGCCGGGCATAAACTTGATCACTTTGGCAATGGCCAGACTGTGAAGAACATGATGGAGGTAGAGATTGTCAATATCCTTACGGGAGATCACGTTTATTTTATCGTTCCATTCTCGATAGAGCGGATCTAACTGTTCCAACAGTGCAAGTTGGTCGGAGGACAAATCAGGAAAATAGGCTTTAATAGCTTCCATACTTAATCGAGGAATATTTATGGGCAAAGATAAGTTAAACAGTTCTAGTGGTTTGTTAAGAGCTTGGTTTTTACATTTTCACTCAGGGCCGCTGGTGTTCGCTAGCACTCACGGTGGTGCCGACTGCGTCGGCGGCAGCCGTCCCGAGGATCGGGATGAGCACCACCCGCCAAGTGCAACGCTCAAATCACCAAGCATCAACCCGGAATTTCAAACTTGACGCCACACTACTCTTCCCAGGGCGTAGGGATTTTGAAGGCCTCCCACAGTGGGTTGGCTGGAGGAGCTGCGACAATATGCTCTGCCTTGTTGGTGCGTGGGTGATTGAACCACAACTGCCAGGCGTGCAAGTCAATGCTGCGGTCTGGATTTCGGCGGCGGAACCCATATTTAGCATCGCCTCTGATGGGGCAACCAATATGAGCGAGTTGCGCCCTGATCTGGTGATAGCGCCCGGTTTGCAGGTCGATTTGCAATAAGCAATAACGATCACTTTTTCCTAGAACACTATAATTAAGGCGTGCTTCAATGGCTTCGGGAGCTGGTTGATCCAGCACTTCCGTTTGGTATTTTCCCTTCTTTTTCTTTAGGTAATGTACCAATTCTCCCTCATTGGCCGGAGGCTCCTGAGCGACAATCGCGAGGTAGGTTTTCTTGACGGTACGCTCCCGAAACTGTTCGTGCAGTGCCTGCATCGCGTCCTTGCGTTTAGCGAAAAGCACCAGGCCACTCACCGGACGATCAATGCGATGAATGAGATGCAAGGATGTCTTGCAGTAGGTCGAGCCCAGCTGTAACAAGGAGGGATCCTCCGTCTGATCTGGCTGAACGGGCACCCCGTTGGGCTTATTAAAAGCTACCAAATGGTGATTGTTATAAAGCACCTGATCACCAATGGCAATATAATCGTCCATATTTCTTTTTTTGACAAGCGGGGTTAAATTACTGCAAACATCCGGTTTTTACCGGTATATTTCGGCAAATAAAGCAAATAAGAACCTTGAATAAGCTGAAGTGTTACTTAAATGGAGCAATTGTTTCGGAAGAGACGGCTCAATTGGGCTTGAATGATTTAGCCCTGTTGCGTGGGTTTGGCATTTTCGATTTTTTTGTTTTCGAGCGTTTTCAGCCACGCTTTTTGGAGGATTATCTGGATCGGTTTTACCGTTCGGCGCAGCGACTGGGGCTGGTGTCACCCGTTGAGAGAGCAGATCTCAAACAGGGAATTCATCAACTTATTGCGGCCAACGAACATCCATCGGGAGGAATCAGGTTGGTCTTGACGGGTGGTTACACGCCGGATGGCTACACCCCCACGGTAGGTAATCTTTTTGTTTTGCAATCGCCTTTTCCCGCACCATCGCCGGTTCAGTTTGAGCGCGGAGCACGGGTAGCGACTTATCAGTACCAACGGGAGTTGCCGGAGATCAAATCACTCAACTACCTCATCGGTATTTACTTGCTGCCGTGGTTGAAAGAGCAGAATGCGGAGTATATTCTCTACCACGATGGGCAATACGTAAGGGAGAGTGATCGCTCTAATTTTTTCCTTATCACCCAGGATGATGTGTTGGTGACTGCTGGTGAAAAAGTGTTGGCAGGCATTACACGTGCCAAAATACTGATGCTGGCTCGCAAAGCCGGGATGCAAGTAGAAGAAAGAGAAATTGAGTTAGCGGAGCTGACAGAAGCCAAGGAAGCATTTCTTACCAGTTCTACAAAAGGAGCCTTGCCCGTCAGCTTCATTGATGGCCAAGCGGTAGGAACCGGCCAGCCCGGAACTCATACTAAAGCCCTGCAGGAAGCCTTCCTGGCGTTGGTTGCCGAAGAGCAAGAGAACTAAATTATTAGCTTAGGCTTTAGATGCTTAAATTTAGAGCTGGATAAGATCAAAATAAGGGACGGAAAAAAAACAATATGTCAACGAATGTCAGTAAAGTTGAGCGTCATGTAAAAAATCTTCTACAGGAGAATTTAACGCCCGATCATTATTATCATAATCTTCCGCATACCCTTTCCGTCGTGGATGCGGTGCGGCTGCTCTCTGCCCGGCACGAGATTTCCCATGAAGATTGTGAGCTACTGGAAGTCGCGGCGTGGTTCCATGATACGGGCTATGTAAAAGCCTACGAAAACCACGAAGCCGCTGGTGCTGAAATGGCCGTCGAGTTTCTCCAAGATTTTGATTATTCCAAAGAAGCTGTGGCTACTGTCAAGCGGCTTATCCTTGCTACCAAAATAGATCACGAACCTACGGATCAATTAGAGATGATCCTCAGAGACGCTGATTTAAGTAATATTGGCCGGGCCGACTATCTTGCCTTGCTATCAGGATTACGACACGAATGGGAGGTTTTTCGCAATGAAATTTATGATGATCAAACATGGTACAAACTCAATTATAAGTTTGTTAAGAAACATAAATATCACACCAACATTGCGGAAGAAATTTATGGCGTACAGCACAAACAAAATGAAAAGACGCTAAAGAAACTGCGGAAAAAGAAAAAGAAAAAAGCGAAGAATAAAGAGAAAAAAGATACCCGTACGGGAAACACCATTAGCACCAACAGAAGTGCGCAGATGATGTTTAAAACGGCGCTGCGGAATCACATGGACCTGAGTAATCTGGCGGACAACAAGGCGAATATTATGCTGTCCGTAAATGCCTTGATCGTTACGATCGCCGTGCCCATGGCGGCAGGTTACGTAAATGATGCCCCGCACTTGATGATTCCTGTCATCGTGCTTTTACTTACCTGTTTGTGTTCCATGATTTTTGCAACGCTGGCTACCCGGCCCATACCGATGACGGGTATCACTACCCCTGATGATATCACGAAAGGGCAATCCAACTTATTCTTTTTTGGTAATTTCTACAGAATGGGACTAAAAGAATACGATGAAGGCATGGACCTTGTCATTGCGGATGATGACACGCTGGAATCGGCCATCAAACGCGACCTTTATTTCCTTGGTCGCTCCCTCGGAAAGAAGTACAACCAACTACGTATTTGTTATAACCTTTTTATGGTAGGGGTCGTCTTGTCCGTTGTCTTATTTGGCATCAGTTACGCTGTTTTTCAATAGAAAACGGTACAAAAAAATGCACTTTTTTTCCGCCCCTTAACTCAAGATAACAATGAAAATCTGGCCCAGCTTTCTTGTCTTGCTGTGCTGCTTAAGTCTTAGCGCTCAGGAAAACATATTAAATGCCCATGGCAAATACCTCACCTTGGGCTTAGGTATCCCCATCCATACCGTCCGTGATCAAGCGCATACCAGCCTGGCTTACCGAGGAAGCGGGTTACGCATTTTTACCAATTTTGAAGAAATCAGAGACAACGGTGTTTTTCGCTTGTCTTTCGCTATCGAAAATGCAACCCTCAAGGCCAAAGTTAAGCCCCGTAAGGATACCCAGGGAAAAGCTCAGCTCAATGATCTTTCTTTCAGTGTAGGCTACTACGTCAGCGTTGGTGGTGATGCTAGCAGTGACAACAGGCAGTACATTGGCGGCGCGTTTAACGTACAAGGGAATAACCGCAGCTATCCCTTGCCCACCAATAATACAGAGAGTCTCCTTTTTCAATCATCACTTAGTATAGGCGCACTGGATCGCCGGAGGATAGGCAATAGTGCTACCTGGGTTGCCAGTACAAGGGTGGAGCTGCCCATTGTCGCGGCCTTGTACCGACCAAGCTACATTGGGGTAGGACCGTTTTTACACATTCCAGAAGTAAAAGGCAAAGATTTTTTCAAGAGCTGTAGCATCGTTACCCTCAACAAGTTTTTCAAAATCACTGTAGGGATTGATGCTGACAACCAGGTGCGCGATTGGCGTAGTAATCGCATCGCCTATGATTGGAGCCTGTTGTATACACCACTGCCCAAAACCAAGCCAATGATCGCTACGGTGGGCAGCCTGGGCTACGGTTTCCGGGTACTCTTGTAAGTCTTCTAATAAAAATCTCCGGCATGAAAAACGTAATTCGAGCGCTGAGCTTTCTGGTGCTGATCCTCCTTCTGACGACCTGCGGAAAATGGATCGTAGGGCCAAATCCCGAAAATACCGTAAGCAATAACTACGATTACTTTTACCGCGCAGTAAAAGAAAACTATTCTTTTTTTGGCGAAAAGCAAGTAGCCTGGGATTCCCTGGATCAGGTGTACCGACCACTGATCAACGACAGCCTCAGCAACGACTCTTTGTACAGCATCCTGTCGACTATGCTTTTTGCGCTCAGAGACGGCCACGTCAACCTGTATGTCAATAATGATCGTTCCCGCAATGCGGATTGGTACCTGGACTATCCCGCCAACTTCAACCAGGGTTTCCTCAATCGCCAGTATTGGAAAGGAGATTATCAATCTTCAGGAGCGTTGCTCAATACCTGGCTGACGGATTCTATTGGCTATGTTTATTATGGCTCTTTCCGAGCGGGCTTCTCCAAAGGGCACCTCGACTATGTACTCAACCGTTTTGCCAAGGCCAAAGGACTGATCATTGATGTTCGCGAAAATGGAGGGGGATCGATGCGCAACGTGTTTCGATTGGTGGAGCGATTCGTGCCCGAGCGTACCTATTTTGGCACCATGCAATACAAATCAGGGCAAAGTGCAGATGATTTTTCGGTACCTGATAGTGTTTTCATAAAACCCTTAGTAGACTACAAAGCTATCGCCGAAGCCAAGGCTAAGCAGAAGAAAAAGAAAGGAAAAGAAGAAGAGGAAGAAAAAGCATCTCAGGAGGAAAAAACGACTGGCCCCGGACGTTGGGCCGTAGCTGACAGTACGGGGATGATGCTAGACAAGCCTATTGTTGTCTTGGTAAATCGGCACAGCTATTCGGCCACCAATTTCTTTGCGGGTTATATGTCTACCTTACCCAACGTTACGTTGATCGGTGACCAAAGTGGTGGCGGCGGCGGTGTACCGGTATCTTTTGAATTGCCAAATGGCTGGACGTTTCGTATTTCGGCTACCCGTACTTATCTTCCGGATGGTTATAACATAGAAAAAGGGATTGAGCCCGACATCTACCAGACCACGGGTCCGGCAGAAGAACTTCAAGGGATCGACGCAATTATTGAAAAAGGGAAGTCGGTCATTTTAGAAAAAGCGGCAAGCGTCGACGAAAAATAGAGCATGCGTTATTTTATGGAACTCGCCTATAATGGGGCTGCTTATTACGGGTGGCAAGTGCAACCAGCGCAGATATCGGTACAAGAGACGATTACGCAGGCGCTGGCCTTGATCTTACGTTCGCCTGAATTAGAAATCATGGGCTGTGGCCGTACGGATACAGGGGTGCATGCCAGCCAGTATTTTGCACATTTTGATTTTGTGGGCGAATTACCAAAAGGTTTCGTGTCCAGGCTCAACAAGTTTCTGCCAAAAGACATTGCGATCCGCCGAATTTTCCCCGTCGCCGATGACCAGCATGCGCGCTTTGATGCGCACTATCGCGCCTATCAATATCATCTTACCTGGCAAAAAGACCCCTTCCGGCAGGATACCAGCTTTTATCTCTACCGAGCGCAGCATTGCGACCAGGCCTTGATGCAGGAGGCCGCGAAATTGCTTTTGGATTATGAAGCATTCCTGCCTTTTTGCAAAACCGGCTCTGATGCTAAAACCATGCGCTGCGAGCTGTTTCGTTCGGAGTGGGAATTCAAGGATGACGAATGGGTTTACCACATTGCCGCTAATCGCTTTCTGCGGGGTATGGTGCGCCTTATCGTAGGCATGTGTCTCTCGGTAGGTGAGGGCAAACTTAGTCTCGCTCAGGTCCGCCAGGCGCTGGACAAGCAGGAACACTTAGCGAAAAGCCTGAGCATTGCGCCGGAGGGCTTGTTTCTGACGGAGGTGAGGTATGCGTTTTTGGAGGGCAAAAAATAGCTTCTATGCCGCTTCTTTTTGAAAGTGTTGCATAAGTTCTTGCCAGGCTTGTCGCAATTCTTCTGCTATTTCTGAAGGAGGGTTGCCGCTTAACCCATAGGCGACCATTTTTTCTGCTTCTCTAAAATACTCCTCTGAGGGAAAAGGAAGGTTTAGAAGTAAGCAAGCCGCGCTCCTGAAAAAAACGGCTCTGGTCGGTTCCATTTCGTACTGATTTACCAAGAGCATGGCTGCAGCTTGTTCATATTGGAATGCAGCTAAATATTTTTCTTGCGCTGAAGCCAATTCTTGATTTTTTTTCAAATAATAAGCCTCTTCAGCCAAGACCAGTGCTTTCTGATGTAGTTCGTCTATTGTATTGTTGACCTTATCCATAACGTTTTTAGTTGGTATTAGGCGATTATTTTTTTAAAAATCCTTAGCGTCTTCTTCCGCATTTAATTGGAACATGATAGACTTAAGTATTCTCACTGTTTCCTTATCATTAAAAATAGTTTTTAGTAAATCCAGCAACTCGCTCTCGTTTTTTACAATAGTAGCCACAAATACTATATCGGATTCTACATGACATGGATATATCTCAATTATTTTATGTGATAATGTGAGTAGAGTAAAACTATAATCTAGATCAGGGATTACAACAGAAAACTCATGTTGAAAAACATCACTCCCTTCAAATTTTTTATCAAATCTTGCTTTAATTGTAGTGGTTACCACAATACCTGAGAACTTGGTATCAGAGGCTCGTTCTAATTCTTTAGCTTGGTGTATTAAAATACTTTTAGGTGTATTTGAATCCCCTGGATTACTACTAGATAAAGATGGCCATAAATTATTCATTGCTATTACTTTTTAATTGAAAGAATAAGGGCAGGTGGTCAGAGTTCTTCTTGTCTATAGTTTGAACTCCATTATTGTCTTTTAATAAAGATCGCCCCTTTATTGATGTAATTATCTCAAAATTGTCATCATCGAAAAACCTGAGTAAATCAGGCCTTATGATAACTTGATCAAACATGTTCCAGTACAAATTATTAAACTGAGAACTATTATAATAATACGTTCCAGGTACATTTCCTCTGGAACTATCCCCCAAATGACTCCATGCTGGATTATAAAAACATCTAAATTTTTCGCCCGAAATAGTTCTTTCTGCATACTTTAAAGCGACGGACTTAATTCCTGTACAACTTATTCCTGTAGCATTTAAAAACCCACTTTCGAAAGGGTTCATATTGAAATCACCAACAATCACTGTATTACGAGTATCCAATTCATTCTCCTTTTTTTCAATATTATTCCTCAAGGAAACACAATAACTAAAGTAGGCATCATCATCCGCATGTAGTTTTGAAGGAAAGTGAACAAGAGCTAATATTATTTTTATGTTTTTTTTAAAATAATTCAGCTCAAATATTGTGTATCGACCATGTTCATGTATCGTTTTGATATTAAAAAAATCAGAATTATAGAAGATTTTCCTATTATGATTTATGTTACCAGTAGCTTTTTTAAATGAAACATTCTCTAAGCCAGAAAGAAAATTGTTATCATCTCCCACATTTTCAACTAATGCTATAATATTTGCATTCTTTTCCTCTTTTAGTTCAAGTATTTGCTCATGAAGAGATTTTCTATAAGTATTCCAAAATAATAACTTTAGCATGCCGTGTAATTCATTGGATCATTATCATCAGTAAGATACAGATTAAATACATTTTACTCAACCTTTTACTTAAACGTCAACCTCAACACCGAACAAGCGGCATTCTTCGCAAACCGATCTTTATTTACTCCCACCAATACATCCAGCCAATTGTCTTTTGCGGGGGTGCCAATGACGAGCAAGTCGTACTCTGCGGAAGCTTCGGAGAGGGCTTGTACGGGGTCGGCGGATACCTCTACCCGGAGTTTAGCGGGGGAAGAGCAGGAGCTTAGTAGGGCTTGAGATTGGGCTCTTAGTTCTTCACGTTCTTCCTCTGTTGCTTTGGGCATGGTCACGCGCATGAGGGTCAGTTCGGCACCGTAGAACTGCGCAATACGATCGCAAGCTTTGATAAATTCGGGGTTCTGGCGGCCAGGCCGGATAGCCACGACGATCCGCCGGATATAGCGGACGCCATTGTCGAGAAAGAGGGCGAAATTGCTGTCAATATGGGTGAGCAGCCAGCCCATTGGGTTGCGGACAAAGATGCTGTTGGCCGTTTGCCGACCATTCCAGCCAGCGACCAGCCAGCGGCAGTGGGTCTGTTCACTGATGTCTTGAATCGTTTTCACCAGGTCGTGCGTGACGGCAGCATCAAAATCGACATCAATCGAATGTTCTTTCGCCATGACGCTGATACGGCGGTTGAGTGCGTTGACTTTGGGGTCGTCATCCAGGACATCAGCCAAGCGCGTCTGATCAGGCACCTCTCGGAGGTGGACGACCTGCACCTTGTTGCCTTGGGCGAGTGCGGCAGACATTTCTACCAACATTTCGGCCGAGCGCTCGGCACCAAACAAAGGCGTAACGGTACGAACATTGGAGGCCAGTGCGCCATCAAGATTGGCGGCGTTTTCTCTGGCGCTGTTGAGGTCGTGCTGAGCGGCAGCTTTGGCGGCATTCTCCCGGCGGCGATAGAGCAGAAAAGCTGCCGGGCGATGCCCATAAACCTTAAGTACACCGCTGCGCTGCACCCTCGATTTTCCGTAAAGGTAAAAAGTGATTAAGCCAGCAGTAATGATACCTAGCGCGCCTAATAGGGCCGACATACCCAGTACATAAAGCAATGCCAGTCCGGAAATAATACCGAAAATTTGCATCCAGGGGTACAGCGGTGAGCGGAATTTGGGCTGGTACCAGGCCACGGAAGTTTCGCGCAAAACGATGACGCAGAAATTCACCAAAATAAACATCATCACTTTGAAAGCACTGGCCAGCTTAGCGATTTTTTCTACTTCCAAAAAGATAATAACCAGTGCCATCATCCCGCAGGTAATGACGATGGCCAGGATGGGCGTCAAGTACTTTTGGTGTACTTTCCCGAGTTGCTCGGGTGCCAGTCGGTCGCGGCTCATCGCGAAGGGAAAACGCGAAGCAGCGAGCACGCCACTGTTGGCCATAGAAATAAGGGTGACCACACCAAGAACAGCCGCAGCAATGCCAGCCCAGTGCCCCATGACTTTATCCGCGAGCGTGTAAACGGGGTGCAAGTCGGTACTGAATTCCTCTATTGGAATATTTCCGACCATAGCAAAACTTACCAGTGTATACAAGGTGGTGACAATCACAAGCGCCAGCAGCATGGCGATAGGGAGATTTCGGCCAGGGTTTTTAATTTCTTCGGCAATGGCTGCTACTTTCGTAACGCCGGCATAAGAAACAAAGACAAATGCGGTTGCTGCATACAAGCCCATATTGCCGTTTAAAAAGGCAGGTTGGAGATTAGTGGGTTCAACGGAAATGATTCCGCCAAAGATCAAGGCGACCAAACCAATAATGCTGATACTGACAATAATGAGCTGGGCCTTGCCCACTTTTTTGACACCCAGAATGTTGAGGCAAAGAATGAGCACCAAACTGATTAAAGCCACTGATTTTAACGGCACTTTGGCCAGTACGGCCAAATAGGCACCAAAACCTACGAGTGCAAAAGAACTTTTAAGCAATAAAGAAAGCCAGAGACCAATACCGGAAATCGTACCCATCACGGGACCGAAAGCCCGCTCAATGTACACGTAAGTGCCACCAGAAGTGGGCATGGCAGTGGCCAACTCTGATTTAGATAAGGCTGCCGGTAAAACGCAGATCCCCGCCAGTAGGTACGCGAGCCAGATCGATGGGCCAGTCTTCGCCGCCGCAATTCCCGGTAAAACGAAAATGCCACTTCCTAGCATTCCTCCTATTCCAATAGCAACTACGTAGGATAAGGATAATCGGCGTTCAAGTTTCTTCATCTGTGATGGGTGGTCTCGTTGTTAGGCCAAAATTTGGCGTCGCTTCAGTTACCATGATACGAAAAAAAATAAACTATGCGTAAAGCTCCGGTTTCAAAAAAGGAATCAGCGCCAGAATAACGGCAGGGACATAAAAGCGCTTGCGATCCATCACTCCATCCGTCAATAAGCCAGAGGAGCCACCGGTCTGTTTGGAGTTGGAGACGCCAAAGAGGAGGTCGTCGGCATGGCCCAACTCGTAACCTTGATTTACGAGTTCAATAACTTTGGGCGGTAAATAAAAACCAGCGGTGCGGGCTTTGCCCATTTGGGTTTTGGAAAGAACAATGACCCAGGCCATCACTTCCATGTCCTGATCTTTGATGATATTGCCACCTTCGATACCTATCCAGAAATCTGCATCAGGAAGGGCTTCTTTTGCGGCTTGCACCCGATTCCATGCCCCCAGGTAGGTCTCTTCATCACCAAGGGGTTGGTCACTTACGCCAGAGGGAACACTGATGCCCTCCGTGACGAATGATTGCTCAGGAAACATCTCCTGAAACCCCGCCAGCGCCGAAGCAATTTTGACCGGATTTTTGGACGCTACAACTATTTTTGCTGCCATTTTTTTGTATTAATTGGATTTTTTAACCGGTATTGGGAATTGATTCCTGGTCGTTCATAATCCCTCTACTCTTTACTTCGAGGGCGCGAAGCAGGCCGAATCCATCTACAGACTTTTGCCAACGCCGAAGACATGCCTATGGCAAAGTCCAGATTATTTTCTAAACACCCATTTGCTCATTTCCCATAAGCTCACCTTCTTGCCGTACAGAAGAATGCCTACTCGATAGATCCGGCCCGATAACCAAATCAAGCCAATGCAGGTGCCAATAAGCAAGATTAGAGAGATGGTTATTTCCCACCAAGGCGGATCAAAAGGCAGCCGTGCGGGCATTACGATGGGGGAAAACAGCGGGAAATAGGACGCCCAAATGGCGAGCCCTGAATTGGGCGACTGAATAGCGGCAATGGTGATGTAAAAAGCCAGGATGACGGGAATGGTAATCGGTATCGTAAGTGATTGGCCTTCGCCAAGATCGTCGCCCATGGCCGAACCAACAGCAGCAAAAAGAGCAGCGTACATGAAATATCCACCTAGAAAATAGAGCAAAAATAAAGGGAGGATGACCCACCAGTTGAAAGATCCCAGCTCTGTCATGATCTGAGCCGCCAGCACCTGTGGGTCCACATCACCAAACTCAGGAGGTGTCTCGGGTAAGTTGGTTGCTCCCATGTCGAACCCAAAAATCAGATTGACACCGATGAGCATCAGCGGGACCAAAATGGCCCAGGCCAGTACTTGCGTGAGCCCTACCATACCTACACCAATGATTTTACCCAGCATCAAAGGGAAGGGTTTGACGGAAGAAATCATCACTTCTACAATCCGGTTGGTTTTTTCTTCCATCACACTACGCATCACCATCATCCCGTAGATGAAGACCGTAATGTACATAAAGAAGGCCATGACCATGCCGATGACCGCCGCAATCTTGCCAGCCATGGAGGTACCTACAATGGCTTCTGGCGTCACGGATTTGGGTTCTATATCGACCTGGCTGTTGAGGGCCTCCAGGCTACGCTCGTCGAGGTTTAATGCGGCTATTTTGTGTTTACGAAGGGCCGTGCGCAAGCGGTCGATCAATACGGGCTCGAGCTCCAGGGTAAGCTTTTGATCGGTATAATAGCGGGCATTGTATTTCTGTTGTTGTAGGTTGCCCGGCGGTGGTGTTACCAATATACCGTGGTAGTCAAACGAAGAGAAGTTTTCTTTGATGGTCTCCAGGTCGGTGTCCACGATTTTGAAAAAAATATTTTCTTCATCGGCGATACCGCCACTAAAGAGTTGACCTTCGTCGATGACCGCGATCCTGATCGCTTCGTCGCTTTTGTATTGTAAAATATAATTGACCACCACCACAAAAAGCCCAAAAGCGAGCGGGGTAATGAGCGTAGCAATCAAAAAGGACTTGCGGCGTACCCGGGTCCAGTATTCCCTTTGAATAATCAGTCGAAGTTGTCGCATAAAACGGCAATTTTAGGAAGCGGGAGCAGCCGCCCCAACCGTACGAATAAAAATATCATTCAAACTAGGCAGCACCTCGGTAAAAGAGCGAATCTGAACCCCCAGTTGTAAAAGCTGTTGCAGGATGCTGTTGACGGTTTCATTTTCCTGACCAGCAAAAGTGAGGGATTGTTTACCTTGTTCCAGCACCGAAAAATGTTGGGCGAAAGTAGCAGGTAGTTCTCCCTGGTAGTGCAATTGAAAATGGTATTGTTTGTAACGTTCCCTGATCTCACTGACGGCACCTTGTAGGACATTCTTGCCAGCATTGATCAGCATGATGTCTTCGCAAATTTCCTCTACTTGCTCCATGCGGTGGGTAGAGAAAATGATGCTGGTCCCTTGTTCATTGAGCAAGCGGATTTCTTTTTTAAGCCGATTGGTATTTACGGGGTCAAGCCCGGAAAAAGGCTCGTCGAGGATCAATAGTTTGGGTTGGTGAATCACCGTTGCGATAAACTGTACTTGCTGTTGAAGGCCTTTGGAGAGCGCTTCTACGGGCTGGTTCCAACGTTCGCTCATGCCTAATTTTTCCAACCAGTGTTGAGAAGCTTGCCTGGCAGTAGCAGCGGTTAGGCCTTTCAATTGAGCTAAATACAGGAGATGTTCACCTACTTTCATTTTCTTGTAAAGCCCCCGTTCTTCGGGTAAATAACCAATCTGACGAGGATGATCGGCATTTAAAGGCTCGCCGTTCAAAATGATTTCCCCTTCGTCGGGGCGGGTGATGGTCGTGATCATACGGATCAGGGAGGTTTTCCCTGCACCGTTGGGGCCCAATAGTCCAAAAATAGTTCCTTTGGGTACCGTTAAAGACACCCGATCTACTGCTATTTTGCTGCCGTAGGCCTTAATGACCTCTTTTATTTCCAGGATATTTGTCACTACTGATCGGAATATGGATATTGGAAATTATTTTATGCTGCCACAATGATACAAAATACTAAGAGATCACATCTGACCGCTCGCTGGTTAGTTATCGTCAACCCCCAGGCCAATAATGGGAATTTGGGGCAGTGGTGGCCAGCTGTGCAAACCAAACTGACCGATTTGTTGGCCGATACTAAAATTGTTATCAGTAGGCATCGTGGCGACGCTACGGCGATTGTGGCGGAAGCCGTGGCCGAAGGTATTCGCCACATCATGGCCGTCGGCGGAGATGGTATTGCGCATCAGGTGGTCAATGGTATTGTTTTGCAAAAAAAGGTGCCAACCCGAGAGATTACCTTTGCTTTGTTGCCTTTGGGTACTGGAAATGATTGGATAAAATCGCACGAAATTCCTAAAAGCTGGCAGCGGTGGCGCTCGTATTTTCTTACCGCAGTACCCGCTTACCAAAACTTGGGCAAAATAAGCTATCAATCGGATACGGGCCTTGAGGTACGCTGTTTTATGAATGTGGCTGGCTTGGCGTACGATGCTTTTGTGGTGCGCTACATGGCGGGTAAAAAAAGTCTGTTGCCAGGAAAATTATTCTACTTCTGGGCTACTTTTCGGTGTTTATTCATGTACCAGCCTCAAAAAGGAATTATTAAATACAATGAGCAACATCAGTACAAAGCTGCTTTTTATACCATCAATGCCGGAATAGGAAAATTTTCAGGGGGAGGGATGCAACTGGTTCCGCATGCGAGTAGCCAGGGAGAAACCTTTGCGCTGACCTGGGTAGGGAAAGTTAGTAAGTTGGCAGTGGTGTTAAATTCTTTTCGCTTTTACAAAGGGCGGATTGCGAGCTACCATAAAGCTCACCTCACCCATTGCGAAACGATGGCAGTGGTGGCAGAGGATGGGGATGAATTGCTAATAGAAGCTGATGGCGAATTTCTGGGAGCGTGCCCCGCAACGATTACGCTCTTGCCTAATGCGTTGCGATTTCTTTCGCCAGCGTAAGAGCAAGTCTAATAAAGGGGACTTGAAAATGATTCCAAATCCCCTGGGGTCATTATTTCGATACTTTTGGTTGGCTCACAAAAAGGGTGTTGTCCCCTTTGAACACAACTTGATCAATCTGACTTTCTTTTCCAGTGATGCGAAGGATATAGCGGCCTTCGGGTAAAGCTTCCAGGTTGATGCTGGCGGCATAGCCATTGTGGTCGTTGATGGTCTGAAGGAAGTAGGTGGTGCCTTCAAAATCCTGTAGTCTAATTACCGTTGTCTCTTGTAACAAGTTAGCTAAATGGAGCTTAATGTGGTTTTGGTCTAATGTCTCCACTTTTACCAGCAATTTTACGGGTGTTGTGTTTGCCAATGCGGGGGTACAGTAAAGTACGGCGCTGGCGATGGCCAGCATACTAAGAAAATTTTTCATCATGTCGGGTTTGTGAAGGTCTCTCGGAAACAGCTTAAATACCGCTTCTTTGAGCCTCCGTGATTTCAAAAAAAAACTCCTGATTGTGGTATTATCGATAAACAAGCCCTGCGTTGAAGCTTGTCCCACCGCTACTTTCTTCAGGAAATGGATACGTTTGATAGACGGAGATTAAACAGGAAAAGTTGCAGTTTTTTTTCTGCAATCAAACGAAATGGTGGTAATAACCGATAGATGGAGCGATTTCCTAGACAGACAGACCGTTATTTTTTAACTTACTTAAAGCCTATGCTGTTTATTAACACTGAGGTGATTATACTTTAGTTTTGGCTAAAAGATGGAAAGCATGGAAATGCCCTTTACGCAAAATTATCAAGAATGGTCTGGTGCCAAAGATTCATTAAAGAAGGCTGGCAACCCTTTCCTTTTACCTTTTCCCAGTTCTTTCTCTTTCGAACCCTTGCTTCGGTCTGTTGAGGAGATAGCACAAACACAAAGTGGTACTGCCTTTGTCGCCCAAGAAATCCTCGCCAGGATAGAGAAGGTAAAGGAGTTGAGGGGGCCAATAACAAACATGTCTGTTTTAAACGAACACCAGGAACTGGTAGACTTGCTGCTTTCCTTTCTGGTGCCTTCCTATACCCAGGATAACCAGTTGGTCAAGATTTCTCGCCCTTTCTCGATGGATGATGTGTATACGAGTCCTCGACTACAGGACCTTTTTCTGAAGAGTGATGTCAAGTATACGCTCAACAAGACAGATAATATCCTATTCTGCGCGACACTGGTCAAGGCGGGAAGCCTTATTTTAAATAAATTTTACGGCCAGCAAATTGAGATTGACCCGCCAATATTGATCAGCATCGAAGAAAGCGGTACTGTATTACCCAAGTTTTATAAAGCGATTATGGACATCAGCTTTGTTGATGTCAAAGTAAATGGGGAACTGCCCATGCTTTCCCAGCACGAAATTGATCAATTGCTCTCCAATATTTACGATACCGATCGCTGGCTAAATGCTTTGCCAGTGGACACCTTTGAATTTCAAGGCTTGGTGATGGTGAGCATGTTAGACATTACCAGCGAGGAATCGCTTTCGCAGATTAAGCACCACTTGCTTCGGCGCAATGCCGTTCTTGATCGAAAGAATATTGAAGAGCTGGAGCAATTGATGAAAATTTACCTGGGGGTACCTGATCTGCGTCTGGGTGTGACGGCCATTGACTATCCCGTAGAACGGGCTGTTGCTCACCAGTATAAAATTCGTTTTGATTTTCTAAGCCAGGAGATTCCCAACTTGCTTGCGCCGGAATATAGCGGCAGTATTTACGAGCGGGTGTGCCAGTTTCGGGAGGTACTCTTGATCGAAGATTTAAGGAATGTAAAAAATCAAACGCCACTTGAGATGGCCTTGATCGAACAGGGCATCCGTTCGATTATCATCGCCACCTTAGTGGACATGGAGGACAATGTCGTTGGTCTGGTAGAGTTGGGCTCTCCCCATGCTTATGGTTTGCACAGTTTTATTGAGCTCAAGTTTAAAGAGATTGTAGGCTTGTTTCGTACGGCGGTAGAGCGAAGCCGGGAAGAGGTGGACAATGCTATTGAAGCCGTTATTCGTGAACAGTACACCGCATTGCATCCTAGTGTAGAATGGCGTTTTATCGAAGAAGCGTACAGTCTTCTGGAGAAGCGTACCAATGGCGAGAAAGTTACCCGAGGCAAAGGCATCGTCTTTAAGGATGTGTATCCGTTGTATGGACAAGCAGATATTGTGGGCTCTTCGACCAAGCGCAACGAGGCCGTCCGAGCTGATTTGATAACGGAACTCTCTGAGGCACGGGCGGTATTGGTGAAAAGCAAAGATTTGCTTGTTTTTCCTCTGGTTAATCAGGCGCTCCTTCATTTGGATCGGGAATTACAGCACCTGACGGATACATTCAACTCCAACGACGAAACACGCGTACTGGATTTGTTACACGCTGAAATTCAACCATTATTGCGTCAACTGGCCATGGAGAATGTTGATCTTAGCCCCGCGGTCAGGGCTTATTTTAATTCGCTTGATCCTGAGCTGGGTATCGTATATCAGCAACGCAAGGATTATGAAAAAAGCGTTGAAGCACTCAATGACCTGATAGGTTCCTTTCTGGACAAAGAAAATGTCGCTATGCAGAAAACGCTCCCTCATTATTTTGAACGCTACAAAACCGATGGGGTAGAATACAATATGTACCTGGGGCAGTCCATCCTGAAAAAGAAGAATATCTTTAGTGATATTCATTTACGCAACTTCCGCTTGTGGCAGATGATTCAAATGTGTGATATTACGCGCCAAGTAGAAATACAAAGACAGCATTGGCCGATGTCATTAACTACTGCTCAGTTGGTCTTTGCATACACGACACCCTTGTCGATCCGTTTCCGGATGGATGAAAAGCGATTTGATGTAGATGGTGCTTACAATGTTCGTTATGAAATCCTGAAAAAGCGAATTGATAAAGCCGTTATTTCTGGAACAGATGAACGAATCACCAAGTCTGGCCATGTCTCGGTGGTTTATCTCCAGGAAAAAGACCGCCTGGAATACCTGAAATACGCTGATTATTTGCTCTACCATGGCTACATCACCGAGCCCCCGCATGATTATGAGTTGGGCCCACTACAAGGAGTACAAGGATTGAGGGCACTGCGAATGCAGGTAAAACTTTAATTGAGCGCTTCGTACGCATGGCGGCTATGTCGCGTGTCGTACACGATTTGTAGCAGTTCTATTAAGCCCTCTTTATTGAGTTGGAGATAATCAATGACTTCAAACTCCACTTTAGCACCACTGGCCAGCGTCCAGGTATACGCAAAAAACAGGCAGGCCGAGAGGTTTTCTTCATTGGTGAGTACGTCCTTTAGTTGTACTTCTGAGGATTGGGTGTCTTTGAAGAGATTGTGGTAAAAAGCGGCTGCCGTCATTTTGCCATAAAGCGGCGATTTCACGAGGGCCGTGGGAGCAAAAAGGCCTAGTATCCCTTCTAAATCTGCATGAGCCAGGCTGTTGAGGTAGTTTTCGCTAAGTTCCTGAACTTTGCGCTGAAAATTGTTCATGACGATTTACTTTAATAGCGTAAAATAGAAGGTGGTACCTTTTCCTACGGTAGACTCTAACCATATTTCTCCACCGTGTTGATTAACAATACTCTTTACGAGGGTAAGGCCAATGCCCGTACCTTGGTACTCTTGGTAATTGTGCAATTTTTTGAAGATGACGAAAATTTGCTCATGAAATTCTTCTTCAATACCAATGCCGTTATCGGCGACCATAAAACGCCAATGGGTTTTGGTTTCCTTGACGGAAATAATGATTTTTGGTGGCTCCTCTTTTCGGTGAAATTTAATGCCATTGGCCAGTAAGTTCTGGAAAACCTGCAGGATTTTCAGGCGATTGCCGTGGATGACAGGAGGAAGATGCTTGTAGATGATTTTTGCACCAGTTTCCTCTATGGTTGCTTTTAGGCTATTGGTGATCTCTTCGAGCAGGGGGCATAATTCAATAGGGTCGTGGGTGGCTGATTCCGTATTTACGCGAGAATAAGTCAGCAAATCCTCAATGAGCTGGTTCATCCTACTAGCACTGTTGATGATAAAGTCGAGATGAGTCATACTTTCTTCATCCAACTTATGACCAACCCGTTTTTTCAGAAACTGTCCAAAAGTACGCATGGTACGGACGGGCTCACGGAGATCATGTGAAGCTACAAAAGCAAAATTTTCGAGTTGCAGATTGGACTCAATGTACTTCTGTAGTTGACGATTCTTTTGATCGACCTGGCTGATCTGTTCGGTAAGGGCTTGTTCTGCTATCTTTAGTTGGGTGACGTTTCTTAGAATGATGATGATCTCCTCCTTGTTGATGTTGTTGATCCGTGCTTCGTAGTAGCGTATGTTGCCATCACTGGTATCGGCATCGAGAAACTCAAAGGATTGCAAGGCGTCTTCTTCTAGTGATTTACGGGCATTAAACAGTAATCCTTTAGCTACAAAAACGGGTAGCACTTCAGTAAGATGCTTGCCGGTGATGGCATTGTCTTGAAAAGAAAGCCCATCCTGTTTTTGTTCAGAACCGTAAAGTGCCAGAATCTGCCCTTCAATATTGATACGTATTTTGATATCCGGGATAGCATGAAGGACGGCTTCTAATAACGCATCTCCTCGTTCGTTCTGATGCTTTTCAGTAATGTCTCTCTGAATTCCCCAGATGCCTAGCAGATGATCATTTTCGATGATACCGAAAGCTTCATTTTTGAAAAATCGCCAATTGCCATATTTATCCAGTTCTTTCGTCTCTTGGCCCTTGATCTGGTAATTATTTGCCGCTAAAACCCTGAAGGATTCTTTGTTTTGCTCATAGTTTTCTCCTTGGTGAATATTTTCTACACGCTTACCAACAAGCCCGGCTTCATCATCAAAGCCATACATCTTGGCCATGGCTAAATTACATTCTTCCACATACGCATTGGCATAGTACAGCTCCGTCTGTGAATCAATATCCAGGGAGGTAGAGATTGGTTTACCGCAATTCACGAAGTAGATACCTTCTGCACTGTGGCGGATGAATTTGCGGTATCTTTTCTCACTGGTTTTGAGTAGGTGGTTTTCGTGAAAGATTCGTTGGTCTTCTACTTTTTCGCAGGTGTAAAGTTTGGCGACCAGTTGCATCAAAGCCACAAGCATTTCCAGATGTGCAGGAGTGTGTTTGATGTATGTTTGACTATGGGTGGCAAAAAAACCTAAAATGGTTTGTTCATAGACGAGTGGCACGACAAGGAAAGAAGAAAAAGAGATGCCCAGGGCATTTATGATTTCTTTACAAATTTGGTTGTTTTTTACTTTTTCAAGGGCGGGCATTTCTTTTTGGCTGGCATAAATCAATTGCGGGACCCCCGTGTTTTCCTCCGAATCGTGATTGATCGATAGCTGTACGTTGGATAAGCTGGCCAAATCTGACAACCATGATTTTAATACCCGCTGCGAGAAAGTGACGGTTGAAAAAAGGGAAGCAATGGAGTGTTCTGTCTTTTTGCCAGCACTGGATACTTGAATAATTTTATGGTAGAGCAACTGGTCGGGAACACCTTTGACAGGACTTATTTCAAGCAAGTAGCTTTCGTCCACCCCCAGATGATTCGATAACACCCGTAGCACCTCAGGAAGCTTTTTGCGAAAAGCTCTTGATTTCGTTAGTTGGATAACCAGTCGATTAGTATCTGCCAATAAAGGGGCCTGATTCGTTTCTGACACAGTCCATGTTTTGTTAATAGTATGGCAAGCGCAAGATAGCAGTGACAGCGTTTACCTTGCACGATAAGCTCTTAATTGCTATAAAAAGATAATCCCCCTACAGCTAAAGCTATGAATAAAAAATTAATATAAACCCTTCTATGGCAATTTTTCTGTTCGTAGAGCTTATCTTCCCAGTTGCTTTAACGAGACAGGACATCGCGTGCGCTCATGATTTTAGTGCGCCAATAGGAACTATCGTAGACGTTTTCCATGATCACCCCGCGGGAAGAAGTACTGTGAATGACGGTAAGGTTGCCGGGGCTTTGGCTTACGACCAGGGCTACGTGAAAGACGGATCCGTTATTGCTCTTGCGAAAGAAAACCAAGTCCCCAGCTTGCGCATCTTTGAGGTTGATGCGCTTGCCTTCATCTTCCTGGGCACGTGAAACGGGGGTAAGGTCAACATCAAAAGCATTGAAAACATAATGTGTAAATCCAGAACAATCAAATCCCGTCTGAGGGCTCCGACCAGCGTACTTATAACGTACCCCTTTTTGCTCGGCGGCAAAATCTACTACATTTTTGCGCACCTGAGATGTGCTGCTGTTTGCCGTTGAGGATGGCTTGGTATTGTCTACCAGGTGCTGTAAGCTAGCGCATTGCGTGAAAAAAGAAGCACTAAGGAGCAAGAAAAAGGAATAGAAAAGTAAACGTTTGGCCATGATAAAGTTGGATTGTTCGCAAAAATTAGTGCTGTATAAACGGAAGTTTTGGGGAATTTATTTGGCGAGATTTTATCTTAGGAGATACTTAACAATTCTTCTTCCTTTGCCCCTGCTACAATGCCTTTGTCGTCTACTCTAGCTATTTGATATACAGTGTTGTATATAAAATCGCTTTTTTAATACAAAGAAGGAGATAGTAAAAACTCTGAGGAATTGATGTTCATTGATTGGATTGCCAACTTCGTTTGGAGACACCATGAGGATAGTCAGAGTGATGCTTATCAGCTACTTAATAGGCATCTTGATGAAGATTATTTGTTCTTCTAAGGGAGAAGTCATCACATCGTCTCAAACAGCTGCAAATTACCTAACCTATAGGTCATTGCCATCGAACTAACCCCAAAGGATTTGGCTAACTCTTTGATAAACTCTTCGCTATTACCCGAAAGATCACTTACAGCTCCTGCTACAATCATTTTATCTAATTCTGCACGAACGAAAGGCTCAGGCATTAGTAGTGCTGCCGCAAAAGCATTCGCTTGGATTTCTTGCGGATTTGTCCCTTTTGTTGATTCTTCGTTTCTCATGAACAGAGAGAATTGCCGATTGGCTTGATCAACAAACATTTCTCTTCCTTCCTTCACGTGGCCAAGTACAAAATGACCAATCTCATGTGCAATTGTAAATCGCCTTCTTACTTCATTATTTGTCTCTAGATTGTTGAGCCCTATAGTGGCTTTTCCATTGTTGATGACTAACAATCCAGAAATATCACCTAAATCTTTTTCTTTAATCTCTATATTAAGATGATCGGCTACTTGATAAGGATTAACAGGTGGGTTTGCTACACCAGCGGCAAGTAGCACCTTCCAGGCTATACTGTTTATTCTTTTTATAGTAAGATAACGTGCCATAGGATTACAATTTGTAGAGATAGTGGTAATGATCAGATAAGAGTTTAGGGCTCTTATAACTGATTACAGGATGTACATTGCACTAAACTTGAGAGAAGAATCACAGATCTTTGAGGAACTCACTTAGTTTCTCTTTACCTAACTCATCTAAATCAGGCATCTGATCTACCTTCCCTATTAAATCGTCAAGAGTCGTCTCGTGTTCATTGTTTGTCGGAATAATATCTGTGATAGGAACACCCAAAACTTCAGCGATCTGCCATAGAACATGCAAAGGAGATTGCTGACGACCTTTTTCTATGTTAGAAACAGAACTGCGACTAAGTCCTGTAAGCTCCGCAAGCTTTGCTTGAGACAAACGCTTTTTACGGCGTAGCTTTGAAACTTCATTTCCTATCCAGTTATATAGCACTTGGTGCGTATTCATAGTACAAAGGTAAGTATTTTTGATTAATTAAACAAGCATGATTTTTTATTTATACAGGTTTGCATTTTTGTGATATTGTTTTTACCTTTGGTATGTCATACGAGTATTTGATTGCAATCGGTACTCTTGTGTCATTGACATAAAAAAACCGAAGCAGAGACTTAGCTCATACTCCGGCAGAATATTTTAATAGTAAACAAACCTAAGGTTATTTAATCAAATAGCCAAGATTCTTGCAATAGATTTATTGCATAGATGGTTTTCTGCCTCTAATTTAGCTATTTCCACTTCGCTTTTTTTGTCTGGTTCTGCCTCTTCATCACTTGAAGTGGCTAGGTCTATTATTTCATTAAACCAAGCTTATGACTTGCTTTAAACAGACATGGCTATGCCTATGCATAGCACTAAGCGTAATGAGTAACCGGAATTCGGGTGGCTCAGTTTTTTTAACTGCTAAAAATAATTAAAGATGCAGATCAGTAAGTTTTTTTTATTCAAAAGCCCCAGGGACGATCAATATTATTGGCACCTGAAGGCTAAAAACAACGAGATAATCCTTCAGAGTGAAGGGTACGTCTCAAAACAAGGTGCTGAAAAAGGTATCCAATCAGTACGAGAGAATTCTCCATTTGACGAACGGTACGAACGACTCGACTCAAAAGATGGACAATATTACTTTGTTCTAAAGGCTCGAAATGGAGAAATCATTGGCATTAGTGAAACATATACTACCAAAGCATCTCGTGATGCGGGTATTGAAACGGTAAAGCGAGAAGCCCCTTGTGCCCCCATTGAAGACCTAACGTTAACAGAAGAGGAGCGTAAAAAACGGGCCAAGGCTATTGGAGATGCTCAAAAGTCAGGAGGCCTAGTTATAGTACCTAGTGCTAAACATTGTAAAGAGCCAATTCCTGTCAAGCCTAAAGGTGGGGTATATGGCCAAGCAGTAGACTTAAAGGTGAAGCACAAGTTTTTCCCTCATCGTCAACTTGCAGCTTTTCAACGTCTTGCTGAAAAGGGGCTTGTAACCGAACTGGAAATGAGTAAAGGCTCGCGCAATCGTTATGTCTGGACATTTCGTTTAGGGGCTTTTAGTTTTGGGTATGCAGACCAAGAGGTTAAGGTTGACTACCAGAATTATATCCTGAAAGTAGTCTATAGTGAAAAAACAGAACCACGTGTTTTTGTTACCACTCCTAACCTTCCTAAGAATACTAAACATATTTACAAGGAAGGTCATCTTTGCCTTTATAAACCAGGCAATTGGGAATGGCAGAATTCTATGCAATTTGATGTAGATCTTTTCCCGAATATCTGTAGTTGGATTTATCAATATGAAAATTGGCGAGACACAGGCGAATGGCTGGGAGAAGAAGCTCCTCATGATCCGCCAGCTGGCTTATTAAATCACATACTAAATCATAGAAATCATGGCTAACCGAAATACGAATCGCTATCATATTAAGTGCGGTAACAAGATTTTGCACCGTGGCATTACCAACGACCTAGAACGCAGACACAAGGAGCACCGTCAACGGTACGGAGGAGATGTGATAATAGTAAAAATTGGTCCTAAGGTGAGCAGAGAATCTGCGCTACGTTGGGAACGAGAAGGAGGTCGGCGTGTATAACTAGTTGTATTACCAGCAAATAATTGATCCCATTTTATAACATGAACTAATTATGTTCTACGTCAGAGGCTGGATGAATATTCCAGCCTCTTTTTTTGCTCAGCTTACCAATAAAAAAAGGCCACTGTAAATTACAGTGACCTTTATGATGCGCTTTCTGATCCCGACTGAAAAGTCGGGAGAACTTCGACCTACGGATTAATCCCGACTCGCGAGTCGGGACCGCTCTATCCCGCTGATTTAGTCAGCACTATAGTTTTCAATAAATCGCTGCCTGAGCATGTGCTGTCGCTCTTTACTGGCGATAACTTCGCGTAAATATTTTTTGCTTTTCTGCTTCTTGATGAATCGCTCCATCTTGATGGCTACCGTTCTGTCAGGAACTGCAATCGCGAGCGCTAAAACCCAAGGGCGGTAGCGAGAAGTGAAAGAATTTTCAGACAGCTCGTTATGTTGTAGCAGTCTCCTTTCCAAATCATCAGTTTGTCCGACGTAGTATTTATCGTGTTCCTCGGAGAAGAGGATGTAAACAGAGAACATGTGTAAGCGCGATTTACCAATAAAAAAAGGCCACTGTAAATTACAGTGACCTTTATGATGCGCCTCCTGAAGGACTTGAACCTTCGACCTACGGATTAACAGTCCGCCGCTCTAACCAGCTGAGCTAAGGAGGCTTTTTATATTTTCAACTTCCTTCTTCAAAGAAGCGAGCGCAAATGTACAGTGTCTGATCAAAATTTGCAATCTTTGCGGAGATTTTTTTTCAAAAAAATATTTCTATGAGTTTATTGGTCGTGGGTACCGTCGCTTTTGACGACATTGAAACCCCTTTTGGTCGTGCAGAAAAAGTGGTAGGGGGAGCCGCTACTTATATTGCTTTAGCTGCTTCTTATTACACTAAACAGATCAAAATAGTTTCTGTAATTGGGGATGATTTCCCGGAAGCGGATCTGGATGACTTGCGGTCGCGTGGCGTAGACCTTGCCGGTTTGCAAGTGAAACAAGGAGAGAAATCTTTCTTCTGGGCGGGCCGCTACCATAAAGATATGAATGGTCGCGATACACTGGATACACAACTAAACGTCTTGGCGAATTTTGATCCAGTGCTTCCCGCAGATTACCAGGATACGGAATACCTCATGCTGGGCAACCTGACGCCAGCCGTGCAGGCGCGGGTATTGGATCAGCTGACGACCCGCCCGAAGTTGGTGGTGCTGGACACCATGAATTTCTGGATGGATACCGCCATGGATGAGCTCAAGGAAGTATTGAAGCGAATTGATGTACTCACCATCAATGACGAAGAAGCACGCCAATTGTCTGGCGAGCACTCGCTGGTAAAAGCTGCCGCAGCGATTCACGAAATGGGCCCACGTATTTTGGTCATCAAAAAAGGAGAACACGGCGCACTCTTGTTCCACAACAACGAGGTCTTCTTCGCTCCTGCTCTTCCTCTGGCCGAAGTATTTGATCCTACCGGAGCTGGCGATACTTTTGCGGGTGGTTTCATTGGCTACCTTGCCTCTACCAAGGATCTGTCGTTTGAAAACCTCAAGCGGGCGGTCATCTACGGCTCGGCGATGGCTAGTTTCTGTGTGGAGAAATTCAGTACCGAACGCCTCAAAGAACTAAGTGATGATATGATCACCGATCGGATGTTGCGTTTTGTGCAGTTGGTCAACTTTGATGCACAATTGGGAAATGATTGAACTGATCCAACAAAAAATACTTGATCTACCCTCCGCTCGTGCTAAGGTTGCCGCCTGGCGGCTGGGCGGCGGGAAGATTGTTTTTACCAATGGCTGTTTTGACCTGATGCATCCCGGGCATCTTAAGTACCTCGCGGAAGCCAGACAATTAGGGCAACACTTGGTGGTTGGTGTCAATAGCGACGCTTCGGTACAAAAACTTAAAGGCCCTCATCGCCCGATTATGGACGAAGCGGCGAGAACCTTGCTGCTGGCTAGCCTTGCTTTTGTAGATGCGGTCATCGTTTTCGGGGAAGACACACCACTGGCTTTAATCAATGCATTACGGCCTGATGTTTTGGTCAAGGGAGCAGATTACGAAGAAAAAGACGTCGTGGGGGCCAGCGAAGTGAAAAGTTGGGGAGGAAAAGTTGCATTACTCACCTTCGTCCCCGGATATTCGACCAGTAAAATCGAAGAAAAAATAAAATCGAGCTAATATGACTTCAATTGGAGCCATCGTCAAGCAGCTGGAAAGCGTCGCTCCTCCTGTTTATCAGGAAGGTTACGACAATGCCGGACTCATCGTGGGCAATGCCCAAGCCGAATGCACCGGGGTGATTACCTGCCTGGATGCTACCGAGGAAGTAGTTGCCGAAGCCATTGCCAAAGGTTGTAACCTGATCGTTGCTCACCATCCTATTGTTTTTAAAGGCTTGAAACAATTCACGGGCAAAACCTACGTAGAGCGGGTGGTGATTGCAGCAATCCGCAATGATATTGCCATTTATGCGATTCATACCAACCTCGACAATGTCTATGCTCAAGGCGTAAATGCGATGATTGCCGAACGCTTGGGCTTGGTCAACACCCGTATTTTGGCCCCGAAAGCCGGAATGATGGGTCGTGCCACAGCCTTTGTGCCTCTGGCAGTAGCCGATGAAGTGAAGCTGGCTTTGGCGAAATTAGACAATGGCCCGCAAACACCGCAGCCGCTTGTGCGACAACTTAGCTTGGGTACCGGTGCCAGCGGTGGCGTCAGTATACAGCTGGAAATAATGTACCCCGTTCATCAAAAAGGTGCAATAAATGCCGTTTTAGGTAACTTTTCCGGGGTAGATGTTGTTTATAGTGAGGTGTTTAACCAAAATCCGTTAGTAGGTTCGGGAATGGTTGGTGACCTGCCAAAGCCGCTGAAAGAAATTTCTTTTCTCAAGCGACTTAAGGAGCAGCTCAACGTCAGTTGCGTGAAGTACACTACCTTACTGGATCAGCCAATTCAAAGAATAGCCCTTTGTGGTGGTGCCGGAGGGTTTTTATTACCCCAGGCCATCGCTGCTGGAGCACAGGTTTTTGTTACTGCTGATTACAAATACCACGAGTTTTTTGATGCGGATGGTAAAATCATCATCGCCGATGTGGGACACTATGAAAGTGAACAATTTACGATTGATTTACTAGCTACCATAATTCGGAAAAATTTTGGTAATTTTGCGGTTCATTTAACGGAGGTGAACACCAACCCGGTAAATTATCTTTAATAACATCCCGTTGAGTGTTGTTCAACTAATAAATATTATTGCCAATGGCAGCCGAAAAGACAGTTGTAGAGAAGCTAGAGAACTTATATAATCTCCAGACTATTGATAGTAAACTGGATGAGTTGGAAATTCTCAAAGGCGAACTCCCAATGGAGGTGAGTGACCTGGAAGATGAGATCGCTGGTCTGAATACACGGATTGGTCGTCTGGAGACCCAGATCAAAGATATGGAGGGTGAGATGGTTCAGCATGAGCACAACATTGCTGAAGCAGAGGGCCTGTTGGAGCGCTACAGCAAGCAGATGGATAATGTGAAAAACAACCGAGAATACGAAGCCCTGATGAAAGAGCAGGAGATGCAACGTCTCGAAATCCAGCTGTCAAATAAGAAGATCAACCAGATCAAGCGCGACCTTGAAGCTAAAAACGAAACCATTGCGGCTGCTCAGACGCGTTTGGAAACGAAGAATGAGACGCTGAAAGTTAAAAAGATTGAGCTAGAAAAGATCATCGAGAAAACGGAAAAAGAAGAACAGAAACTGCACAAAGCTTCTGAGAAAGCCCGTAAGAACATCGAAGACCGTTTGCTCAAATCTTACGATAAGATTCGCAAAAACTACCGCAACGGATTAGCAGTAGCTACCGTAGAGCGGAATTCTTGTGGAGGATGTTTCAACCGTATTCCTCCTCAGATTCAGCTGGAGATTTCTCAACGCAAGAAAATTATCGCCTGTGAACACTGTGGACGTGTTCTTGTTGATGATGAGACCGCAGGTATCGCCGTCGCTGAAGCTTAGAAAAAACGCAAAGCCGCTAAGAAGCAAATTAATGTATTCTTAGCGGCTTTTTACTTCCCACCTATTTATGCGCTTTTCCTTTCTACTTATTGCGCTAAATTGTCTATTGCTCGCCCCAAGTCAGGCCGCAGGGTATTTTGATTTCAATACAAATGCCCAACGGATTTATGATAAAATTTTTGAGCTGCGGCTCAATGAGGCCCAATCGCTCATCGCTCGGCTGAAACTCGATGAACCGAACAACCTGATCGCTTACCACCTCGAAAACTACGTAGATTTTTTTACCATCTACGTTTCTGAAGATGAGCAAGCCTATCAACGGATAAAAGCCAATCGCGATCGCAGGCTAAATAAAATTGCCGAAGGCGATCAAAATTCTCCCTACTATCTCTACACCCAAGCAGAAATAAGGCTCCATTGGGCCTTGCTCAAGCTCCGTTTTGAAGAGTATCTGGGGGCATTTTCCGATATCAATCGTGCCCATAAATTACTCCTTGAGAATCAAACCAAGTTTCCCACTTTTTTAGGGAATCAAAAAGATTTGGGCATTTTGCATGCGGCGGTAGGTACCGTCCCCGACAACTATCGCTGGGCTTTGGAGATGCTCAGTAGCCTGGAGGGGACGGTAGAGCAGGGCAAACGTGAAGTGGAAGGGGTGCTGAATGCTGCCCGTAGAACCCATTTCCCTTTTCGGCAGGAGACCCAAGTGCTTTATGCTTTTTTACTCCTTCATCTGGACGGACGACCAGAAGCGGCCTGGGCTGCCCTGGCAGACGCAGACCTAAGAGCTGAGGATACACCTTTGCACGCCTTTGTATTGGCCAATGTAGCTATGCGAACAGGGCGAAATGATGAAGCTATCCATTGGATGGAAAAAGCCCCCCGAGGAGAGGCTTTCTACCCTTTTCCTTACCTCGATTATATGCTTGGCGTAGCCAAATTGCGACGACTCAATACCGATGGTCGTCGTCATTTGCGAGATTTTTTGAGAACCACCAGAGGCCGCCATTACATCAAAGAAGCCTACCAAAAATTGGCTTGGGCCGAATTGTTGAATAATCGTCCGGAAGGTTATAAAAGCTATATGACCTTGCTGCAAAGTCGCGGTGCAAATGCTGCGGGAGGCGATAAAAATGCAGAAAAAGAGGCACAAGCTGGCATTGTTCCGCCACTGGTTTTGCTCAAAGCTCGCTTACTCTACGATGGAGGTTATTACCAACGCGCCCTGGATGTATTGGCATCTCAAGCCGAGAGCAGCCTACCCTCTTTTTTGGCTAAACTGGAGTATACTTACCGCAAAGGACGTATTCTACACGGCTTGAAAAAATACGAGGAAGCTTTGGCGCAATACAACAGAACGATCGAGCAAGGACAGAACAGCGAAGCTTTTTTTGCTTGCAATGCCGCTCTCCAGGCAGGCTTGATTGAAGAAACAAGAGGACGGAAAACCAGCGCGCGCGCCTATTTTAACCGTTGTTTGTCGCTGAAACCGGATGATTATAGTACGGGCCTCCACCAACAGGCCAAAGCTGGCCTTTCCCGGGTCGGGCAATAGAAAAGCGGGAAGATCCTCGATAAAAAGATACTTCCCGACTCATCATAAACTACCAGATTTTTTGTTGGACGCTTACGCCTGGCGGGGGATGGGTAGCCCAATTTTTCTTCAATTTCCGTAGGGTACAAGGTGTAAGTTCGGCGGTCTCCAGCGCTTGGTAAGCTTTTTCAAACCAGGCAGCTCCCCAAGCTGTATCCGGTAAGCCGTATTGCCGCGTATCATTTTCTGTTTGGCTACAATACGTCCACCGATAGGGATAAGTATCCTGGATGCGTGGTGCAAAAGCAGGAAGTAAGCGCAACTGTTTGAAAGAAAAAGTCTTGCTGGGCCAGTTTACACTTTCGAGCTTGGTGCGCTGGTAGAGCAGCTCTCCAGAACCATCCGCTTGTACCGTCAGGGCCCATCCATTTGAATCCTCCAGCAAGATAGATGCTTGTCCCAGGCTACTGCTTTCTGTGGGTGCTGGCTGGCAGGCAAAGAAAAAGAATATGGTCGTGACGAAAACGATTATGACCCGGAGAGCGTTTCGCATATTGTCCTTACTTTTGTGCGTCAGCAACAAGATGCAGCCCCACCTTAAAATGGTGGTTTATTAAATAGAATAAATGATTCACTATAAACGCTTTACCTTGGCCAATGGCTTGCGGGTGTTGGTCCACGAAGACCACAGCTCTCCGATGGCAACGGTAAATCTTTGTTATTATGTAGGCGCGCGCGATGAGTCGCCGGAACGAACGGGTTTTGCCCACCTTTTTGAGCACTTGATGTTCAGTGGAACCAAAGCTGCCCCTAATTTTGACGATCCACTGCAGATGGCAGGGGGGGAGAACAATGCCTTTACCAATAACGATATCACCAACTATTACAACGTTGTGCCCGCTGAAAATCTGGAAGTCGCCCTCTGGTTGGAGAGCGACCGCATGCACAACATCCGCTTCAGCGAAAAGAAGTTGGATGTGCAACGAAAAGTAGTGGTAGAAGAATTCAAGGAAACTTGTCTCAACGAGCCTTACGGCGATGTTTGGCACCACTTGGCAGAGCTCGCCTATAAGGTACATCCTTATCGTTGGCCTACCATAGGTATGGTACCTGAGCATGTGAGCGAGGCTTCTTTGGAGGATGTACGGGCGTTTTACGACAAGTATTATCAGCCCAATAACGCAGTCCTTGTTGTCGCAGGAAAAGTAGTTACGGACGAAGTAAAGGTTTTGGTGGAAAAGTGGTTTGGCCACTTGCCGGCGGGGCCGATCATCGAAAGAATCCTTCCCCCGGAACCACCGCAACTAACCTTGCAACAACGGGTGCTGAAAGCCCAGGAACCTGCCGATGCACTCTACTTCGGCTTTCATATTCCCAGCAGGGTCGACCGTGATTACTACGGCGTGGATATGCTCTCGGATATCTTGGGTAATGGGCCTTCTTCTCGTCTTTATCGGCGCTTACTCAAGGAAAAAGAGCTGTTTTCGGCGATCGATTGCTACGTTTCGGGAAGTATTGATCCAGGGCTTTTGATCATCGAGGCCAAGCCCGTCGAAGGTGTTAGCAACCAGCAGGCTCGGGCTGCAATTTGGGAAGAACTGGAATTGCTGAAGCAAGAAGGGATCAGTACCAGAGAATTGGAAAAAGTAAAAAACAAGGTGGAGAGCACTTTGATTTTTTCAGAACTCAGTGTGCTCAATAAGGCGATTAACCTTGCCTTTTTTGAAATCCTGGGCAATGCCGAATTGATCAACCAGGAGGCCCAGCTGTATCGTCGCATTACCAGGGAAGAATTGCAAAGCCTGGCTCAGCGCATTTTCGTAGAAGACAATTGTTCGGAGGTGACCTACGAAGCAGCCTTGGAGGAAGCGTCCGTTGCGGAGTAGTACCACATCAATAATACCGGTAGCAACAGCAAGTCGGCAAAAAGTGCAAACAATAATGCCAGACTGACCAGTAGGCCCGTGGTAAAAGTCGTCTGGAAAGAGGAAAGGAGCAATACACTAAAGCCAAGCACCAAAATAATAGAGGTAATTGCAATGGCTTTCCCTGTAGAGCGGTAGGTGTTGGCAATTGCTTCCGCGGGAGAAATCCCCGCTTTGAGCTCATTTTTCAGCCTGCTCATAAAATGGATCGTATCATCTACAGCAATACCAAAGGCAATGGTAAACACGATGACGGTCGACATTTTTAGCCCCATCCCTGTCCAGCCGATGAGGCCCAGCATGAACAAGAGCGGCAGGATGTTGGGCAAAATAGCCAACAAGCTGATGCGCCAGGAGCGGTACAACCACCCCATTAGCAAGGAGACTACCACGATGGCAAAAATCAAACTGTAGAGCAATTTGTAGGTGATGATCTGGTTGCTCTTGTCCAAAAGGAGCGTATTTCCCGTAAGGTGAATTTTTAGCACATCGGGCACGAGGGCACTATCGATAAAAGTAGTCAATTGTTGATTGCGCTGCCCAATGACAGCACTGCCCAAATCTTCCATTTTACCCGTTATTTGGGTGGCTTTTTCATCATCGGTCAAAACAGCGTGCAGGCTGAGTGCCGCTCGGTTTTCCAGCACTTTATCCGTAAGGTATTGTGAGAAATCGGGATCGGCAGGGAGTGCAAAAGCGGCTGGCTGGCCTTGATGGTGAAGCCGATTGAAGCGCTTGACTTGCGTGGCAATCGTGTAAACGTCGCGCAACCCATAATCTTCCAGCAAATAGTTTTCCAGTTGATCTATTTGTTGCAGTATCTCCTGGTCCATGATCGACCGGGAGGAATCAGCTACTTCCAGGTGCATGCTGAAAGTGCGGATACCCGAAAAGTGTGTTTCGAAAAACTGGAGGGTTTTACTAAAATCATCCTTGGCGGAAAGCTCCTCGTAGAGGTAGGCATTGATGCGCAATTTAGACATGCCGGCCAGAGAAATAAGAACCAATCCAGCAGTGACTCCTATAATCAACCGCGGATGTTGGGTCAAAAAATGATAAATCGCGGCGATCTGACGATCTGATCGCTGGCCCTTCCAGCTTAGCGCGGATGCGGAAACCTGCTGCAACAAGGGAGGCAGCAGATAGATCGCCAATAAATACGCATAAGCTACTCCGATGGTCGTGAAAATACCAAACTCAATAAAGGGTTGCAACGACGAATAAGCGAGCGTAGCAAAACCCAAACCCGTAGTGAGGGAAGTCAGGAGAATAGCACTACGCATTTCCCGAAAAGTAAAGCGAATGGCCTCCTCTTTGGGCAATTCCCCGTGATCGTTAAAGCGATTGATAACGTGAATGACATCGCTCAGTGAAATGATGGCTACAATGGTGGGGATCAGCACGGTCATCATGTTGATGGTACCGCCCAATAAAGCGATGGTACCCATGGTCCAGACAACCGTCAGGGCAACGATGAAAATAGGCACCAGTATCCCCGCCAGCGAGCGAAAACTGACAAAAAGGATACCCAAAATAAGCAGGATAGCCAAGCCCGATAGCCAGTACATCTCGGCTTCTAATGCTTTGAGGTAAGCATCCTGGGCGTAAATATCAGCGTAGAGGTGCGTATGTTCAAAACCCAGCCGCATGGTTTGCTTGACGACGAAGTCTCGAAATGCCTCCTTGTTTTGGTCCGTCAGCGCTTCCGTCAAAAAGACATAAACGCAGACGGCATCGTTTTCTCGACCAATAAATTTCGGGAAAACATCGGGATAAGCCTGCAAGAAAGCCGAATCAGCAGCGTAGCGTTCCGGGTTATGAGGGTGAAGAAAAGGGGAGCTTTGGATGCCTAGCGGCGTACGAAAATGATAGCGCAGGTTGGTGGGCGCATTGACTTCTTTGACCAAGGAATGCCGCTCAAGCACATCCGCCAAGCTGTCGAGCCGTAGGAGGAAATCACCTTGATAGATGCTTTCTGTATTTTCCAGACCAAGAATAAGGTAGTCCTGATGATGCGCAAACTTCTCTTTGACTTCTTCATAAAATGCCAGCTCCGGATCATGCTTTGGGAAAAGCTGTTCAATGTTATAATCATAGTTGAGTTGCGTAGCAAAATACCCCTGAACCAGAGTGATCAAGGTGATGAGGAGATAAAATATGCGAGGTTGTCGGGACAAATTACCGTTTGCTGATAAATACAAAACGTATCGTCTACTTTAGCAGACAATACGTTTTGTAAAAATAGCATTTACCATGGCATTCCGTTGGGCATAATTATCTGTAGGACTTATTACAGACATCTACGGCTCTTTTCTCCAGTTGCAATGCCACCGTTTGGTTTATTGCTTAGCTAATCCTGATCTCATTTCACGGTACTGGACGAATTTCAACTCATTAATCTGCTGCATTGTTTTCCCCTTACCTGCCTGTAGGTAACCGTCGAAAACATGGCTCAAATAGATGGGGGATTTTGGTTTGTCACTAGCAAAACCTACCCCACCATGACAAGAAAAACAGTTGGATATATTGCTGATAACGTTTGTTTCAGAAATATCTGGAGCAAAGGTCTGCTCAAAAGTCTCCATTGTAAGGTTGGCATTGGCCGTACTGCCCCGAGGTATTGCTCCTGGTGCTACGTTCCCGATATTGTTCGCCAGAGCTACGATGGTATCTGCTTGTTGCGTCGGTGTTAGGCCGTCCATGTTTAGCCAGAGTGAACCTTTGTAGTAGTAATTGTTCCAGACGTCTTGTAAATTGGCCGCTACACAACTATCAATGCTTATGATATTATTGTAGTTCGCAGGCTCAGCCTGGCTGGTATTAACAAAGGCATTATTGCTTGTTCTAGGGATTCCAAACTCAAAAAGGGTGTAAGCGTTATTAGGCAACTTGGGGACTTTGTTGCTCCCGTCCCATTGGATTCCTTCCAGCGTATTTGTTGACCCTGTACCAAAAAGCAATGTTTCGGTTGCCGAACTAGCTTCGCTCGTGTTCCAGTCGAAATCCGGAGCCATATCATGATGTTCGAAAGTAGCCCAGATAAACTCGGGGTGATTAATAACTACGCCTACCACGTGCATACCCAACAGTGCAACAGTTTCCACCCTATAACTATTATCCGCTTGCTGTACGGCTGCGGTGGTGGTGTAATAAGCATCGGCGACCGACGGATCAAGTGCATCGGCATCCACCCACGAAACCTTTAGTTCTACGGAGCCAATCGGAAAGGTTTCTTTATTATTTGCGGGTAAGCTGCCATTGAGAATGGCAGTACGAAAAGCGGTAGCAGCTTCGTACATGGTAGTGTTCATGTGGATGGAATAATAAACGGTAGCAGCACTCTGATTGGTACTGAAATGGGGGTTGGTTTTCAGGATTCCTCCGCCACCAGCTTGCCCGGTACTCGACAAGACCAAGGCTTCTCCTTGCTGTGGCTGCGTGACCTCCATTTTTGCATCTACTTCGATGAATTCTTCCAGGAAGAGTGGCTTTCCGTCACTCTGCGGTTTGGTCAGGTACAAAAATTTCTGCCAGGACCACTGGTGAAACATGCAATTAGTAGTGCTGGTCGTGTCGAATGGGCTGCCCTTGCCTTCCTGCGGTGCTGGCGTTTGACTGTGCGGGAACCAACTGGCTTCGCACTCACAAGCCGTAGAAACTTCTGCCATCAATACCTCATCATAGGTAGAGGTATCAGTTGGTTTTTCCGGCGTACAGGAAAATAAATAAAGGGTAGCTATGGTACTCACAAGGAGTGCCCTTGTTAGAAAGGTGGTGGAAACTTTCATTATTATATGGGTTTGAAGGATTTAGGAATAGTACAAAAATTTATTAAAATCCTATTGCGAAACAAGGGTATAAATACCTGATTTTTAGAAAAAAACGCTAATTATTCCCGGATGATGAAATCGGTGATACGTTTTGCGAAAACAGCATTTGCTTTGGCATTCGGATGGTCGTCGTACGGAGCATTTCGATAGGTTGCCTGGTTGAGGTCGACGGCCATGTCGAGTGTTTCCAGTCCCAAGGTATTTAGTTTTGCCAGCATGATTTTTGTAACAGAAGAAGGGGTTATTCCGGTGACTAAAAGCCGGATCTGGTGTTGGTCGCACAAGGCTTTGAGCTGTTGAAAAACAAAGAGGGTAGCGGCCATTTTGTCCATCTTGCGGCTTTGCTTTTGATCACTCAAATCCTGTAGAAAATTGATGGATGCAAAAGTTTCCCGGTAAGGCCAATGTTGGTAGATACTGTCCCAGGCACATAAGCGGATGTGATAAGCATCCATGGTACGCTCCACGTAAGGAATAGCCGCTGTTTTCATGAGCGTACCTACCTCGGCACCTGATCGCTGATACCCCATGAATAAATCCCTGCGATAGGATGGCGTGAGTGCATTGCGATCGTCATGAAAATCAGCATAGTTAACAATGACCCAAGCTGGAGGTGGATAGCTCGCAAGCTGCTGCTTCAGTTGCAAATATCCCTGTACCGTACCGTAGCCAGGTACGCCGAAATTTTTGGTAGTAAACTGGGGTAAGTTTTTCTGCACTAAAAAAGGAAAAGTAAGGCTATCATCCACGCCCATGCCGTAGGTGTAGGAGCAGCCCAGGAACCATATCGCAGGCAGCGCTTCCTCTTGCTGCTCGTAAGTAGTAATGCGGAGGGAATCAGCACCATGGGTTGCACGGTAAGTGAGGCCTTGGTTGATGGTCACGCGAAACGTTCCGGGGTGGAGGGCAAACCCCAGCGAAGGGTGTGCGATAAGGCAGTTGTTGGGTGTCGACTCAATTTTGAAACCTACCTGTTGGTAAGGACGATAGCCAAGGAGCAGAAGGGCTATTTCCAGGCAGGGGAGAAGAACAAGAAAGAGGTAAACCCAATAAAAGAGGTTTTTCCACTGCGAATTATTTTGCATCCATCTGGTTCTTTATGCTCTCAGCCCATTCCTTACGTGTTTCGTCTGTGCTGTGCACTAATTTAAAGCGAAATCGAGAGCCATCACCACTCAAGCGAGGGATGACGTGGAAGTGAGCGTGAAAGACATCCTGCCCGGCAGCAGCACCATTGTTTTGGAGAATATTGGTTCCTTCGCAGGATAAACCGGGAGTTTGCCAAATAGCCTGTTCCACTTTCTTCACAACTTCCCAAACGGCAGTAGAGGTTGCCAGCGGAATACTTCTCAGTTCCGCATAATGCACCTTGGGGATAATGAGTACGTGACCATGATTGATGGGATTGATATCCATAAAAGCAAGTACGTCTTCGTCTTCATAAACGCGGTGAGCAGGAAGCTGTCCCGCAACGATTTTACAAAAGATGCAAGCGTTCATAATGAAAGTACACTTTGGGTTTGTTCCACGTGATGATTAACTTGTGCCGAATAAAGTTAAGCATAATGAAGAATATCGTCTTACTATTACTCGTCGCTGCTTGCTGCTGGAGTTGCGGCCCGGCGGCTTCTGATGCAAGCGCCCAGGACCAAACAAGCACCGAAGAGGGTGCCGTGGCCAAGAATACTTTTCTTATTCGCCCCGGTGAAGGTTTTGGCGACTTTACGGGCGAGCTGGCGAAAGCTGATCTGATGCGCCTTCTCGGCAAAAATCGCATCATGGAGCGGCCATTTTATTTAGGCGAAGGCGAATCTGCTCCCGGCTTGGTGTTGTATCCCGATAGCCCCGAAGAAGTAGAGGTTCTACTCGACGAAGATAACTTGCCGATCATGTACCGCATCCAGGAGGAGGGGAGTGAGTGGGCAACAGCGGAAGGCTTGAAAGTAGGGAGTAGCCTGGCTGATTTGGAAAAAATCAACGGTAAGCCTTTTAAATTCACGGGCTTCGATTGGGACTATGGAGGAACAGTTACCAACTGGAACGGAGGGAACTTTGCTGATAAAGATTTTTTGGTCGTATTGGGCTACGATGCTGATACCGCGCAATTTGCGGAAGAAGATCTATCCCAACTTATGGGCGACCAAGAAATACAGTCAACCCTTCCGGCCTTGAAGCGTTATGCGTTTAAGGTAATTTCCATTACGCAGCGCTATTAGGGATCAGTTATTTCCGTCAAATTACTTATGACAACAGAACAAAGACAGCACTTAGAGAAAGTCATCAGCGAAGGCTATTTTCATTCCTCCTCGCTCAGGATGAGAGAAGGCCTGCTCTTGTATCGGCAGCACTTTAAAGATTTTGCGCTTTTCGCCCTAATCGTCCCTTTTGTGGGGAGTGTTTTCACCTTGTTGGGGCTGGGTTGGATCGGGACTTTGTTGCTCACGCTGGTCATTTCGCCAGTGCTGAATGCCGGGTTTTATCTTGCTGCTCACAGTGTAATGGAAAGAGAAGCCTGGGACTTCAAACGCTTTTGGGGAGCGATTCCCAAAGCAGCACCCTTGGTTTTGAATAACCTCATCAGTATTTTGATCACGGGCATCGTGGTGCTTCCTATCTATTTCCTTTTTCAGCGGATTGGCTTTATGGATTGGTACCAGGAGGTCGTCAACAATCCGGTAAATCCACCCGAACCACCAGCGATGAGCAGCAGCGACTCGACGGTGTTCTTCCTGAACTTAGTGCCCCTCATTTACTTGCAGGTAGGTTTCAGTTGGGCTTACCCCCTGATTTTGTTCTGGGGAGCCAACCCTTTTCAGGCACTGGAGTTGAGTAGGCGGCTGGTCACCAAGCGTTGGGGAGCACAATTCATGTTGCTACTGACCTTCTTTTCGATGTTTATGTTGGCCAGTATTTTGCTCTCTCCCTTAGCGATAGCAGCCCCGGGCGTGGCTAATGTGGTTTCCTTTGGCTTGTTTTTAATTCTCCCCTGGGTGTACTGTAGCCTCTATTTAGGTTTTAGAGGTGCTTTGATGCCCCCCGTCGAAGAATAAGCCAGACTTTCGGCAAATGCCGAAAGTCCAGATAAGAGCTTGTATCTTTGCTTCATTATTGCGCAAAAAATAAATTGAGCCTTCTTTTGGGTTTTCCAAAAAGCAGGCACGCCTGTCTGGCTGGCCAGACGGGCTTGAAATGAACCGCTTAGCCTGCTTTTTGAAAAACGTCGGCTCAATTTATTTTTGTGCTGTTTCTCACCTTTTTCTTGGAAGGATAAAATTTGACTAATGACAGCTTTTCGTTCGTTGATTGAAGCGGCTTTTGAAGACCGTAGTATGTTGAAAGACAAAAATGTTCAGGAAGCCATTATGGCGGTCATGGAGCAATTGGACCAGGGACGCTTACGCGTTGCTGAACCAATAGCTACGCCTAAAAATCCGGAAACGGACGGCAAGTGGCAGGTCAATGACTGGGTGAAAAAAGCCGTTATTCTCTATTTCCCGATTGCGCAGATGGAAACGATCGAAGTGGGACCGTTTGAGTTTCACGATAAAATCCCACTAAAGAAAAATTTTGCCCAGCAAGGCGTACGGGTTGTGCCACAGGCATTGGCACGCTATGGTTCTTTTCTGGAAGAAGGGGTGATCTTGATGCCCAGCTACGTCAATATCGGTGCCTACGTAGGCAGCGGTACCATGGTAGATACTTGGGCGACAGTAGGCAGCTGTGCGCAAATTGGCCAAAACGTTCACCTCAGTGGTGGCGTAGGCATTGGTGGTGTATTGGAACCCCCGCAAGCCTCGCCGACGATCATTGAAGACAATGCTTTCATTGGCTCGCGCTGCATTGTCGTTGAGGGGGTTCATGTCGAAAAAGAAGCGGTGTTGGGGGCAAATGTTGTCCTTACGAAAACAACCCATATCATTGATGTCACTGGCCCGGAGCCTGTAACTTATCGCGGTCGTGTTCCGGCACGTTCGGTGGTCATTCCTGGTTCTTACACCAAATCTTTTCCCGCAGGAGATTACCAGGTGCCTTGTGCCCTGATCATTGGTCAACGCAAGGCAAGCACCGATTTGAAGACCAGTTTGAATAGTGCCTTACGGGAATACAACGTGGCGGTATAGAAAGGGAAATTGAAATGAGCACAACGCGGCGGCAGGAGCAAGCAAAGCTACTAAGAATAGTCAGGAAAATACATCGTTGGACAGGTGCCAGCCTCTTCGTGGTCTTCCTATTTGTCAGCATCACCGGCCTATTGCTGGGCTGGAAAAAAGACAGCAACGGCTATCTTTTGCCCGACACCCAAAAAGGCAGCTCTGCCGAGGCAAGGGACTGGCTGCCACTAGTGGATTTACAAGATCGTGCGCTTTATTTGATTGATTCCCTCCATCCGGAATTGAACAATAGCATTGATCGCCTGGATGTCCGCCCGGGAAAAGGCATCGTCAAATTTACGTTCACCGAGCACTACTACGAACTGCAATTGGATCTTAGTACAGGAAATTTACTAAGCTCCGGTAAACGGCGTTCCGACCTCATAGAGCACATTCATGATGGTACCATCATCGACCGCCAGCTAGGGAGTGGCTTCTTCAAGTTGTTGTATACCACCGTCGCTGGCTTGGCGCTTCTAGTCTTTACCGTGACAGGGTTTTGGCTATGGTACGGGCCGAAACGGATGCGGAAGTAGAAGTTTCCAGTTGAAAGGCGCTTCCAAAGTTCCTTTCAACTTCAGTCAAAAATCAACCAACCATCAAACCACCAACCATCAACCCACCAAACCATCACCACTTCGCCATCCATAAGCCCGGCGGCTATCTCTCCCAGTTTGTCAACAATCAGGATAAGCGGAGAAACAAAAAGCTGCTGGGAGAACTCCATGATTTCCCCGAGGGTACCATGGCCATTGGGCGCCTGGATGAAGACTCGGAAGGCTTGCTGCTGCTCACGACTGATGGCCAGATGAGTGAGGAGGTGCGCAGTAAAAAGGTGGAAAAAGAGTACTACGTTGAACTAGACGGTGAGGTGACCCAAGAAGCCATTGCACAACTAAAACAAGGCGTAGAGATAAGAACGAGGGCGAAGATGTACCAGACCTTACCCTGCAAAGCGATGCTTTTAGACCCTGCTCCGGTCTTTGAGGCGACCACCAGCAAAGCCAACCGACGAAGGCACCGACCAACGAGCTGGTTATCCATCACGATCAGTGAAGGGAAATTCAGGCAAGTCCGTAAGATGACAGCGGCAGTAGGATTTCCGACCCTGAGATTAATTCGTATCAGGATTGGTCAGGTCCTTTTAGGGGACATGCAAGCGGGTGACGTGGTAGAGGTGGATGATTTTCAGTTAGGACACGACTAAGCGGCGGCGAATAATAAGTCCCCCCATTTCAGGCTAGCGATTTTGGTGCAGCGCACCGTCTTATCTATAGCAAATGATATTGTCTCATGAAAAAGGTGCAGCGCACCGTGCTATTTTTCCCAACCTTTAACCATCCTGCTGAATATATACCCGTCACTAAGTAGTTTGGGAAAAAATCGTATTTTTTGGCGTGAAAATCAAGCTAAGTCAATCCGAGTACGATCAATTACGTCAAATTCAGAAGCATCCGAATTTGCCCCCGCGTCAATTCCGCAAGGTTACGGTCTTGATTATGTTGCATCAGGGACATAAGATCAAGGTCATTGAGGCTGCGCTGGGTTTGGATGATAATACCATCAGACGTTACGCGAAAGCCTTTTATGAAAAGGGATTTACGGCTTACCTCTTGGATGGGTTTACGCCCTATTCAGGAAAATTGAGCGAGGAAGAGATTTTGCTCTTGACAGCTCACTTGGAAGAGAACTTGTACGAAGAAGCCGCTTCCATTTGCGAGTATGTTCAAGTAACCTTTGGCGTTATTTATTCGGTATCTGGTATGACTCAGCTCCTGCATCGCATTGGCTTTGTATACAAGCAGACCAAGGCAGTAGCCAGCAAAGCTAACGAACAAGATCAGCTGGATTTTCTAGATGACGTACTGCCCGAACTTTTGGAACAAGCCGTACAAGGAGAAGCAGTAGTATACTACGCTGATGGCTGTCATCCCACCCATAATACCAAAACGGGGAGAGCTTGGATACGCAAGGGCCGAGACTTTGAGGTGGACTGTAATAGCGGTCGTAAACGGGTAAATATCAACGGTGCGATCAATGCACTTAAGCCTGAGCACTTGGTTTATGACATCACTGATTCTATCAATGCACAGTCTACCCAACGGCTGTGCCGGCAATTATTGAAGAAACATCCAAAGAAGAAAATATATCTGATCTGCGATAATGCCCGCTATAATCGCAATAAAATGCTTCAGGACTGGGCCGCTGATCAGCGCATAGAATTTGTATTTCTACCCCCTTATTCTCCTAATTTGAATCTAATAGAGCGGCTTTGGAAGTTTATGCGTAAAAAAGCCATCAGCTCTATTTACTACGATACGTATTCAAAATTCAAAGACGGAATAATTGATTTTCTCAATGACACTAAGTCACACAAGTCAGAGTTACGCAGGCTACTAACGTTGAATTTTCGTTCAGTAGGTGGGACTTCTGTATACGCCCAAACCACTTAGGGACGGGTATAGTACGGTGCGCTGCACCTCGGCATAAAACCTAAAAGATGGCTATAGAGACAAGCGGTACGCTGTACCTTTCATGCATAGGGCAGTGTCAAATGGGGAAGTTATTCTTCGCTGGATCCTAAGGGTTGGGCAAAAAAACAAGTTGTGTGCCATTTTAAAATGAAATGATCTTACATCAAGAGTATGGAAGGAATAAATTATTTAGGCGGAATTGTATTGATTAGTGTAATGCTAATATCTATAGAAAGACAAGCGGCAGTAAATCCTGGATTTAACTTATTTGGAATGAGTATTGCGCAAATACGGACTATTGCTTACGTTTCTATCGGTGCATATATAATTCTCATTATAAGCGAGATTTTCTAAAAAGCCCTTCATAAACCGCCATCAGTTCTCGTACACTCCGCTCCACGGTATAATTTTCTTGAATGTAGACCCGACCAGCTGCGCCAATTTGATGGCGATCACCAGGATGATCTACCAGACGATTGATGGCAGTGGCCATGGCTGCCGGATCGCGGGGCGGGATCACCAGGCCGCTTTCTCCATCCACGGCCAGGCCTTTGTTTCCTCCAATGTTGGTCATGATCGTAGCCTTGCCCAGGAAGAGGCTTTCCAACAATACTTTTGACAATCCTTCTCCTTTTACGGAAGGAAGTAAACTCAGATCACACGCCTTTACCAGCGACAATACATCCTTGCGAAAGCCCGCAAATACGACCCTGTCCCGGATACCTTTTTTGTCCAAAGCAGCCAAAGTAGCGGGATCATCCAAGCCACGGCCGATCAGTAGAAAATAGGCCGGACTTTCTTTAGGCAGCAATGCTATGGCGTCGAGCAGATAGGGAATACCCTTCATGCGGCGGGCATTGGCCACCACACTCACGACCACCGCATGGGCGGGAAAGCCAAATTCACTAAGATCACCCGTAGGAATATCCTCGTACCAGGCCGGATTGTGTCCTTTGCTGACCGTCACCGCCTTGCCTTTGGGGAAAAACAACTGGCGGTCAAATACCTCCTTTACCGCATCCGACACACAGGTGATCGCATCCACCCTGGGGTGCAAGTGGGTCAGGTAATTGGTGGGGTCCCACCAGTGGATATTGCCCGTGTAACCTCGGTAAGTAACTACTTTGACATCTAAGCCACGGGCAGCACGAATACCATTGATAATGGCTTTGTTGTTGAACAAATGGATGATTTGCCGATCCTGTTCAATAATTTCTTTCCGAATAATAGCTACTGCTTCCGACGAGAATTTCTTCTCAGGATGAAAATCAATCACCCGCATTCCGGCCGCTCGGAACTTTTCCGCAAAGGGCGTATTGCCATAAGTCATCACCTGCACATCTGCACCCGCACGGTGTAGCCCAATGAACAATTCCCCCTCCGGACGAACCGCGTTGTAGTTATCATCATAGTCACTGATGACCAGGATACGCATGGTTTGTTTTTTTTATAAAAAAATAAAAGTCGGAGGTGGAAAGTGTAAAAGTTGGATAAGTGTAAGGGTGTAAAAGTTATTATTTAAATATGCCAACCCTTACACCTTTACACCCATTTAACCCTTACACCTTCTACCCTTTCGGATAAATCCCTTCCTCCGGCACCTCACCCATTGGCACTTGGCTCACGTCGGAGCTACCGTAAGGCTCGTAGGGGGTGTCGTCTAAAATTTTTACAAAAGAAAGATGTACGCGTTCCACAAAAACATTGAGGGCAGCGGTAGAGCTTTTTAGCATGGCATAATTGCCTCCTCTGATCGTCGCTAGCCCAAGCTCTTTATAATTTTTAAGGTTGGCGCCGTCTGCTACCGTGGTAAGAAAGTCGACCATCTCCGAAAATACGCCGCGACGTTGGTAGTCGGCATGGATGCCAAAAGCTACGCCTTTTACGATGTTGTGCTGGCCGCTGTACTTCAGGTTGTACAAAAAGCGGGGCATCTTCCACCAGCTCAGTTTTCCTTTTGTGAATTTTAGGGAACGGTTGATATCCGGCATCAGGGCACAAAAACCTACGGGCTCATCACCAGCAAAGGAAATACAGGTAAGTTTAGGGTCCATGACGGGCTTCATCATCTTCAGCATCTTGTAAATTTGCTCCCCTTCCAGCGGTTTGAAGTGGGGCATATTGGCAAAAGCGGAATTGTAGACGGTAGCCATGTGGTGGCCCTCGGTCCGCAGATCACGTAGATTGATCATCCTGGATTGGATATTGTAACGTTCGCGGACCCGGCTCGAAATTTGGGTGAGGCGTTCAAAGGCCAGGTTGTCGACTTTACCACCAAAGGTGAAAATTTGCTCTTGCGGTTGGTAGTTGCGGGCGTCGAAAAAGCGCTGGTAATACTGCGGATGATAATACTCGTGGTAAAGCGGTGGATACCAACCTTTGATCAGCAGCCCCCAAAATTTATCACGCTCACCAAAATTGACCGGTGCATGGATCACGCTCATCCCTTCGGCTGCCAGGTAGGCCTCTGCGGTATCGAATAGCAGCATGGCAGCTTTATCATCATTCACACATTCGAAGAAGCCGATGCCTCCATCCTGGCGACCAATTTTTGCGTTACGCTTTCCGTCGATGAAGGCCGTAATCCGACCGATGCCTTTACCCGCTTCATTCAGAAGTATCCATACCTTTGCTTTGCCATCTTCAAAAGCCTTGTTGGAGGAGGGGTTGAAGATTTTATCAATATCACCTTCCAGCGGAGCAATCCAGTGGGGGTCATTGGCGTAGATATAATGAGGCACCTGGTGGAAAATTCGCCAGTGGGCAGGCGTTGTCACTTCTTGTATTTGCATAGCTATTCGTCGTTGGTATTCGAGCTAAAATAAGATGATCCATTTTTTTACTCAACCCAAATTGGATCACCTTATTTTTCTACGCTCACTTGAACCCTGCAAAAATAGTTATCTTTATTGGAAACTGACTTATCTCCCTATGCACGCGAACAGCTTGGCGGAAGCTTTAGCTCAGCCTCATGAAATTCGGCACCTGGTACTCAGCGGGCAAGCCCTTGAGCGCATACCGCCCAAGGTCTGGAAAAAACTGCCAAATCTCGAAAGCCTTGATTTAAGCCACAACCGGATAAAGAAATTGCCCGCGGGTTTGGCGGAGCTTAGCAAATTGCGCAGCCTACAGTTGAGCTTCAACCGGATCACCCAGGTCGACGAAGATTTTTTTGCGCTCTTCCCCCTGCTCAAGCACCTCGATTTTCGGAATAACCGTTTGCGTCAGCTACAGCTTATTTCGCTTTCGCTGGAAAGTCTGGACCTTAGTGAAAACAAGCTCAAAGGCCTTTCTCCGCTGCAATTGCATTGTCCTGAACTTTTGCACCTCGATTTGGCGAGCAACAAGTTGGAGGAGTTCAGGGTAGGAGCAGAAAACCTCAGCCATCTGCAGTACCTGAACTTAGGGTTCAATCGTTTGCAAAAATTACCGGCTTTGCCCGTAAGTTTATATGCGCTGGTAGTGAACAACAACCGCTTAACCAGCCTTCCGGCCAACTTATCTGAGCTGAAAAGGTTGCAGCGACTGGAGGTTTCGTACAACCCCATTGTGCTCAATTTGCCGGAGTTGGCCAAAAACACCCAACTCAGCTATTTGGATGTTCGCCATACACCCACCAATTGGCCGGGGGCACAAGCGCTGTTGTTGAAACTCCCCCAACTTCGGCACCTCTACGGCGGGCTGAGTCGTAAGCTACAGGATCAGCTCAGTGGCTTTTTGGCAGAATTGCCTCCGGCAATGGAGGCTTCCCAACGGGCACTGTGCTTTCGCCTTTGGCAAGGATTTGCGGCCGGGCAAGTGGAGGCAGGTAGCCTGTGGTCTTGCCTGAATGCCAATTTGCACCCGCTGATCCAACTGGGGGCGCATTATGAATTGCTGCGTAAATATCCCGCCCGCGACGGCCAGCTTCTGAGCCGCATCTGGTGGCTTTGTGGCGAAATGGCCAGTGATAAAACGGTGATAAAAAACCGCTTAGCAGCAGCAGGTATCCGCTGTACAGATAAATCTGCTGAGGCAACAGGCGTTCTTCTCGGACATCAGTTTTCTACCCTCCATCAGCAAGCAGGAGCGGTACCCGTGATGGAAGAACGCCAGCTAGTGCAGTGGCTGGATCGCAAAGAACAACGTTACCTCACCCAGACCCGCGATCGGGTGCAGCTCGCCAATTTGGAAAGAATGCTCCGCGCACCCGACCAGGGCGCTTTTCAGCTGGGTATCCAACTACTGCGCAGCCAGGGTACTCCCGATGAGCTTATCAGTACTTTATTGCAGCGTTGGTTGGCCGCTTCCCCAGCGGAACGAGCGAGCTGGGAGGATGTGTTGCTCCCCTATCTGCCGGGGAGCCTGAATATTGCCTTGGCAAATCAGGAACGGATGCTTACCTTCCCTTCTCGGCGCGGAAAAGCAGCGGCCTGGTGGAAGATGCTCTCCTGAGGTTATTTAAATGTGCATATAGTAGACTTGTTCTGCCGGGATCATTTCGGGGGCAAATCGCACCTTATCTTCCCACACTGTGCCTTTTTTTAGTCGCTTAGCTAAGGCTAGGCTCCTAAAAAAAGGCTTCGCGTGGTCGATAATGCATCGATTTTAGCTTCGCTGATCGCCTTTGGCTCAGAGTTCCCACCAAACTGCCCCGGCAGAACAAGTCTAGTTAATAACGGCCAAAATGTACTTGATCGCCAGTTAAAAAACCTCTGCGCCTTCGCGTCCCTGCCTGCAAGGCCAGCTTGCTGGCAGGCAGGGACGCGCGAAATACACCTTTCGGTAACTCCCATCAGAATATCGAAAACCCCGATTTCGAGGTCAGTAGCTCCAAGGCCTTCATTCCTAGAATGGAATTTCCTTTTTCGTTAAGCCTCGGGCTCCAAACGGCGACACTATAGAAATCAGGATAGACGGCCGCGATACCACCACCCACACCGCTCTTGCCAGGAAGCCCCACGAGGAAAGAAAACTCACCCGATTCATCATAAAAGCCACAAGTCTGCATCAGCGCATTGAGGCGTTTGAGTTGGCTAGGAGTGAGGTCTGGAATATTGCAGTCGAGTTGATTGCGGCGGGCGAATAGATGGAAGGCTTGTGCCAATTCCGTACAGCTCATCTCGATGGAGCAATAGTGAATGTAGAGCTTTAGTACATCAAGGGGGTGATTATCAAGATTATTAAAAGACTTTAGATAGTAAGCCAATGCAGCATTGCGATAAGCGGTATCGAGTTCAGAATTAACGACTACTTGGTTGTACCCAATGTTTGGGCAACCACACAGTTCCCGAACAAAGTTGAGCATATCCTGATAGGGGTCACGGAGCTGGCTCATCAAAACATCCGTGACCACCAGCGCTCCGGCATTGATGAAAGGATTGCGAGGAATCCCTTGTTCTTGTTCCAGCTGAAGCAGCGAGTTGAAGGGGGTACCAGAAGGCTCAACATCTACTCTTTCCCACAGTTTTTCACCAATCAGGCCAAAAGCAGCAGCAGTGGTGAACACCTTGGAGATACTCTGAATAGAGAACCGTTCTTCGCTATCGCCGTAGGTGAAAGTCTGCCCATCAAGAAAAGCGAGGCTGATGCCGAATTTGTTGGGGTCAATATTGGCCAGTTCGGGAATATAATTGGCTTGCTTACCTTGCCCAAAGTAAGGTTGCAATTCCTGGACGATGCCTGCTAGAAGTTGTTGATAATCGGTGGTGGAATTTGTCATAGTCCAAGATTTCCTGTTCCATTTGTTTTTATTTTATTCCTAACACCTCTGCAAGGTATTAAATTCTACATCTACACAGCTCTCAATGAATCTCAGTTGACCCGTCTTGATCCAGTATTTCTGGATACTGAGAATCTGCTTTCCTGCTGAAAAACATACATCGAAAAAACATACCAAACATTACAATAGAGTATAATGCTGAAATCTTAAGGGGTGATACTTTTCCAACAACACCTGCTAGTATACTAAGACTTTCAGGAAACGGATTGACTCCTGAGAAAAGGAGATGACTGGCCCAAGTCAAATAAGCGAATAATACTGAAACAAAAAGAAATACTGTGAACTTCATAATTAATCCCTTTTAGCTTTTTCTTGTTGCACACAATGGTTCCTGGTTACCTGTAGTGCCGACGCAGGAGGCATTGTCGCTGACAGCTATTATTCTCTGCATTCTATTTCTCTCCTAATCGCTGTAATACATTATCGACTAAACGCTGGTTTAACCGAAATCCTATTGATCTCAATTTTTCGATCTCCTCTTTAACAGAGGTAATCACCCCTTTCTGTTTTGCTTGAATTAAAATACCTAAAACACCTACTATCTTTACTCCGTATTGCTCTGCTATTAATCTTCCTTTATATTCATCGATAATCAAATATTTAGCATTTTTCTCTATTGCTAAGGCTATTGATTCCGATTCACCCAAATCTAACTCTTCTAAAAGTTCATCTACAGTTAGAGGTTTACACCTAGATTTTTAAGGTCTTTCTCTAAATCTTCTTCTGTGTAATGTATATCAATATCACGGGCTGCTAGCTCCTGTTGGAATTCTATTTGATTTAACCCAACTAGTGCTCTAGCTTGACCTGTACTCATTCTTTTCTTTTCATATAAGTAACAGGCTAAATCAATCAACAACTCATCTGCTGACACTTGAGCTTGCTCCAATACTTTATCAGAAATAATTAACGCCATAATCAACCTACTTTAAACCAAATGATAATCAATGCTTTAAGAAACAAAAACATCAATAATAATTAGTACTTTTCAATATAGCTAACAATTCTAAATCAGTCAAAGTTTCTCATTGATTTTCTTACTAAGTCATTTTTTCAACAACTAATTAAGTTCTACTTTTTTATATTATATCTTTTCCACCCAAAGGGTTGCCGCTAACTTACTTCCCCCAAACACACCAAAGATAGAACAACTTTGGTCGTTTACACGAAGCTCTTACCTTTGAGTATTCACAAAAGCCCCCCAAAGATGACGCTGAAAGGAATGTTGACCATAGCAGAGCTGCATACGCTGGTAGCTACCGAAGAAATAGAGACGGTTATTATTGCTTTCACCGATCATTATGGTCGCTTGGTGGGCAAGCGTGTTGCTGCGGATTTTTTTGTGGAAAAGACAGCAGTAGAAGGCACCCACGCTTGCAACTACCTGCTCACAACGGACATGGAAATGGAGCCTGTAGCGGGCTATGCTTCGGCCAATTGGCAAAAAGGTTACGGTGATTTTCACCTGGTGCCCGATCTGAAAAGCTTACGAATAGCTGATTGGTTGGATAAGACCGCCATTGTCTTGGCCGATATACATCATCAGCAGCATCAATTAGAAAGTATTGCGCCACGATCCATCCTGCAGCACCAGTTGAGAGGGCTGAACGAATTGGGCTATAATGCTGCTGGTGCTTCTGAATTGGAATACTATCTTTTTGAAAATTCCTACCGGCAAGCCCACGAACAGCATTATCATGGCTTAAAACCCGTAGGCTGGTACCTGGAAGATTATCACATCTTGCAAGGCACACGGACGGAAAATTTCCATGGCCGGGTGCGCCGCCACTTGCAACGTTCGGGCGTACCTGTTGAAACCTCAAAAGGAGAGTGGGGTCTGGGACAGCACGAATTGAATATCCGCTACACCGATGTGCTGGAAATGGCCGATCGCCACGTTGTCTACAAGCAATGCCTCAAGGAAGTAGCTGACAGCATGGGCTACGCGGTAACCTTCATGGCCAAGTATGCTGAAGACCAGGCAGGGTCGAGCTGCCACCTGCACCTGAGCTTGTGGAAGGATGGCCAGAATGCTTTTGCGGGAGAGGAGTCGTTCGGTGGCGTTGCCTGCTCGCCTGTTTTTCGCTGGTTTTTGGGCGGCTGGATGAAATACACCCCGGAAATCATGCCATTCTTTGCACCTACCGTCAACGCCTACAAGCGGTACCAGGATGCCTCCTGGGCACCTACGCGCCTGGCTTGGAGCTATGATAACCGCACCGCCGGGTTTCGTATCGTTGGCAAAGGAGAAAGCCTGCGCATAGAATGCCGCATACCGGGCGCGGATTGTAATCCTTACCTGGCTTTTGCCGCAGCGCTGGCGGCGGGGTTGCAAGGCATAAAAGACCAGGAGGAGCCGCCCGAAGCATTTAGTGGGGATGTTTACGCAGCTAAGGAATTGGCTCGCGTGCCTACTTCTTTAGCTGCCGCTACGGAGCTGTTTGTACAAAGTGTTTTTGCAAAAAAAGCTTTCGGGGAAGAAGTTGTTGCACATTATGCACATTTTTTCCAGACGGAATGTCTGGCTTACGAAAAGGCAGTAACTGACTGGGAAAGAATACGTTACTTTGAACGTATTTAGACTTGATCGACAGCTTTTTAAGAAAAAAAATGAATTTTAACATAATATTAAGCATCCACTGCCGTTTTAGTTTCCGTAATTAAGACAGGAACAACAAAATTCTTCTTTTACCCCTTCCTATATGATGTGAGTTTTCTACCACACTTTTTTCGCCATCAATGGCATACGCTACTAAACCTCATTAAAATTATATTTTTTGGCTGGACACTGAATGTTCATAGCCAGAGGTTGGTGTAACTATTTTCCCAGTTAGCAAGATTTTTTTTTACACAACATCATCTACATTGGTTACCCGACCAAAGGGTAGCCTACATTTTTATTCAAACTTCTTAAAGATTATGAAAAATCAAAAAAGCGGATTAATCGTTGCGGTAGTATTACTGGCTATCGCACTCATTGGTTCTTTAATTTGGGGCAGCAGCACTTCCAACAAGGTAGACAAGCTGAGCGCTGATAAAATGGCGGTTACAGCTTCTTTAGAAGACATGTCGACCCTTCGTGATCAGCTTGCCGCCGAAGTAGACAGCATGGTCCTTCAATACGACCAGCTGGCACAGGAAAACAACAGTCTGCAAGGTCAAATGGCACAATCGCAGGAAGACCTCAACCGTGCGAAAGAAGCGATCAGCAAAGCCAAGCGCAGTGCAGCTGGAGAGATCAAAGATTTGCGGGCGCAGATCGAAGAACTACAGCGCGTGAAGCAAGACCTGCAAATGAATATGGATTTAATGTTGGCACAAAACGATTCGCTGCGTATGCAAATTGGCGTACTAGAAGGCGATCTGGCCGTGTCTACGGAGCAAAATACGATGCTCAACGAGTCGAATATGCAGAAAGACAGCGAAATCAAATCGCTCACCTACCAGACCTTCAAAGCCACCTCTTTTGAAATCTCTCCAGAAGTAAATAGTGGAAATGCAACCGCAAAATCTGGTCGTGCACGTCGTATCAAAGCTAGCTTTGACCTCGAGAATGTACCTGCCGACTACCAGGGTACACGCCCTATTTACTTGGTAATTACTGATGAAACGGGTACGCCCATTCCTCGCACCGACTACATCAATACAACGATCCGCCCACTTAATGGACAGCCTCAGGACATTATGGCTGTAGAAGTAAAGGAGGAAGATCTGGCCGCATCACAGCGCCTGACCTTTACCCACGAGCTGGAAAACAAACTGGATGCCGGAAATTATACCCTCAGTGCTTATACCGATGTAGGGTTCCTGGGATCGTCTACCTTCCGTCTTCGTTAAGCTGGACTTTCGGCATTTGGCCGAAAGTCGTAAAGGGGGGCGTGGACGATGGCATCGCCACTTTGAGTAGAGCGTAGAGGGACTATAATAACGCTAGTAGCAACGGCTTATAAATTTTCCGCCATCAGCTTTTTAACTAAGGTTGGGAATTGATTCCTAATCGTTCACTATCCCTCTACCTTCTACCCTAAGGATGCGAAGCAGCCTGAGTACCCTCTACTTTTTCCTTTTCTGATACCCAAACACTTTCCCAATAAACCAATTGGATAGTTGACGGCTAAGCTCCCGCGAGCTTAGCCGTTTTTATTTTGCACCTTTTGCCAGCTTGCGTGTTTAAAACCTGTAGCTTTGCGGCTGCTATTTTGTCCTAACCACCATCTCCATCGTTCAGCATTGTTGTAATGACAAGCCTGAGTTGTGGCACCACAAGTGTTTTAATATGGAACGCTTAAGTATATTTGATATCTATAAAATCGGCGTGGGTCCTTCCAGTTCCCATACGCTCGGTCCCTGGAATGCAGCCACCCAGTTTGCCGCTGCCCTTTGGGGCAAAGACATCGACCATCTCGAAGTACACCTCTATGGGTCCCTCTCCAAAACCGGGCGCGGCCATGCTACAGATGTAGCCGTTCAGCTAGGTCTGGAAGGCCACGATCCTGTTCTCATCGATACCCAGGAAATACCGGCCATTATTGAGCGTATCTTGCGTGAAGAGCGACTGGAAGTCAATAAAAATGACATTTCTTTCGCGCCCCAAAGGGATATTATCTTTCATGGTCACAGCATGCCCGGCCATCCTAACACCCTTACTTTCAAAGCTTTTTTCGAAAACGAATTGGTCGAAGAACACACTTACTACTCGCTCGGAGGTGGTTTTATTGATCGGGAAGGCGTGTCGAAAGCAGATATTCGGCAAGCCTGGCTCCCCTTCCCCATTGATGAAGGGTCGGAGCTACTGGATTATACCATCACCCATAATTGCCGCATATCGGATATCGTTTGGGCCAACGAGCTGCGCTTCCGCAATTTCAGCTCTTTTAAGAGCCGGGTGGATGGCATTTTCAAGGCCATGCTGGAGTGTGTTTATCGGGGGGTCACGACGGAAGGTATTCTGCCTGGTGGCTTGAATGTTCGTCGGCGGGCCTTCAAACTCAACCAGGAGCTGCTCAAGGGGGCAACCTTTGCCAATCAAGACGAATGGCTGGCACTGGTCATGCAATCCTCCCGCGATTTTGTGACCATCAACAAGTGGGTCAGTTGTTTTGCCCTGGCGGTCAACGAAGAGAATGCAGCACTGGGAAGAGTAGTCACCTCTCCCACCAATGGCGCGGCGGGGGTGATTCCGGCAGTAATTTTATACATGTACTGTTTCTGCGATTGCAATACGCTCGACGATGTGGAGCGCTTTTTACTAACATCAGGAGAAATCGGCTGTCTTTTCAAGAAAGGAGCAACGATTTCTGCCGCTATGGGAGGCTGCCAGGCCGAGATAGGGGTCTCTTCCGCCATGGCGGCAGGCGGGCTTACGGAAGTGTTGGGCGGAAGCCCCAAGCAAGCACTTATGGCTGCTGAAATAGCGATGGAGCATCACCTTGGGCTCACCTGTGACCCCATCGGCGGACTGGTGCAGGTGCCTTGTATCGAACGCAATACCATGGGGGCCATCAAAGCCATTACCGCGGCCAACCTCGCCATGTCGGGTGATCCTGATGACTGCAAAGTCAATTTTGATGTCGTCGTGAAAACCATGTGGGATACCGCCCAGGACATGAACCACAAATACAAAGAAACATCAGAAGGTGGCCTGGCATTCAACCTGCCAGTAGTGCTGCCTAATTGTTAGACAAATGCCCAAAAGCAGCTTAAGCACAAGAGCGGAGATCAGCATCCTGGTGCGTACTTTCTACGGAAAGGTACGCCAGGATACTTTCATTGGCCCTATTTTCAATGAGCGCATCAGCGACTGGGAAAGTCATATTGAACAGTTGACTGATTTTTGGGAATCCAACCTCCTGTTCGTTCGTCGCTATCAGGGCAACCCTGTGCAGGTGCACATTGATGTAGACGAAAGTAATGCTGAGCAAACCACTCCCGAGCATTTCGGGCGCTGGCTCCAGTTATGGTTTGAAACCATTGATGAGCACTTTGAGGGCGATAATGCGGCCATTGCCAAAAACCGGGCCAGGAATATGTCCACCCATCTCTTTATGAAAATGTATGCAGCCAGGAAGAAGGGGTAACGTTTCCGCTCCTCCGCTCCTTAGCGTAAGGTTTCAAACCCTACGCTAAGGAGCGGAGGAGCGGAGTGCAAAACATGAATGTCATTAATTCCTCCCTATCATAAAATAAATGTCCTTGTTGAACAGTTATTGTCAAATTACTTTTTAATTCAAAGTACTTTGAAAAAATGAAAACAATAACAATTAAACAACTTTTCTGGCCCGTAATGGCCTTGTCTTTTTTGATGTTTATCTTCTGGATCATCATTCAAGCCGATCTGGGGCAGAGTATAGCGTTGAGTAAGCTCGTGCGGCAGCTTCCTTTGGGAGACAAAATGGGGCATTTCCTGCTTTATGGTGTGCTGGCCTTTTTGGTCAATTTGGCGTTTAAGAACAGGCAAATCGTTCTGTTGGGGCGTCCGGTGCTATTGGGCGGTGTGCTGGTATTGGTTTTTGCCCTACTCGAAGAATGCACCCAACTGGCCCTCTCTACCCGTGATTTTGAGCTATGGGATATGTTCTGTGACCTGGTAGGGATTGTTTTGTTTTCTTGGTTGGCGTTGCATTATGGACAAAAAGAATAAAAACAATGATCCCTCCCTATGGTCAATCCCTGGTTTCGGATAAAGCACTCTTACAGAAGACCCGCGCGCGGACGACGGGTATTTTGAAGTTGGAAGAAACCCCTAATCCCGAATAGAAAATTCCGCCCATAGCGGATAATGATCGGAGATCATCCAGGAAATTTGTTGGGTGTTGAGCTCTCTATTTTTCAGCACGTGTGGGACAAAATCAAAATTGCCGCCTTTGATGTACTCTAAGCTCAACTTGGGTGCTTTGGACTTGCCACTGAACCAGGCAATGTGGTCATAAAATTTGCTGGTATTGAAAATACTGCGCGTTACAGCGGCCAAATCTTCGGGGATATAGAGTCCGCTGGAGATAAAGGTTTCGTGAAGTAAGTCACCTCGCTTATCTACATTGAAGTCTCCCAGGGCGATTAAATTTTGGCTGTAGCTATCTATATCTGAAGCCCATTTGGCCATCCAGTCAGCAATGGCTTTGAGTTCTGGAATTCGATCTTCGCTAGACTTTCCGTAGAGAATGTGGAGGGTCACGAGTATGAAGGTTTCGTGTTTGCTCTTAAAGCTTACCGCATAAGGGGTCCTGGCAAACTGCTTGCGCAAAGCTCCCGCGGAGATGTTTTTGTCTAGCTGCTCCTGCGGCACCACCAACTCCGAGGCAAGGCCTGAAAGTTTCACCCGGCGGGTGTCAAACACGAAAGCCATCCGTTCTCCATTTCCTGCATCGCCTTCGGTGACGTCGGTGAGAATAAAGCTCCAATCATCGCCCAGGATGTCCATCATTTCACGCAAACCGGCGATGTTGGCTTTCACTTCCTGGATGGCGATCACATCAAAACGCTCTACAATAGCTGTGATCAAATAGAGGGAATGCAAATCCCGGCGTGGCGAATCGTTCTTACTAGATTGCCATTCTTCGGTGATATCGCCGAAAGCCCGTATGTTCCAGGTGGCTATTAGGAGATTTCGATCCAGGCTCTTAGCGGGGATGGACTGGTCAAGCACTACTTCCAATTCCGAGAGTTCCTTAGCTATGTCAGCAGGGATTTTGATAGAGGGTAATTCTTGTTTCATAAGCACAGATTAATTCTAAACCGATATTGAAGTTAACGTTATTTTAACACACGAACGTATTTACCGTAAATCTTTCCTGCCTGTCGTATATTTGGACAATATGCTTACCTTCGATTAACATTCCTAACGAGGGTATTCGGTAGCTAATGGGAATATAGACTTTATTCTCTGGCCCGTAAACATGAACCTCCCTCCCATCAATGCGTTTTTACTGCATGTTGAATAACGAATTACTTTACCACGAAACCTATCTGTGCCCCGAACCCGACGCAGCTTGGATGTTATTTGTCCACGGTGCAGGAGGAAGTACTCGCACCTGGCGCAGGCAAATTGATGACCTGAGTCAGACCTACAATTTGTTGTTGATTGATTTACCAGGGCACGGTGAGATGGCTAAGCGTGGCAATGATGCCGAAGTGTACACTTTTGAAGCTATTGCACAGGCCATCTGGCGGGTGGTAGATCACTTGGAGATAAAAACCTGTCATTTGGTCGGCGTATCTCTGGGGGCCATCATTGTGTTGGAAATGCGGGAGTCACGCCCACAGCAGACGATGTCGATCATCTTATCTGGTCCGATCTTACAGTTGAATACCAAGCTAAAAATCCTGGCTTCTATGAGTTTGGGGCTGGCAAAAATTATTGGTTATCCCAATTTTTATAAGCTCAGTGCACTGATCATGATGCCGCGTACCAACCACCAAAAATCACGTAAGGTTTTCATCAAGGAATCGCGGGTACTGACGACCGACGAATTTCGCAAGTGGACCAACATGTACTATGGTCTCAATGCTACGCTCAACAAGCTTTTCCACAAGACCTTATCTCACCCTCATTTGCTGGTAAGCGGTGCACAAGATCACCTCTTTCTTTATGCTGCCCAGGCTTACGCCAAGCTGCATGATGCACATACCCAGCTGACCATTGTGCCCAAATGCGGCCACGTGGTATCCATCGAAAAGGCGAGTGTTTTCAATCAGCTGTGCCTCGATTTTTTGGCTACAAAAACTGACTGATATAATTCAAATACCCCGTCTTTCCACCCTCTTTGCTCCAAAAGCGTACCGACTTGGAAAGCGTCTTCAGACAGCTGGCATAAAAGATGGGCAAGGAAGGAATGGGGTTGCCATTAGGTTTCACCCGAGGGTTATTGATAAAGGGGGCATCCGCCTCCAATTCTTCCCGCTCTTCAATAATGTTGAGTATTTCGTCGATGAGTGCCTGCCGCCTTTCCGAAGTGGACAAGGGCTCTTCGGCTTCCTTTCCCTTGCCTAGTAGTTGGTAATAATTCGTGAGTTGCTCAAAAGCATAAGCGACATCTTCGTCCAGCAACTTGGGAAATTCCTCACGAATTCGGAGCACCGTCATCTCGATGGAGTGCATGAAGGCCTGTTGGTACGAGGGTGGTTCTTTCATTTTTTTGGTATTGGTTATCAATACTCAAACTCCAACGTCTCCGTAGGATAACCGAAAAGGCATTTTTCCTTGATCAGGGCTGCTACCTTTGGGGGCACCATGTTTTCCCAACCGGAAGCTCCTTCTCGGATTTTTTTGAGAATATCTTTTGAGAAGATGTGGAGGTGTTCCGTATGGAAGCCTTTGACATCCACGATCTGCTGGTTGTCGAGCAGGTGGCGGTACAAAAATTTCAGTCCTTCCGGGACGGGCAGCGTCTCCGCCGTCATCAACTCGGCATTGCCTTCCTGCATGTAGGGGTAGACGTAGATACGTACGTTGCGGGCAAACAACTCTCCGAAAGCGGCCAGTAGCCGCGTCTCCATGTTTTGGTAATACTGGTTGGTGAGCATATCCAACAAAGGCCTTACCCCCAGTACCAGCCCCAGTTGTTTCACTTTGTAATCGGCCAGGTAGCTGACCAGCTTCTGGTGTTCCTCGCAGTCGGAAATAATCACCGTTTGCCCCAAGGCACAAAGCAATTCTGCACGATCCAGAAAGTCTTTTTCGTCAAGTTCCCCGTCTTCTGCCTTGAGGTTGTCCAGCGTGATCTCCGTCATGAGGAAAGTCCTGCTGGCATCCACTTTTGGGTGATTGCGAAACTGCTGGTTGGAGGTTTTGATCATATCAAGATTGACCAGCGTGGGGGGGCGATAACTGCCTCTCACCACCAACACGTCTTTCTTGTACAAAAACTCGGAGGCGTGGATGCTTTGTCCTTCGGGGTTGAAGATCGCCACCTCCGTGAGGCCATACCTTACCAGCCACAAGCAAATAAGACGGTTGTCGATATGGTCAAATTCGGGACCTGTCAGGCGCACCATGTCTATTTTCACCCTGCCTTCCAGGCCATCCAGCAGGGATTTGAGCATCTCCTGGGGCTGCTCGTAGTAGTTGAAACAAGCGTAGATCAGGTTGACCCCCAGCACACCAATGGCTTGTTGTTGTAGCTGGTTGTCATTGTCCAGCATCCTTACGTGTAAGATCAGCTCGTTTGGCTCCTGGTCGGGCTTCAACTGAAAACGCAGACCTAACCAGCCGTCTCCTTTGATGGTGCGAGAATAGTTGATGGCGGCCACGGTATCTGCGAAAACGAAAAAATTGGTTCCCGGCCGCTCGTGCGTCAAACGGGAACTGATCAGATCGTACTCGTGATCAAGCATCTTATAGAGTCGCGATTGGCAAACATAGCGCCCGGTAGGCTCGGTGCCGTAAATATGGTCGGAATAAATCTTGTCGTAAGCCGACATCGTTTTGGCAATCGTACCAGCTGCTGCTCCTACTTGAAAAAAGTAACGAGCCACCTCTTGGCCAGCACCAATTTCTGCAAAGGTGCCATATACGGAGGCGTCGAGATTAATTTCTAAGGCTTTCTGTTCGGTTTCCAGCTTCTGCCGCATGGGGGTACTTCTTTTGCCCTAAAGATACGGGGATTCAGGGAATTTTATCAAAGGCGGTCTAACTCTTGACGTAAGTTTTCTTTGGCTTTCTCTTCTAACAACCCATAAAGTACGTCCGTCCGGTAAAGCCGGGGAGCCTCCAAAAAGTAACGCAATACCTTCTTCCGCCCACGGCGGTACAAAAAGCCGGGCACATGCTGGTATTCCTCTCTTACCGCTGCTGCGTAATTGGCATAAACTTCGGGCGAAGCACCTAAGATAGCTAGATCAAAATCTAAAAAAAAAGCCAGATCACCAGTAGCTTCAACACTGAGATGCTGTGCAGTAGCACGGATGTAACCAACGACATCCGCTATTTTTTTGGCTGGAAGCCCAATCTCTACAAGGCGCTTTTCCGCCAGGATGGCACTTTGCTCCTCATTGTCCTGGCGACGAGCTTGGTAGATGATATCATGGTACCAAATTGCCCAGTGTACCGTCTCCGGATCATTAAGCAGTGTTTCGTAGCTGTCGGCCCAGTGAAACAGCGCTGCCAGGTGATCTAAATTGTGATACGCGCGCTTGGGCTGACCATAATGCTGATGGATCTCTTCCCACCACATAGCGGCCATTTTCGGCGCAACATGATAGGGAAGTAGGTCTTTCTGGAAACGCAGCGGTAAATCGGTCATCATTTAGAGCTTGGATTTTTCTAAATCGGTATCGTTCGATTAAAGGCCGTCTCAAAGGCAATGATGGTATTGGTTCCTTCCACGCCTGCAATTGTCAAAATCTGTTCGTAGATAATGTCCCGCAGATGGCGGTTATTGGTAGCATAAATCTTTACCATCAAGGCATAGCGGCCAGCAATATTGACACATTCGACAATTTCGGGAATCTTGGCCAGTTCATCTTCCACCGCACGGTGCAATTTGGCTTCTTCCAACATGATCTGGGTGTAGGCCGATGTCTGGTAGCCCAGACCCCAAGCATCCAATCGGTAAACGGCTTGCTTGAGCACTCCGGATTCGCGCAATTTTTTAATGCGCTGATGGACCAATGTATTGGAAACATGGAGCTTTTTTGCCAGTTGAACATAAGGAATCCGCGCATCTTGTGTCAATTCATGCAATATCCGGCGGTCAATGGGGTCAAGTTGGTTATCTAACATATATTTATAATTATGTCTAAATACGAATTGACACAAAAATAGGCTATTTTAAGTTTAAATAACCAAAAGAACTATTCTATGGAGTTATTTTTCTTTTTGAAGCGTTAATAGCTTTAGTAATAACATTGATAATCCTTTAATTTTAAAAAGCAATGGCAGCTGTATTGTCTGTGAGTCTGATCCTTTTTTCGGTCATTGACATCGTCGGTTCTTTACCTATCATCATGAACATGAAACGCGAGGGCGTTAAGATAAATGCTTCTGTAGCTACAGCTACGGCAGGTATCATCATGTTGAGTTTTTTATTTTTCGGGAATGCCGTACTGGCACTATTTGGCCTGGAGGTAGCTTCTTTTGCCTTAGCGGGTGCGCTTATTATCTTTTTTATTGGTCTGGAGATGGTACTGGGTATTCGTTTCTTTCGTGATCACCACGAAGATGGAGGCTCGGGCAGTGTGGTTCCAATTGCTTTCCCGCTGGTAGCTGGAGCGGGTACGCTCACTACGATCTTATCCTTAAAAGCAGAGTTTGACAGTACCGCTATCCTGGCGGGTATCGTCATCAACTTGCTGATCGTATTCGTGATTTTACGCAGCTCTGATTGGCTGTCAAAACGTATTTCTGAACAGGTTACCGCTACTTTGCGCAAAGTGTTTGGCATCCTGCTGATCGCTATCGCGATCCAGATGGTAAGGCAGAATTTGATCTAATTCCTAAACCGTCGTTCAAATACAGTTTCATTCCCCCGGTCATCCATCACTCGTAATACCAACTGGTGCTCTCCGCTGGGGATATGGCCGTCAAAATCGTGATAGAGGCGATTTCTGAGGCCATCAAATTCCATCAAAATCCACTGCCCGTCGACCTCTGCCCGAAACCGGAGGTCGCGGGCTTTTCCTCTTGTGGGGAAATTGTCGGAAAGCTTGAAACTGAACCTTGGCCAACCTCTCATGTCTTCGGCCAGGCGTTCGGGTGTCACTTTGGGGGCTTGGGTATCGGCCATGATGGTAAAGTTTCCGAAGGTACGAACGGGCGCACGCAACCTTCCGTCCGGTGTCCATTCTCCACCATAGCTAACCGGCTCTCCGCCGTCATCGCATTGCACGATGATGGCCTTAGCGCGCAAGGCCTCCGGCAACCCTACTGGCCGAATGTGTAGATCAAAGTACCGGTGCAAAGGCGTGGTAGAGCGATGCAAGCGGTGGGTAGGCGCATAATGGCCAGCCGTACTTTCTTCGATCAGATCATAATCGAGAAAAATATCTTCATAAAAAATACCGGGAGGGAAATGAGCCCGAAACCGCCCATCGTCGATCAAGTTTTCTTCGTCGTAGGGCAGGTAGTAAGTGTAGACGGGGTTTTGCAAAGGGGCAGAGCCTTCCCGTCTTTTGATAACCAAAGATAATTCCGAGCTGTTTTGCCGGTGGTCACTGATCTTGATACGAATGGTGCTGGCTTGCCCGGGTGCTAATTTAATGCGTCCTTTTTGGTCGTTGCTTGCATAAAAATCCAACTGATTTCCTGGGAGAACAAAAGCACGTTGAAACCAGCTGTTGTTTTTTTGTTGCTGTTCGTAATCAAGATGGGCATTAAGATAGCGGGTTTGTTCGATCAAAAAATGATCCATCCGGTAAGCAAAATTGAGCTGGCTATCCTGGTATATTTCCAAGCTGTAGATGCCGTTCATATTGGGGCGACCATCTTGCTGGTCATAAGCTTTGACGCCTAGGGCAATGATGGGCTGGTTGGTGAAAAGGGTATCAATGGTAAGGGAATATCTACCAGCGCCCTGGCCTTTTACCGAATAATCTTTCCCATTCAACACCCTTCCTCTTTCGCTTAGTTCATAAAAACGTAAACCACGAACCAGCGGTTGGCGGCTATCCGGTACGGTAATCCCGAAATTCATGGGGTTGAGGGTCCGGTCGGTCTCGGTATCTCGGATTTCAAAATGCAAATGTGGGCCAGAAACAAAGCCCCGCTGACCAATGTAGCCAATCAGGTCACCTTGCCGAACCGGGAAGCTATCCTGCGGGAGTTCTGCGTCGAGGGTGAAACTCTCTTGGCGGTACTGCTCGCGTCGGGTAAAAGCCATGATATCATCACGAAAACGATCCAGATGGCCATATACGGCGGTGTGCCCGCTGTGAGGATGTTCTACATAAAGTGCTTGCCCATAACCACTTGCAGCGATCCAGATTCGAGAAATAAAACCATCCGCAATGGCATAGACCGGGCGGCCGACTTCCCCGCGAATATCGAGTCCGGCGTGAAAATGATTACTGCGCAATTCCCCAAAGGTACCCGTAAGCTGGATGGTTCCCTGCACTGGCGACGTAAAGTTGGGGATCGTGTCGGTTGCCGATTGAGAAAAAAGTAAAAGTGCTATTATCCAAAAACACAACTGCCGCATGGCTTTATTTTTATCAGAAACGCCAAAATTAGGAAAGCTCTCCCAAATAACAACTATTCTACGATTTTCCGTACATCGCGTTCCAAATCCGATTCCCTGGGGGCGATGAGAAGTTCTACACGTCGATTGCGCTGACGCCCCTCCTGGGTTTCGTTGCTTTCCAGAGGAGCGTACTCACTTTTGCTGGCAGCGATTACCCGGTTGGGGCCAATGGCACCACTAGCGGTGAGGCCCTTCAATACCGTCACCGCCCGCAGGGCACTGTACTGCCAGTTGTCGAGACTTTCGCGAGGGACGGGCACATTGTCGGTATGCCCTACGACCTGGATTTGCATTTCTGGATAGTTAACAACGATTGCAGCCACCCGATTGAGGATTTCCTCTCCGGTAGCAGTGAGGGAGCTGGTGCTGCCTCTTCGGAAGAGGTTGTCTTCGTTGATCGCTAAGGCCAACTGACCACTCCGAGGCAGGAGTTCCCAACCACTTTCTATGGCTAGTTCCGTAAAGATGAGTGGTATCGCTTCGCTCAACGCAGTGAGGCGCTCCTGTCGGGTGCGTAGAATACGGTTGACGGCATCAATTTTGGCTTGGCGCTCAGCAATCAGCTGGTCTTTCTGGCGCAGGCGGTCGTTCAATTCTTGTTGGGTGGAAGAGGCATTGCTGCTCAAGTTGTCTATTTCCAGTTGCAGGATGTCCAGGCGGTCTTGCAATTTATCTTGCGTAACACTCAAGGCATAATTGGCTCCCCGCTCAAAGGAGAGGCTGTCCTTAAGGCGGGTGATATGAGCGTTGCTTACCCTTTGCAGTGAATCGGTCGTTTGTTGAAACTGCTGCTCGCTGGCCTGGAATTTCTTTTTACTCACACAACTCGTAAAGGCCAATCCGAGGATCAGCAGGAGGATACATTTGTTCATCTTAGGGAGGCTTGAAGTACAAAAGTAACATTCAAACCAGATTCAGCAACTTAATTTGGTCCGCAAAATAGCCGAGCCGTTGTTGTTTTAAGAGAAAACGCACCATATCTCCGGCTTGAACCGGTTGTAACAGGTTTTCCTTACGGAAATAAAACTCCTCCCTGGTGCCTGGAACCCGCAAATAACCGTAGCCTTTGTCGGGCAGGTAGAATATAATTACTCCTTGATAAGTATTACTCATTTACTTAACAACGAGCTTTTTCACCAAACGTTCGCCATTTTCGAATTTCACTTGCAATAAATACAATCCGGAAGGGAATTGCCCCAAATCGATAGTGGAACTTAGCGGCAAACTCCACGATTGTCCTTGTAAATTGGAAATTTGTAATTGGGAAATTTGTGCTTGGGTATTCAGCTGCAAGTAATCGTTTACTGGATTAGGGGCTATTGTTAGTTGGTTACCAGAAACAACCTCTTCCGTACTCGTAGTACAACTCAGGTTGCTGATTTTTTCCCATAGGGTGACATCAAAATCAGAGATGGCCAGGGGCCCGTCACTGGCATCATTGCCCATTCTGATAATCACCAGCCCTTGTGAAGGGACAATGTAGAGTTTCTGATCATTTTTTCCCAAAGCAGCATAAGCATCGGCCGGAGCGGTAGGAATCAGTGGCCCTGGAAAGTTGAACTGCAAGGTGGGATACATGTAACTTTCCTGGCCGTTGAGCCACCATAAATAACCATAAGAAGGGTTGAGTTCCTGCGAAGGTGTACGCATCGCCTCTAAATACGCTTGGTCGCCAAAGACGGTGGTTCCATTCCACTGCCCGTTGGCCAGGATCAACAAACCGAAGCGCGCCATATCTCGTGGCCTGCTGAATACAACGCGATTGTAGCCCAGTGGCAAATACGCAGCAATGGCACCGATGGTATTTCCGACCCGAGAAGCAAAGAATTGATTTATTCCCTGGCCTGCGGCATTACTTATCACGGATTCCAGAAGCGTATAGGGGGCATTATGGTAAGCCCACCGCGTACCCGGCTCGGCGAGATAAACGAGGCACTCGGGGTCTGTACAATCCACATCACCCGTTTGATCACTAAGGCCAGTAGTCATGGTCAGTTGATGACGTACGGTTATTTGTGCTTCCTGCTCCGGCGTGAGGCTAGACCAACCGGTACCGAGGTAGTCGCTGGTAGGATTTTCGATATCCACCAGTCCTTCTTCTTGTGCTATTCCGACCAGGGTAGAAGTGAGGCTTTTTCCGGCGGAAGCCCAGTACCAGATGCTGTCTTTGGTGAAGGTGTCATAGTACCACTCAATCACCATTCGGCCATCTTTCAAGACGATAAACGCTTTACTGTCGCGCTCGTCGAGGAAATCGTGGAGATCTTGCAGTTCGGTTTCGCACCAGTTGAGTTCAGCGGGGTCCTGGGTTTGCCAATTCCCGAAAGCGGGAGGGAAGTAGAGTTCCTGAGCAGTAAGAACGTTAGCTGTTAAGCAGATTAATACGAGGTATAAATGGCGCATGGTAGGATGAGTTTTTATAAACAACGGTGCTTTGACGAGGGAAAAGTGTCCAGGTTTAAGGGGAGCTAAAGCCTATTGCTAATTGCCCGTTCCAGATCATCCATTTTCATTGGTAAACCGTGGTGCTGAAAGCCCAATGTACTGGCGCGTTGCAGCGCGGCGAGCGCTTCCTTATCATTCCCTTTCTTTTCCTGAAAGAGGCCCCAATAGTAGTTGACGGCAGCATTTTGCAAGGCAGGATCCAAGGTTCGGGCATTCACCAAGACTTCTTCACAGGCGGTAAGTTGGTTGAAATGTAAATAACACCCGGCCATCAGCGCAAGTGTATCTTGATGGTCATTTTGCAGGTTGTTGCTCAACTGCAATTCCTCCAATGCGGGGCCATAGTAGCCTTGCTCCATTAGTATTCGCCCTTTTTCGTAGCGGGGTGTTGCGTTGGTGTAGTCCAGATAGCTGCAATGGTCGTAGTATTTAAGCGCCTGCTCGAGCTGCCCTAGCTGTTGAGAAGCTTTGGCCAATCTAAAGTAATCCTGGAATTTCAGGCTGTGCCTGGTTTTATAATCATGGTAGAAGGCAATGATATTTTCATAATCCCCCTGCTTTTCCAATGCTTCCCAACATAGTTCATAGATAGGAGCCTGGTGCTTGCCTTCCTCCAACAGGTGCTGGCACTTGGTCAAGGTTGCGGGGTAATTGCCTTGTGCAAAGTCATCTTGCGCTTCAAAATAAACCTCGGGAAGCCTCATTATCCGAAACAATTGCCTCAACTGGGCCCCGTCGGAATAGGTGGTCCCTCCATCGTACATCTGTATGCCTCCATCGCTGACAGCCAGGTTGACCATGAGATCAATCAATGCAGCTCCGGTAAAGATGGCGGCGAGGCCAAGCCAGGCATCACTTACGCCTTTCTGGCTGAGTACAAATATTGCCCCAGCTGCGATGAGCGTACTCGCCAAAGGTCCTCCCAAAATCGTAATCAACTGTTGCCAAACGGCCATACCGCCGGAATGACGACACATGCCCAACTTCCAATCAAAAGGGTTCCATTTCAGGTAAAGTACCAGTCTCCCAAGGTTCAATCGCAAGGCGTTGCTCAGGTCGCCGTAGGACCCGACAAACACTTCTACCTTTTCATCAGTAAACAGCAACGCGGGCACCGCATGCCCCATTTCGTGGAAGAAGGTCGTCAGAGAACGCAGCAAAACCACCAAGAGAATCCCTCCTATTGCGATACCGATTCCGGTAATTATTTCCATTTATTATTGATCTTGTAGGCTGAACTGGGTGTTCATTAAATCCCTCTACTTTCTACCCCAATTCTCTCTACAACTTTCGGTGAATACGGAAAGTCCAGTAAATTTAGAGTTTATCGGGAAATTTTCAATGCTATGTGGACCTATTTACAGCAACGGTGGCGCAGTTTTGGTTACGCATTCAAAGGTGTAGCGACCCTTTTTCGTACGCAAGCGCATGCCTGGTTGCACCTGCTGGCGGCAATATTGGTCATCACCGCAGGGCTTTATTTCGGCATCAAACGCTGGGAATGGGCTATTTTAACAGGCTGCATTACACTAGTCATTGCCGCCGAAGCGTTGAATACAGCGATTGAATTCCTGACCGACCTGGTTTCTCCCGACTATCATCCCCTTGCCGGGAAAGCCAAAGATACTGCCGCCGCCGCGGTACTCCTTTGTGCTATTGGTGCAGTAGTGATAGGAATCATCGTTTTTTGGCCCTATTTGACGTGAAGCTTACCTTTTGTATTCCTAAAAGGAAAAAATGACTGGGTAAGCCTCAAGTTACCAAGTACTTAGTAGAGGGTATAGGGATTCGTGGATTCCTAAAAAGGATGCTATACCAAGTACCATCTACTTTTTACCAAATACAACAAGATTAGCAACTACACCTGTCGCGAAGTAGGATCAATACGCTCTTCGCTTTAACGCAGGTACAATACAACCAACTTCAACATGCGTTTACTGATCGCAGGGTTCCTGCTATTTCCGTTATTACTCCAGGCACAATTCCAACTAGGGTGGCGAACAGATACCTACGCCGGTATCAACAGTGCTTTGGTCAATCCAGCTTCTCCTGGGCGTACTCCTTACAACTGGGATATCAACCTGGGCGAAGTGAGTACTTTTCTTGCCAATAATTACGCGTATTTCCAGGAAACGAGTATTACCCGCCTGTTGCGTAATCGAGACAAAGACCTGCAAGTGTTTTTTGCCAGGGACTTACCCGCCGACCTCAACCCGGACGATGATGTTCTGGTCTACGATTATTTCGAAAACAATAGCTATTATGGTCAGCAGCTCAATAGTGTTCTCGGCCCGAGCTTTTCGGTCAAAGTAGCACCACAAACACGCATTGGGATCTTCACCCGCTGGCAGACGCTCTTCAGCGCTAAAGGTCTTGACGAAGATTTGGGCTATTACCAGTGGAATGATATCCCCAGCCAGCAAACTTTCACGCTGGATAAATTCCGGGGCGCGGCAGCTTCCTGGACGGAGGCAGGCCTCAATATCAGTCAGGGCATTTTTACCAATAACGGAGAATTATTGCTTGGGCTTTCCATCCGTCGCTTGTGGGGGCAACGTGCGGCCTACTTGGTCAGCGAAGAGGATTTTAGCCTCAGCAAACTGCCCAATACCATTGGTTTGGAAGGTACTGATTTTAGCTTGGAAGCAGGCTTCACCAGCAATGCTGCCAACGACGATTTTACCGATAGCCCCGGCCGCGGCTGGGCGGCCGATCTGGGCCTACTCTATCGGATTGATCTGGGCGACGATTTCTACCGCTGGGAATTTGGTGTTGCTGTTTTAGATATCGGCAACTTGCTTTTTAAAGAGAGTGAGCGCCACCGCTTCAACAGCAGCCAATTGGCCACCACTTTGACCGACAGCTACAACAACCTTGATACCGAGCAAGGCCTGGCACAAGCTGCTGCCCAGCTCAGCGAAGATGTTTTTGATGACAACAGCATCTCCCGTGTGGGCGACGAATTCACCCTGCGCTTGCCTACCACCCTGAGCTTACAAGCTACTTATGCCTTTACGGAATGGGCCAAAGTGGAAGCCAATGTGTTGACCGGAATTGCTCCCGCTGGTGCCAGCCTCACCCGCAATACCACTATCGCCCTCACGCCCCGTATAGATCGGTATTGGTGGAGTGTTGGTATGCCCGTTTCGCTGTACGCCATGAACGACCTGCGCCTGGGCCTCGCTGCTCGTTTGGGCCCGCTGTTTATCGGTACCGATCAGCTAGGCGCTTTCACAAAATCCAAGCAGCTCAGTGGTGGTGATTTTTATGTAGGCGTCAAGTTGTTCCCGCTGGGTCTCAATCGTAGTGGTAATAAAGGTAACAAAAAGCGCGGTGGTCGCCGGGGTGGTGGTAAGGAGGTGGAGTGTTATAAGTTTTAATGCACACTACCCTAGGCCCTCAACACCTCCATCGGCGGACGCGTAGCCGCCCTCCTCGTTTGGATACTGATCACAATCAGCACCAATACCAGCGTGATTAAGCCCGCCGCAAAAATTACCAGGGGATGCGGCTGAATCCGAAAGGCAAAGCTATCCAGCCAGAGGGTGGCCAGGTACAGCGAGATAGGCAAGGCCAAGATAGTCGCGACCAATAGTAAGGCACTGAATTCTTTGTGAAATCGGAACAATATGCTTCTGACCGAAGCGCCCAGTACCTTCCGAATTCCGATCTCTTTTTGCCGACGGTAAGCCAGATAGGCTACCACGCCCGACAAACCCATGAGGGCCAGAACAATGGCTACCATCCCCAATATTGCCAACAGCTTTCCCGAGCGCGTTTCTGTTTCGTAAAGTTTGGCCAGTCGGTCTTCTAAGAAGTTGACTTCAAAGGGGCGTTCCGTTTCGATAGCGGTATACGCCTTTTCTATTTTTTGCAAGGTTGTGGGCCAATCTTTGGTGTTGGCCTTGACGAGCATCTCGTAAGCGTAGGGAGCTTCCCGATAGACACTCAATAGTAGCGACTGATGAGGGTACTTCAGGCTGAAGAAATTGTAGTCTTCAATGATGCCGTCGATAGTGCGAGGGATACCAAAGCCATATTGCTCATTCTCCCACTCCGGCTCCGTAATCAGAATATCTCCCAGAAGTTGCTCCGGGGTCGTATTTCTGATGGTAGCCAATTTTTCGGCTGCGGTTTGGTTGATGACGAAAACGCGGTCTTTACCCGTTTCCAAGGCCGCACAACTGGCACAGTCGATACCCAAGGTTTTTAAACTGCCCCAGCTGATATACTGTTCCGTACCATCCGCAAGCACCACCTCCGTATCTTTGAGTTTGTAGGTGCTTTGGTTAAACATCTCTGAGCCAGGCACGCCACCAGCCCCCGTAGAGACAATTTCCGGCATGGCTTCCAAGACCGTTTGCAGTTGCTGAAGTTTTTCCTGTCCATCGATATTGAAGTAGATGATCCCTTCGCTTTCAAAGCCCAGGTCCGTGGTTTCCACAAACTTCATTTGTTGAAAGATAAAAAAGGTCATACTCAACAAGCCGATCACGAGAAAGAATTGAAGTGTAATCAATGCGTTGCGGAAATTGAAGTGTCGGTTACCAAACACCTTTTGCCAGTCTTTACCAAAAAGCTTCATGGTCGAACGGCGGCCATAAACCAGTGCTGGATAGCTGCCACTGATGAGCCCGGTGAGTAGCAACAAACCCGCAATAGTGAGCAGCGACGTAATAGAAAACAAGGACTGGATGCCTATCTGAACGCCCATCAATGCATCAAAATACGGCACGACAAAGGTGACTACCATCAGGATCAGGGGTAAGCATATAAAGGCCAGGCACACCGCTTCCAACAACAACTGAAGAGAAATATCATTGGCCTGGGCCCCCAGCACTTTGCGCATCCCGATTTCCCGCTGGCGGTCGGCGTACATGGCTACCGAGAGGTTGGTGTAGTTGGTCCAGATAATCAACAGAACAATCAACCCCACCCAGCCAAAAGCCGAAAGGTAATTGGCATTGGCAACGGGCTTGATCTCGTAAAGCATATCCTCCGTAAAGTGGATGTCTTTGAGGGCGACAGCCTCCACTCCTTTTGACAGTTCGTCTTCGCTGTAGCCAGGGTAAACGAGGTCCACGTCCTGGTTCAGTTGGGTCATTACCGCAGCCAGCTGGCCTGGTTGTTTTAATTGCACGTAAGTGTAGGCCGCCCAACTGGGGATACGTTGCTGGTGCAGGAGCATTTCAAAAGTGTAATGGCTATTGTCTGGTACGTCGGCAATGACACCCGCCAGCACGAAATTATCTTCCCCTATTTGCAGGTTTTTGCCCAATAATCTGCGTACCGCCCAATCCTCGCCAAACCATCGTCGAGCCAGACTTTCCGTAAGTACTGCGGTAGAAAAATTGCTATAAGCCGCACCGGGTGTACCCAATAGAAAGGTTTGCGGAAATAGCTCCTGGAAAGCAGCTCCTGTATTGGTAAACAAAATATTGTTGGTAACCAGCTGTTCTTCGTCGAAACGAACAAAGTATTGCCCGCCACCGCCGATATCCGAATTCGTTGGTACAAAATGACAAGCTTGCGCCACCTGATCGTATGTCTTAAGGTGATTTAGTAAAGCCAATTGCTCCTCTCCCTCGGATTCATTGAAACGGGGAAAGCTCATGCAGGTATAGATTTGGTCGCGGTATTTGTTGACCAGGCGATAAGTGAGATCAGCTTGGGCGGCGGCCTCATCATAAGTGTACTCATGGTGGAGATAACGACCAATAAGAATGATCGCACTCATGCCCACGATCAGGCCTACGGCGTTGATGGCGGTAAAACCCTTGCGGTGAAAAATGTTCCGCAAAGCAATTTTGAAGTAATTGTCCAACATGGGTAAGAATTGTTTGGCCCGCGAGTATTTCTCAAAGGCGTAGGGTTTGAAAAAGGTGAAAACATCGGCTACATAGAGCTGTCTGGCCCGGCTTTCGCCCAATTTGGTGCAGCGGTGGTAGTAGGCTTCCTCGAGGTCGCCGGCAATTTCCTCCAGCAAATGCTCATCGCAGAACCAGGTCAGAAACCGTCGCGCCCAGGCAGGGGGAGGAGCATAAACGTTACTCATGATAAGCCCGGAATTTGAGACCACAATTTCTGGCGAGAAGCTTTGATTTCTGCCAGTACTTCTTCTCCCAGCGCGGTAGCCGTAAAAATACGCTTGCGTCGGCCACCTCGTTCGTTGGTAGCTCCGCCGAGTTCACTGCGAATGAGCCCTTTGGTTTCCAGGCGGGCGAGCACCGCATGTACCGCACTGATGGAGATGCTTTTTCCCATGTGTTCCTGGTAGGCTTCGCTCACGGAGAAGCCATAAGCTTCTTCGTTCATGGCCATGACCAACAGCAAGATGGTCTCTTCCAGGTTTCCTAATTCTTTCATTTCTTCAACATTTGTAGAATTACTTAATGCAAAGAAAAGTTATTTGTTCAACATTTGTAGAAAAAACGTGAAAATAATTTAGTCATTAGCTTGAGGATTAAGTTTAGTGGTCTTACTACAAGTGGCTTGAATACTTCAAACATCACCTTAACTCATCCCCCCGATCAAACGGGATTTGACTATAGCGGATTAGAAAATTTTCGTCCCGTTTTCGGGATTAACCCAATCGGGAAGTTTTTTTCAGAAAAAAATAATCAACGCAACTTCTTGTTTATCAGTGATTAACAGTCCTTCTGGAACTTTTTTATTTTCAAATTTATTACTACGCAAAAAGACTGCGTAGTAAGGGGTGCTTCTTTGTGGTGTTCAAAGGAACAAATGAATACAATTGACATAGACCTATCCGGGCAGTGATGCAAAACCGTTACTTCGATTTACCATCAATACTATACGGCTGCAAATTTTCTCTCGGATAATATTAACTGAGGCAGTGAGGTCTGCGGATACTTCGTTTCCACGCCGATGCTGTGGGTATCGACTCCCACCGGGGTTCGCCCGGATTTATTCGAAAGAATACTTCCGTTGGCCCCGTAGTTTAAGATAAAACGTCGGAAAAAAACCGCTTCCATTTTTTCTCCTCAGTACTTTTTGCAAAAGGTGAATTTATGCTACAAAGGGAACATTAATTCAAGGCTTGCAACACCTAAAATCAACTAATTTTCTCATTAGAGCACCTTGAGTCCTCATCAATGAAGTGACATGAAATTTAATAAACGTAAAACGCGCTCTCTTTTCTCTACCGGCACCATTGCCGGAAAAACAACTCCGGCAGCTGGAAAGTATACCCAGGAACAAGCCTTGCGCCGGGTGACCATGGCCAACCTGCTTTGGGAAAGCACCTACTACCAGTCTGCGGATACCATTATGGCACGCATGGAGGAACTGATTCCACAAGTAACTCCTGAGGTGATTGTTCAACTTGCGTTGGAAACGCGCTTTGAACAACGCCTACGGCACACGCCGATTTATCTGGCTTTGCAACTTTTCAAGCATCATGGCAGTGCTGGTGTGGCCGATTTGTTGGCTAAAATTTGCACCCGTCCTGATATGACCATGGATGCTTTGGCAATGTTGCCACTGGTGTTGGAGCGCAAAACACTCAAGCCGATTCCTAAGAGTATCAAGAAAGGTCTGGCGCAGGCTTTCGATCAGTACGATGCTTACCAGATCGCCAAGTACAAGCGTGCCGCGCACGACCTTAGCCTGGTAGACGTGGTCAACCTCGTGCACCCGGTACCTACGCAGACCAATGCGAAGGCACTGCAAGACTTGGTCAACAACCAACTGACCGCTGCCGATACCTGGGAGAGCAACCTCTCTGCCGGAGAAGACAAGGCCACAACCTTCACGCGCTTGTTGGAGGAAAACAAGCTGGGTGCATTGGCCCTGTTGCGCAACCTGCGCGGCATGACCGAAGCTGGCGTGAGCCGCCAATTGATGACCAGCGCTTTGGCAAAGGCCAACTCCAAGTGGTTGACACCCTTGAATTTTTTGGCCGCCCAGCGGCACGCTCCTCAGTTTTCTGCACAGTTGGAAGACTTGATGGCGCGAAGCTTTGCAACCCGTAAAATTCCAGGTACGACCATCCTCGCGGTAGACGTATCCGGAAGTATGGGTGCCTTGACGAGCCAGGGTAGCAAGTTTTCCCGTATGGACCTTGCCTTTGCGCTCGCCGCCCTGGCCGGCTATATGTTTGAGGATGTGCTGCTGGTCTTCACGGCGGGTAGCGACTACGGCTGTAAGGGTGCCCACGTGCTGTGGAACAACAGCAAAGGCTTTGGCATCTTCAACGACCAGCGTGCTATCAATGCCCAGGTGGGCGGTGGAGGTATCTTCACGCACCAGTTGTGCGAGTGGCTGAAAGCCGAAGGCCTGGCCGATCAAGCCGATCGGCTGGTCGTGATTTCCGATAGCCAGGATATTGATGCTGCGAACGGTAAGAAGGTTATTGCGGATACCTCTCCCTACAAAACCTCTTACATCATCGATATCTCCACCCATACCCACGGCATCAAAACCGGAAACTGGACGGCGGAGATCAATGGCTGGTCTGATCGCCTCTTCCACTATATTGCGGAGGTGGAGGAGTAGGGACGTTACCTGATGAGGGTAACGTCCCCTGCAATAATATTTGCATCACCGCTCTCGGTAATATACTCTAGCGCATAGACAAAAACACCGCTTCCGAGCATCTTGCCTTGATAAGTTCCGTTCCACGCTAAGTATCCAGCGCTGGAGTTATAAGATTCATGGATTAATCCACCCCATCGGGTGAAAATTTTCAAGCTCAACAAAGTGCCTTTAAACATGGGGTGTGGGTAAATGCGGAAGGTATCATTGACCCCGTCATTATTAGGTGAAAACACATTGGGAATGTAGATGGGGCATTCTGATTGTATGATCGTCACTTGTTCCTCAACAGAGCAATTGTTGATATCAGTGATGCTAACCAGGTACTCTCCGCAAGACAAGTTATTGATGACATCAAAAGAGAAATAACTTTGGTCGTTAACAAAAATCTGATCGATGGGGGAATTGGTTTCTACATTCAGGATGATTTCCCCATTGTTTTCTCCACAATCACTTTCAATTGTACGGATATCAACGATCATTGGTCCAGTTGAACTTAAAATTTCGACATCGCTCGTTACGATACAATTACTTTCATCTACGGCATAAACGGTATATTCATCAGGCACCAGGTTGCCAAAGACCCCACTGGTTTGAAAGTTAATACCATCGACCGAAAAAGAAATACTGCCTGTGCCCCCCGAGGAAATTAGGATGATTTCCCCATTGTTTTCTCCACAAGAGGTATTTTCTACGGAGAGGTCAATAATTTCCAAAAAGAAGGAATTATTAAGTTGAATCTCTTGCTGGATGGTGCAGTTATCTTCATCGGTGATGGTAATGGTATAATTCCCTGGCGGAAGGTCTTCTGCAAAAATTCCATTTTGAAAAATCTCATCATTCATCGAGTAAACTAAATCTCCCATACCTCCACTAGCTGTTACTGAAATGGCTCCGTTGTCAAGGCCACAACTTGGTTGCGTGACCTCCGTGGACACAAATTGCAAGGGTTTTATGGATTGAAGAAACTCAGATGTACTTGCGCTACCAAAGAATTCCCTACTGAAAGAACACAAAGGAGATAAAAGGTTTAAATCCCAATCTACTCGGTAAAGCCGGGAATTTTCGTTCGATAGCGCGTAAGTAACGCTGGTTGTACAATCTTCAGTTACAGAAGAAAGACCGTATAAATAGGTATCTCCATTAGGGGCATTGTTCATTACGACACTACTATTGGCGGGATTTTCTTTATCTACCAGAAGAATTTGGCGAGTTACCGTGGCTACGTAAAGCTCTCCGTCGTAAAAAGTAAGATCGCCAGAAATGCCGACTTCAAAATTGCCAAGCAACTCATTAGTGTCCGTTGCTAAATCGTAAGTATATAAATCTCCATGTGTTCCAGATGCATAAAATGTGCCATCAAACCCAATGGTTAGGGCATTAAAAATGGCCAGTTCAGGATCTTCTATCGGAAGGCTGTGCAAGAAAAATACATTTCCGGTTACCGTATCCATCTGAAATAGGTTCCCATTTGAAGAAATGCCGTACAAATTACCATTCGGGTGAAAAGAAATATCCGTAAACCGAAGAGGGGGAAGTGCGGTAACCAGCTCAGTTGAACAGGTACCTACGTCCATACGGAAAATCTCATCCATACTCGATAAGGCATAAATAGTTTGGGCATTAAGTTGCACAGAGAAGCAGGCAGAGATAACGATTGTAGAGAGTACGCGCATTTTGTAAATTTGAAACGAACAAGCCCTAAGTTAAGAGGAAAAAAAGAATTAGTCAAATCCCGATACCTTTTGCCTCTCCCTCCTTTTTTCGCTACAGAGTTGACCCCAAACGGATTGCTTCCTTATCTTAGCCGCTGAAGTCTTGATCTAACAGCAGGCCCAATATTTATGGATACGAATGCGGCGCTTTACCATGCGGAATTCACCAAAGAACTGGCCCGCCTGAACCCTGATCAACGGGCAGCGGTGGAACAGATCGAGGGACCCGTGCTGGTCATTGCCGGACCAGGGACGGGGAAGACGCATATTCTGGCGGCCCGCATCGGACAAATCCTACTCTCTACCGACACCTCCGCGCAGAGCATCCTCTGCCTCACTTTTACCGATGCAGGGGTGCGTGCCATGCGCGAGCGCCTGCTGGAGCTCATCGGCCCCGAAGCGCACCGGGTACACATCTTTACGTTCCACTCCTTTTGCAATACGGTCATCCAGGAGAATCTATCCTACTTTGGTCGACAAGGCTTAGAGCCCATCACCGAGCTGGAACAGATAGAACTCACCCGTGAGCTGCTCCTGCAATTGGACATGGAAAATCCGCTGCGGAGAGGAAAAATCCACCCCCATTTTTACGAAAAGCACCTCCGCGATCTGTTCCAGTTGATGAAAACAGAAGACTGGACGCCGGCCTACCTGGAACGATCCATCGCTGCTTACCTCTCTGATTTGCCCGAGCGGCCGGAGTTTCGTTACCAACGTAAATACGGACAGTACCAAGCTGGTGACCTGAAAGAAAGCAAGGTCAAAACCGAAGTGCTGAGGATGGAAATCTTGCGTGCAGCGGTAGCCTTGTACCCGGCTTACGAGCAAGGTTTGGCCCGCCTGAAGCGCTACGACTACGCCGATATGATTCTCTGGGTATTGGCAGCGTTTAAAGAAAACGAACTGCTTTTGCGCAGCTACCAGGAACAGTACCTCTATTTCCTGGTAGACGAATACCAGGATACCAATGGAGCGCAAAATGAACTGCTCCACCTGCTGGCCGCTTTTTGGGACAAGCCCAACCTGTTTATCGTGGGCGACGACGACCAATCGATCTTTGAGTTTCAGGGGGCACGGCTCAAAAATCTGGTGGATTATTATGAGCAATATCAGGAGCAGATCAAGGTGGTGCTTTTGCAGCAAAACTACCGCTCTACCCAGGCGGTGCTCGATGCTGCGGGCGGGCTGATCACCCACAATGAACAACGGATCACCCGCCACCTGGCCGATTTGGGGGTCGCAAAAAACTTGCGGGCAGCTTTGCCCTTGCGGCAAACTTCAGCGGTGGTGCCAGAAGTACTGGTGTACCCCAATAGTTTTCAGGAAGCCGTGGCTATTATGCAACAACTGCGTGCCCAGCAGCAGGCAGGCATTCCCTGGCGCGAGATGGCCATCATCTACGCCCGCCACCAGCAGGTGCAACAGCTGCAAGAAATGCTGGACAAGGAAGGAATTCCTTACCAAACCCGCCGGAAAACCAATATCCTCGACAGTCGGATGATCCGTCAGCTACGGGAAATGCTGGCCTATCTGCACGATGAACAGCGCTCGAGCTTTAGTGGTGACTATCGCTTGTTTAAGCTGCTGCACTATCGCTGTTTTCAAATACTACCCCTGGATTTGGCAAAAATGGCGGCAGCCTTGGCCAATATCTCTTACCAGGAACGCCCCAGCTGGCGCGAATGGTTGCAACAAAGTGACCAATGGCCCCAGGGTTTGGCCAGTCACGACCGCTTGAAAAAACTGGGGGAATGGTGGGAGGCTATCCACGCGATGGTGGCAGATACGGGCCTGCCCCAATTGGTGGAGCACTTGCTCAATGGCAGCGGCTTACTGGCGGCGGCCTTGCAAGCTCCCGACCGACTGTGGCAGGTGCAGGTGGCCAAAACTTTCCTCGACTTTCTCCGCGAAGAAATTGCCCGAAGGCCTCGTCTGGGCTTAGGTGATTTGCTGACCATGCTGGACCAGATGGACGGCAACCGACTCTCGCTGTCGATGCGCAAAGACATCGAGCTCGAAGATGGCGTTCATCTAGTGACGGCCCACAGCTCTAAGGGCCTGGAGTTTAATACCGTCTTTGTGCTTGATGCGACCAAGGCAGCCTGGGAAGAAGGCGGGCGCCGTGGCAATCGCTTCCCGCTTCCGGATACCCTTACCCTTTCGGGGGAAACGTTTGGTGATGAAACCCGGCGGCGCTTGTTCTACGTAGCTGTCACCCGAGCCAAAGAACATTTGTATATTTCTTACGCACAAAAAAATGCGAAGGACAAACCGCAGCAAGCTTGTCGTTTTGTGGACGAAATAGTAGCTGCTACGGGGATCGAAGAAAAGGAAATCTTGCTGGATACGGCTGCGCTTTTAGCCTACGAGCTTACGCTGCTGCAACAAGTAGATACCCCGGTCTTGCCTGCATTAGAGCGTTCGGCGGTAGCCAAACTATTGGATGGTTTTGAGTTGAGTCCTTCCACCTGGCTGAGGATGCTCGACTGCCCCCTGCGTTTCTTCTACGAAGTGGTTTTGCAGGCACCACAAATTCAACGGCCAGCTGCTTCGTACGGGCACGCTATGCACAATGCCTTGCAGCGGTATTTCAACCTGATGCTGGCGCAAGAAAAGCGGACCTTCCCCACAGTGAAAGTCTTAAAAGAGCTTTTTCAGGAAGAAATGGAAAAAGTGCGGGCGTATTTCACACCAGAAGAATACACACAGCGCCTCGACCAAGGGCAGCGCAACCTACAACGCTACCACCAACAATTTAATGATACTTGGACGACGCAGTGTAGGACAGAACTGAAAATCCAGCAAGTAGAGTTGGAGGGGGTTCCCCTCAAAGGCGTCATTGATCGCGTAGATTTGCTCGATGACCGACAGGTGCAAATTGTTGATTACAAAACAGGAAGCCACAATGCCAACAAGCTGCGAGCACCTTCGGCAACCAAACCTGAAGGTGGCAACTACTGGCGGCAATTGGCTTTTTATAAACTCCTTTGGGAAAGCAGAAGTGGCGAAACGCGACAAGTAAAATCGGCAGCCATTTCTTACCTCGATATCAATAAAGAAGGCGACCTTACGATAGAAACGGTTGCTTTTACCACGGCTGAAATGAAGGAAGTCAAAGACTTGCTCAAATCAACTTACGATAAGATTATGCGGCAGGATTTTTATACCGGTTGTGGTAAAGAAGACTGTGAATGGTGCCAGTTTGTGCAGGAGGATATGCAGCCTCCTTCCCACACCAAAGAAAACATTGAGGAACTAGACGATTTTTAACCCTTCTCCTATGCATCCCATTCTTTACGAGATCAATACCCGCGTCTGGCGGAAACGCTTCGGTGCAGCGACCCAACTGCTGGAAGTACCTGATGCTTATTGGCAGCAATTGGGCGTATTGGGGGTTGATTATGTATGGTTGATGGGCGTGTGGAAGACCGGGCCGAATGCACTGAATTACGCCCTGGAAGAAGGCCTGAAGCAAGCCTATAGCCGGGTACTTCCCGACTGGACAGAGGAAGATATCATTGGCTCTCCTTACGCTATTGATCGTTATGAGTTGGATCCTGCTCTGGGGCAGCCCGGTGACCTTAAGCTGCTAAAAGCGAAGCTCAATAACTATGGTTTGAAACTGATGCTGGATTTTGTGCCCAACCATTTTCACGCCGAAAGCAGTTGGATAACCCAACACCCGGATGTATTTCTGGAAGTAGGAGAAGACCAACTGGCGCATGATCAAGTGACCTATTATCGACTACCGGCTAACCAAGCCAAAATTTTTGCCCACGGCAAAGACCCTTATTTTGCAGCCTGGCAAGACACCGTGCAGGTCAACTACGCAGCACCGGCAGCCCGCGCATTTATGCAGGAACAACTGCTTGAGATAGCGGAAGTTTGCGATGCCGTTCGTTGCGACATGGCGATGTTGACGCTCGCCGATGTCTTTCGACAAACCTGGGGGCATGTACTCCACGAGCAGACGGAAACGCTTTATGATTTTTGGCCCGCAGCGATTCGTAAAGTCAAGGAAAAATTCCCTCAATTTTGTTTCCTGGCGGAAGTCTATTGGGATCGCGAGTGGACACTACAGCAGCAAGGATTCGATTTTACCTACGACAAACGACTTCGCGATCGCTTATTGGAAGGCAATCTAGGTAGCGTACGGGAGCACCTCTACGCAGCCATGGATTTCCAAACCAAATCCGCCCGTTTTCTGGAAAACCACGACGAAGACCGTATCCTTTCCCTGATGGCACCCGCCAAAGCCAAGGCCGCAGCGCTGGCGACGTATACCCTGCCGGGATTGAGCTTTTTCTACGAAGGGCAATGGGAAGGCCGCCGCAAACGGCTACCTGTGCAGCTGGGGCGACAGCCCTTAGAATTTGATCCGGCAGCCTATGGCCTTGCAACGGATGGCCTAGCCTTATCCAAGCTCCCCGGTTTGGCTCCTGTAGATGCTCAGCAAGTTGCTTTTTACGATTACCTCCTGCAATTGCTCGCGCAACCAGCCTTACGCACAGGCCGCTGGGAGTTGCTCAATTCCAGCGATCATCTCCTGACCTGGCAATGGAGTACTGCCGAACAGCAAATCCAGATTCGCATCAATTACAGTCCAGCAAGTACCGAAATCCACCTCTCCCCTCCAGGCGATGGCCATTGGCAGCATTTCCTGGGGCCGCAGGTAGCGTACAATGTACTGGTGCTGGGGCCTTATCAGTGGTTGGTGTTGGAGAGGAGGTAGGGGTTTGGTCGGTTGGATTTAATGTTGTAGATTTAAATTCTCTGGTAGTTTTTATTTCTACTGCAATAAAATCTCTGACCAACACCCAAAACCATGAGTGGCAAAACAGAACAAGGCGTGCTCCGCATTTTTAAATTAATTCGCCTGCTCAATTCTACACCGCGCCGAAGTGCTCGCCATTTGATGAATATTCTGGGCCAATCGGAAAGCACCTTCTATCGTGATTTGCAACTGATAGAAAAGCTTGGTTACCATTACGATAAAGATCAGAATGATTGCTTCTTTTTGCAGTTGCAGTTAGAAAGAGGTCGGCAATCCGTTTTGGAACCCGACGAGCTTTTCTTCTTGCAAGACCACCTTCAGCAAACGGCGGGAACTTCCCCGCTGGCGCAGGCCATTCTCCATAAATTTGATCTCAACCTGAGCATGATTCCACTGGCGGACGCACTGCCGCAGTTGCACGCCAATCGCATTCTGCAACTCTTGCGGGTGGCACTGGAAAATAAATCATGCGTACTTATTAAAGGGTATCATTCCCTTTCCAGCGAAAAGGTCGAAGATCGCCGAGTAGAGGTGCTGGAAATCACCCAGGACTACCGCTACCTCATCGGCTGGGACATGGATAAAGATCGCCAGGGCCAGTACAAACTCAGCCGAATTCAGGATGTGGAGTACCTGGAGGAACGCGTAACACCCGGCCGGATGGCCAGCCCCATGGACATTTTTGGCCTCACCGGCTACGAATGGCTGGACGTAAAGCTAAAACTGAGCAATACCGCCTACCACCTCCTGTTGGAAGAATTTCCCCTTTCGCGCACCTTCATCCACCGCCGCTACGATGGTACCTTCTTCGAAGGGCAAGTCCGCAATTGGAAAGGGATTGGCCGGTTCATCCTGGGGCTGCCAGGGGAAATAGAGGTGTTGTACCCTGAGGCCTTGCAGACGTATTTGCGGGAGCGGAGAGGGGAAGATTAGAGGGAATATTTTACTCTCCCGCTATTTGGGAGAGGTGGGGGTTAGTTTTGTGAATGTAAAACAGATAACAATATGGCCAAGCAGGCAAAGATTACCGAAATCACTTTTCAGCGCACGGGGAATATTTTCTTAAACAGCGGCATTGCGGGTGTGTACGAGTACCTGACGGTGTGTCAGGATCGGGAAGATTTTCCGTTCTACACTTTCGGCTGGAGCGAAGACGGCAATGGTCTTTGGTTAAAGTCGGAACAGCTTTTCGATTTACTGGAGCAGTTGTATTATTTCATGGGGCAGGAACTGTATGATACCAGCGGTAAAAATGCTCGGGAGAAGGCCGACAAGTACTACTTTACCAAAGATCCTTTTTCTGCGACGCCGTTTTTCAAGATGAAATCTTACGGACTTGCTGCACTGGTAACCAATGACCCCCAACCTTCCCCAAAGTACAAAGACAATGCGGTCAAGTTTGCTACGCTGGTAGAGGAAGACAGCAATTTTGCTACGGCAATCGCTAAATTCTACGCGGAGAAAGGATTCAAAATCAAGGACTATGAATTAGGGTCGGATGGTTTCACTCATCAAAAAGGAGAAAAAGGAGACGCAAAGATTTTCCTTAATGAGCCTTATATAAAGATTACAAGACTTGATCCGATTGTACCAGCCTATTTTCTGGAAGGAAAAGAAATATGCTACTTAACTGGGGAATCCTATAAAAAACTAGTTAGCTATCAGAATACTTCTCCATTAATGGGGCTGAAAAATCCCGTTTTTGATTCTTTCCAATCTCCCACTACGCAAAAAATGAGTTGGAAAGCCATGTACCTCAGCCGCTTTGCGCCTAAGTTTGCTTTCTATAATTACGTTAGTGGTTTGGACAGCATTGTCGGTTTTTTACTGGACTCCGACACGCTTAAAAATCAATACCAACTCTATCGCCAACACCATAGTTTTTACCTGGATCAGGAGGCACTGATTCATAGTAGTTACTTGCAAAATTTCAAAGTCTGGAGTTTTTACCAGGCAAAAAAGGGTGCAGAGCAAAGACCACTTGAATTACCGAAAGATTACGTACGCCAGCAGGAGATACAGTTTATGCTGATCTATTCGATTTATCAGCAGATTTTATTGGATCAGGAATTAGAATCGATAAATGGGTTGGATGACTTCCTGGGCATTGAGTTTGATCGGCAGGTAATCACCTTGGCCAGTTTCAAAGCGGATAAATTCTCGGGTACCATGCGGCCCAGTAGTTTTGAGTACTTCAATAATTTCAAGTTTGTAGTCAGAACAATCGCCTACCTGGAAGCCAATGGTTTACAGTTTGACCAGCTCATGCCTAGTCTGAAGTTTATGAAAACCTCAGAACGCAATGCGAATAACAGCTACCTGATGGAGCGAAGCATTCGCAACGAAGTTCTCGGAAAACTAATGCAGGCAAAGAGTATCCTGCCTACGATTTGTCAATTGTTTTATCGGTGCTATACCTACCTCATCGGTAATGAAAATATCGGCTATAAAAATTTCAATCAACTAAAGCGGTTGGTAGAGCTATATGAACCTCTAATTCCTTCAAATATGAACAAAGAAATTCAGGAAAAAGCTTTTAAGCTGGGTACCTCCATTGGGCGAGCTATCATTACCTATGATAATGCAAGTGATCCCCAGTCACAGAAATCGAATGCCAAGACAGGAAGAAAATACATTATTGATCTACAAAAATCGCGCACCCTGCAACAGTTTAACGATGCAATAGTGCGAATGCAAAACAAGTATGCCCTCGTTGTCAGTGCTGACTTGTTTAAAGCAGAGATCAATGAAGAAAACTTCAATCTGGTCAAACAGTTCGCGCTGATTGCGGCACTTAATCAACTCAATATCGTTCTCAAACCCTTCAAAAACAACGACAATGAATAGCATTACCATTACCTATTTATCTAAGGTTTCTTTCGCTAGCCTAAATGGCGCGGACAAAGATGTAGATAATATCAACCCGATTAAGAAAATTACACTCGACAACGGGCAGGAGCTTCCCTATGTTTCTTCACAAGCATTGCGCCGTGCATTGCGCGATCGACTTGAAGAAATGGGCAAGCCTATTTCAAATGTTACACCTGGCGAAGGCAAGAATCCTCCTGCTACCGAAGGAGATCCCGCCAAGTACTACGATGATGATCTTTTTGGCTACATGAATGCTGGTGCCCGTAGCCAACGGACCTCGCCAGTACGCGTAGAATCACTCCTCGCGTTGCCTAGTTCTGTGTACAAAGGCGATTTGGATTACGCCACCAACTTTATGGGAACCAATAAAGGCGGTGAACCGAATATTTACGAAACCGAAGTGCACTCTGGCTTGTACCGGGGAACAATTCTTATCGAGTTGGATCGGGTTGGAAAAGGATATTCGACGAAGGAAGGTTACGATGAAGGCGACTATATCGACAAACAAGAGAAAAAAGAGCGGGTGCTTGCTTTTCTTGATGCTTTTCGCTCGTTGTGGAGCTCAGGCCGTCAAAGTCGTTTCCTGGCGGATATTTCTCCCAAGTTTATTGCTGCTGCTTGTATGACCGTGAAAAATCCGGTGTTCCTGGAAGCGGTGAATCTCGACCCTCAAGGTGAAGTAGATGTAAAGGGCCTACAGACCGTGGCGGCTGATTACGATAAATTTATCGTCGACCATGTTTTTGCTAACCAACAAGCCACTTTGCAGGCTAATGACACGGTCGTATCATTGAAAGTGGGCTTCGAAAAAGTAGAGGCCTGGATTAAAGAATACTACAAATAGCCCCAATATGAAATATTGTATTGTTGAGCTATACTCTCAAACGGCAACGTTTAGAAATCCTGAGTTTCAAAATTACCACAAGACCTTTGCGCTACCTCCGCCAACTACCCTGGTGGGGCTGGCGGGGGCTGCAATGGGACTTAGTCCAAATGCGGCACAAGATTTCTTTTCCTCTTCTTCCTTTCAAATGGGGATATACGGCCAGCATCAAGGCAAGACGACTGATTTATGGAAATATGATGCCTTTAAAAATCGGAGTATAGTTCTGAGAGAAATACTCATTGGCAATCATTTCGTCTTGGTTTATGGTAGCGAAGAGGAAGAAAAGGTAGAACTGCTAGCCACAGGTTTTGCCGCACCAGTGTATGCACTTACGATGGGAAGCAGCGATAGTTTAGCTAAGGTGATTCATTGCGAAGTGGGTCAGGCACCTATTGTGAAAAGTACGACGGTAGCATATTGCTTGCTAGCGGGTGATATTATCAAAGAAGTCATGCAAAATGCTTCGGCGCATCCAGAGTTTTCGATCTACGCTACTACTGACCCCATCGCGCTAGATGTTCCTACTCACTTCCAATATGAAAGTGACTATGGTGCTCGCTCCGTAAGCCAACGCCAGTTGCTCTCCTTTATCGGTCGTGAAATGGAGTTGAACGTAAAGAAAGAGGGAATACAGTACCAGGATAAATTCATCCCGCTTTTTGACTACAACAGTAATTAATATGATTGACCATATCATTGCTAAGTCGGCTTCTGAGTATGGCCCTGGAGAAACCCTGTTGGAGCATACTGATTCTGTTATCGAATGTTGGCGTCAGCTACATGAGTTATACAATGTTGAACTGCCTGTTAGAGATGAATTTTGGAAGTTATCTTTTCTTGCTGCGCTCTTCCACGACAGTGGTAAAATAACGGGTAATTTTCAGGAGCGCATCACCGAACGGGTAAAGCATTGGGACAATTATATTCGGCACGAATTCTTCTCAGGAGTGTTGCTCTGGGCTGCAAACAGAGAAGTATTTGCTAAAGATGTTTTACCGTTGATGGCCGTATTTAGTCATCACAAGCCACTCACCGATGAGTTGTTTAAAAAGAACAATGGCTTAGAAAAGGTTTTGCAAATCAAAGAAGAGGAATTAACCGAGCTGTTGGAAGAACTTACTCATAGGATTAAACAACAGGAAATCGAATTTTCGATTATCCCGGGTCTGGCCAAAGCTTTGGCGCAGGTAAAGACCACTAAACAACTCTACAAAAGCTTCAAGGGCATTTATAATCAATCTGTAGACTTAAAGCAGGAAGACAGGAGAACTTATATCTTCTATAAAGCACTGCTCAATACCGCAGATTGGAGTGGATCTAATCACGGCTTATTGGGGGGCGAATTACCATTTTCTGAAAATGAACTCAGGGTAAAAATCGTCCAAAAGCTTATTGCCGAAAACAAGCCGGAGATTGCTAAAGATTTTCAATGGCGGGAATTTCAAATAGCCAGTAAGCAACAGGTGGGTGATGTCTTGGCTATAGCTCCGACGGGAAGTGGAAAAACGGAAGCAGCACTGCTGTGGGCTGCGCAAAAAAGAGATCGCGAAAAAATTATTTATTTACTCCCTACTCGTGTCACTTCTAATGCCATATTTAACCGTTTGCAACAATACTTTGGCAAGGAAGAAACAGCGGTGGTTCATTCTTCCGCTTTCTTTTATCGTAAAGAGCTAGATGAGGAAGACCGCTATCACAAAGGTGATTACCTAATGGACAAGACGTTTTTCAGGAATGTTAACATTTGCACCATCGACCAAGTCTTGACCCAAGGATTTAATCTTGGCTATTGGGAGTTAAAAACATTCCATAGCTGGAAAGCCTGGATCATTATCGACGAAATCCACCTTTATGCACCGTATACCCTCGGGCTTATTATTTCCACCATTGAGTACTTGAAGTCGGCATTTCATGCTCGCTTTTTCATTATGACGGCAACGATGCCTACTAAACTAAGAATGCTTTTACAGCAAACACTGGAAATAGGGGAATCGCAGATCGTTCGTGATGTGGAATTACTCAATGAAAAGCGTAATGAATTTCAGGTAAGAGATTGCCTGATCGATGGCCTTGAAACAGAGATTACAACCGCCCTGAAAGAAGGAAAGAAAGTGCTTATTGTTGTCAATACCGTAGATGAAGCCATCAGACTGTACCAAGCATACAAGGGCATTGCTGCCGATACCATTTGCTACCATTCGCGGTTTATTCAGAAGCACCGTTTGGAGAAAGAACAACTCATCTTAAAGAAAGAAAAGGAAGCACAGTCGCTTCTCTTGGTCGCTACCCAGGTCGTGGAGGTGTCCTTGGATATTGATTTTGATATACTTTTTACAGAAAATGCTCCGATAGATGCCATCATTCAAAGAGCGGGAAGGGTAAACAGGAAACGTCAAAAAAAGGATACCAAGGTCATTGTGTGTCGAGAGCAGCAGGTTACCAGAGAGGTTATTTATACGGAGGTAGACGGGGTATTGGACAATACATTTAATGAATTGAGCGCATTAAATGGCGAAAAGTTATCCGAAGAACAATTGCTTGGGTTGGTCGATCTTGTATACCAGCATTTTGAGGTGCAACAACACCAAAGTTTTTTGGAAGGCAGAAATGCTTACTCAAAAGTTCAGCGGCAAAATCATTTCATCAAAGATGTAATGTCTCAGGACGGTATTTATACCAGAGAAGGGCTAGATACTGTGAGCATTATCCCTGCTTGTTATTACGAAAAACTAATCAACGCCAATCCAATGGAAAAAGCGCAGCATGAACTCTCTATCCGTCGAAAAAAACTATTTAGTCTGGAACACAAAGGTTTTCAAACCTTGAAAAATCCAGATAACCAAGACCCTTACATTTATTTAGTGTGTAAATATGATTCAGAAGTGGGACTGGTTTATGAACAACCCTCTACTGTCGTCAATTGCTAACCTAGTATCCTTAACTAACCCCCATGCACCAAACCACCATCACCTTCCCCGATCTGCGCCTCAGCCAGCGCGACGGGCACAAGCTGCGCGGCTACTTTAGCCAGCAGTTTGGCGCGGATTCCGACTTGTGGCATAATCATCGGCCTGATGGCAGTGCCATTTATCGCTATCCGCTGATACAGTACAAGGTTTTGCGGCAAACGCCTATGCTTATGGGCTTGGGAGAAGGAGCGACAGTCTTGATGCAACACTTTTTTGATCTGGAAAAACTACTGATTGACGATTGGGAGCTGCCCATTCACAACAAGCAGATCAATAGCCGTAAGTACGAGCCGGAGGTAACGGCCGATCTCTACCATTATCGGCTGCTGACGCCCTGGTTTGCGCTAAGCCAAAAAAACTTTGCCCGCTACCATGCTTTGCCCGAGGAAGAACAAACGGTATTCCTGGAGCGGGTTTTACGCAACAACATACTTTCTTTTTTTAAAGGCATCGGGTACTGGGTAGAAGGAGAAATCAATGTGCAGCTCAATGACTACCGAAAGGTTGATGCCAGGTTTAAAAATCAAACGATGCTGATGTTTCAGGGCACCTTCGTGACCAATGCGGTACTCCCTGATCACGTGGGGCTAGGCCAGTCGGTTTCCCGTGGCTATGGTACCATTGAACGCATGCATCTTTAAAGCCCGAACTATGCAGATTCATCTCAACACCTACGGCACCTACCTGCACGTGAGCGACCAACTTTTCGAAGTACGCCGTAAGGAAGAAGGGCAGGTTGTCAAACAACAGTTTGCGGCCCAAAAAGTAAAAAGCTTTTGGGTCAACAAAGGCGTTGCGCTTTCCGCTGACGCTATCCAACTGGCCATGCAACACAATGTTGACATCGTTTTTCTCGATGGCAGCGGACACCCCTACAGCAGGGTTTGGCACAGCAAGTTGGGGAGTACCACCCTCATCCGCAAAGAACAACTGCGTGCCAGCCTGGGTACCGAAGCCCTCCACTATACCCAGCAATGGCTTGGGAACAAGCTGGAAAATCAAATCGATTTCATTAAACGCCTGGCCAGTCATCGACCGCAGCAAGATGATTATCTCCAGGAACGGCTGGCGCGGATTATCATTCTCAGAGAAAAGCTCATTAGCCTGAATGGTGATCATATCAGTGAGGTAGCCGACACCATTCGCGGACTGGAAGGGAGCGCAGGAAGACTTTATTTTGAAGTGCTCAGTGCTGTTTTGCCCAAGCATTACCAATTTGCGGGACGTAGCTCACGCCCGGCAGTTGATCCGTTCAACGCTTTTCTCAATTACGCCTACGGCATTCTTTACAGTCGGGTAGAAAAAGCATTGATTCTGGCAGGGCTCGACCCTCACCTGGGCTTTCTGCACCGCGATGGGTACAACCACAAAAGTATGGTGTACGATTTCATCGAATCCTTCCGGATTTTTGGCGAAGAGCCCGTCTTTCGACTGTTTTCCGGCAAGAAAGTTCGCCAGGATCACGTAGATGAGTTGGCCAATGGTGTGAGTTTGAACAAAGAAGGAAAAATACTACTGATAGAGCGCTTTAATAAACACTTTGAAGAAGAGCGCATCCGTTACCGGGGGCGCAACCAAACGCGCAGCAACATTATTCAATTTGAAGCCCACCAGTTTGCCAACGAACTGATAAACCCCGACCAATAATGCACACCTGGATCATGTACGATATCGTCAATGACCGCGCCCGCACCCGGATTGCCAAGTATTGCAAACAGGCTGGTTTGTACCGGGTGCAGTACTCCGTATTTCTGGGTACGATCTCTGCCGAAGAAAAAGACGTGCTGGAATTGCAAATAGCGCAAGAAATTGACGAAGAAACCGACAAGGTCTACATCTTTCCGATGGGGCCATCCGCCATGCGCCAGACCGTATGCCTGGGGCAGGCACTGGACAAAAAATTAGTAACGGATCAAATAAAAGCACTTTTCTTTTGAACACGCTAAGCATTACCCCCTCCCAAATCATCGAATACCTCTATTGCCCTCGGTATACTTTTTTCGAGTACGTTCTGGATATCCCTCAGTACGAAGAGAAGTATTACAAAGTGATTCGGGGACGAGAGGTGCACTTAAAACGCGCCAGGGAAAATGCGGATTATCTGCGGCGGCGTATTGGTGTAGTAGATAAACAACTCAACCAATACCTCAGTAATGCATCCTTGCGTGGGGAGGTCGACGAAGTATTGTGGTTGGAAGACGGTACAATGGCGCCACTAGACTACAAATTTGCGGTCTACAAAGACAAAGTTTTTGAGACCTACCGTACCCAGCTTTATTGTTATGCCTGGCTCATTGAGCAGAATTACGGACGCCCCGTAAAGCGGGCTTTCCTGGTGTACACCCGTAGCCAAAACAAGTTGGTAGAAATCCCCGTTCACCCTGAGCACCTGGAAGAAGTGCAGCAGGCGGCCACCGCGATTAGCCAAATCATCCTCCAAAATCATTATCCTAAAGCTACGAAATACCGTAAAAGATGTGTAAATTGTACCTATCGTAATGTATGTACCCGATAAGGAGAGGCTTCCGGGAAGGAATTTATTTCGCATTCCCTTAAAAACAAGCATAAACAGCTCATTACAAACAACTTAAACTTCCGAAACGAGCATAAAAATGAACCAAAGTTCTTTGACATTAAGGAAAAAAACAATAATAACACCAAAAGCAGATTCGTGCTTTTGTATTGATTTTCAGCTGCTTAAACAGAAAGGCGGCTTCCAGCGCGGTATCCAGTAGAATAAGGATTGAAACATCGTTGTTGTGCGGCACGGGTGCCGAATCGTTTGGCTTCCAGCGCGGTATCCAGTAGAATAAGGATTGAAACTTGGCATTGGTAGCGCAGCAGCTGTAAATGGCGTGCGCTTCCAGCGCGGTATCCAGTAGAATAAGGATTGAAACTTTACCTTAGTTATTGGGGTAACTTGTGGGGGTCAGCTTCTTCCAGCGCGGTATCCAGTAGAATAAGGATTGAAACTTTTTCTTTCGTTCCGGTTTGTCTTGGGGCTCTGGCTCTTCCAGCGCGGTATCCAGTAGAATAAGGATTGAAACGTGATCCCAGAATCGAATACATCCTTCAACTCGGAAACTTCCAGCGCGGTATCCAGTAGAATAAGGATTGAAACGTGCTGGGAACGCACTGAGGGCACAAGCTCAAAAGTCTTCCAGCGCGGTATCCAGTAGAATAAGGATTGAAACCTTGCTTTTGTGACAAAATCACTTGTAAATATCTTCAATCTTCCAGCGCGGTATCCAGTAGAATAAGGATTGAAACGTCAAAGACGGTTCGATGGTGTACCAATACTGACTACTTCCAGCGCGGTATCCAGTAGAATAAGGATTGAAACCTCAAAAAAAGGTGTAGCAAGAGCTATAAAGCAAATGCTTCCAGCGCGGTATCCAGTAGAATAAGGATTGAAACCCAGCACCAGTCGCTACCGCTCCGGCAATGGCTGACTCTTCCAGCGCGGTATCCAGTAGAATAAGGATTGAAACGTCTTGGTTGCCATCTGTTTAAGTTTTGATTAGAATCTTCCAGCGCGGTATCCAGTAGAATAAGGATTGAAACCAAATTCTCCTATCCGATTACTCAACAGATCATCAAGCTTCCAGCGCGGTATCCAGTAGAATAAGGATTGAAACAAACATAAAACATTGACAACCAGCGGCTTTGTAGGGCTTCCAGCGCGGTATCCAGTAGAATAAGGATTGAAACATTGTAAAGCAGCAGTAGAAGCACTCTTAAGGTCAACTTCCAGCGCGGTATCCAGTAGAATAAGGATTGAAACGCCCTTTGCTACCCTGGCCGAACTCCTCAATGATACCCGCTTCCAGCGCGGTATCCAGTAGAATAAGGATTGAAACATGGTGCCGCTACGGCTACACTGACTGAAGCACAGGCTTCCAGCGCGGTATCCAGTAGAATAAGGATTGAAACTTTTAGCCTGGTTTATTTGGCTTTCTTCCATTCAGAAACTTCCAGCGCGGTATCCAGTAGAATAAGGATTGAAACTAACCGGGTAGCGGGAAGATTTACGCACGTGTACCCGGTCTTCCAGCGCGGTATCCAGTAGAATAAGGATTGAAACGGGAAGTCCTCACGTATCTTATTCCAGTAGCCTTTTCTTCCAGCGCGGTATCCAGTAGAATAAGGATTGAAACCACATAATACTTTGTCTGTTAAGTTAATAATAGGCTACTTCCAGCGCGGTATCCAGTAGAATAAGGATTGAAACTCAGCAGTCCTCCAGGCAAGCTCCGCAATAATCGATCTTCCAGCGCGGTATCCAGTAGAATAAGGATTGAAACACAACGACAAACAATACTCAGAGGACGAGCTCCGCCTCTTCCAGCGCGGTATCCAGTAGAATAAGGATTGAAACGAAAATACAAACAAATGGCCTTGCCAGGCGATGACATCTTCCAGCGCGGTATCCAGTAGAATAAGGATTGAAACACGACCATTTAATTTTAATACCCTTGCGCCAATTCCCTCTTCCAGCGCGGTATCCAGTAGAATAAGGATTGAAACTCAAATGGTCGTATATTGCAAACGTTCCGCCAAGAACTTCCAGCGCGGTATCCAGTAGAATAAGGATTGAAACGCCTGTTCTTCTATTGGATAGAAGATGATCTCACGCTCAACTTCCAGCGCGGTATCCAGTAGAATAAGGATTGAAACGCGATTGCTGGAGCATACTGTGCAGCTTGGCCAGGTCTTCCAGCGCGGTATCCAGTAGAATAAGGATTGAAACGGTCCAGCTCCTGCACGAAGGTTGTTTCGCATGACTCTTCCAGCGCGGTATCCAGTAGAATAAGGATTGAAACAGCAAACTTGACCCCGCTTCGGTACACGTTCAGGACGCTTCCAGCGCGGTATCCAGTAGAATAAGGATTGAAACTTGTATGAGTTAAACGCTAGCACGTCTTCTCCCGGTCTTCCAGCGCGGTATCCAGTAGAATAAGGATTGAAACTCCCAAACTAACCGACCACCACGTAAATCATAATCGTCTTCCAGCGCGGTATCCAGTAGAATAAGGATTGAAACTCTCGTTGATGTTGAGTTGGATAAATGTTTCGTAGCCTTCCAGCGCGGTATCCAGTAGAATAAGGATTGAAACACATTTGGGGACGAAAAAGGCCGGAACATTACGCCCCTTCCAGCGCGGTATCCAGTAGAATAAGGATTGAAACAGAAGTGGAATAAAAAATATGATATTTCTAAAATGGCTTCCAGCGCGGTATCCAGTAGAATAAGGATTGAAACGTTAAGTCCTTAAATCCTATAATTGTAGTCAATCTATCTTCCAGCGCGGTATCCAGTAGAATAAGGATTGAAACATAATTGCTGCATGGGATGTGTTTAGTTTTCTCATCTTCCAGCGCGGTATCCAGTAGAATAAGGATTGAAACATCAAGGAAGAATTTGATGCTGATGATGCTATCAAGCTTCCAGCGCAGTATCCAGTAGAATAAGGATTGAAACTTTCGCAATCATCCGACTGGGAAGGGGGGGCGGTAGCCTTCCATCGCGGTATCCAGTAGAATAAGGATTGAAACATAATGGGGAAATTGCTTAGAAATATTGCGATCGGCCTTCCAAACCAGCATCCAATAGAAAAAGGATTGAAATCGCCTCCTTCTACCTACTTTCACCAAAATCCCACCCTTCTTCCCTATCTTTGAAAACAAACCATCTGCTGAAAAACTATGCGAAATATCAGTCTCCTCCTCTTGTTTTTATTTGGCTTGGCCTCAGTATTACCCGCACAACGCAATGTGCTGGAAAAGCTGATTGCTTCGGAAAAGCATACGTTCGGCGATTGGGTGCAAGACCCCGGCAAGTACGAAATACAGGTCATCTACACCCAGGTTGATCGCAACGCCGCTGGAGAACCTTCCTTTACCAGCCACCGCTACGGCGTCGATCCCGGGCAGTATTTTTATCCGGCGAGTACGGTGAAAATGCCGGCGGCCTTGCTGGCCCTGGAGAAGCTGAATGAGCTGGGGGTGGTAGGCCTCGATAAGCACGCAGTGATGCAGACCTTTGCAGGAACCCCTCCGCAGACGGCTGCCTTGGCCGATGCTACGGCGGTCAGTGGTTTGCCTTCGGTGGCCCAGTATGTACGCAAGATTTTTCTGGTCAGCGACAACGATGCCTACAATCGCCTGTACGAGTTTTTAGGGCAAGGTTATTTCAATGAAAAATTGCGGGCCAAAGGCTTTACAGCTACCCGCATTATCCACCGACTTTCCGTGAGTGGCTACGATACCTTGGGGAACCGCTACACGAATCCGGTACAGTTCATCAACGACCAAGGTCCTTTGTACCAGCAAGGAGAAGTGTACAGCAGCTACTACGATGATTTGGGCCTCACACGCCAGCAGCGCGGCGTAGCGTACATGGACAATGAGGGCGAAATCATCAAGGAGCCTTTTGATTTTAGTTATAAAAATTACGTTGCGATCCAGGATTTACACGACATGCTCAAGGCGGTCATTTTCCCGCAGGCAGTCAGCGAGCGAGAACGGTTTAACCTTACAGCCGATGATTACGCGTGGGTATACCGGGCAATGGCCCAGTTTCCACGGGAGAGCGACTCCCCCACCTACGATCACGAAGACCATTACGTGAAATTCTGGATCTACGGCGACCAGGATTCTACCGCCCAGATTCCCAAAAATGTGCGTATCCTCAACAAAGTCGGCTGGGCCTACGGTTACCTGACCGACGCCGCCTACATCGTGGACATGGAGGCCGGCGTAGAGTTTTTCCTGGTAGGCACCATCCACGTCAACGACAACCAAACCTACAATGATGGCGTATACGAATACCAGGAGAAAGGGCTTCCTTTCTTTGGTGAACTGGGAAGAGCGGTCTACGATTACGAGTTGAAGCGAAAGCGAAAACATACCCCGGATTTTTCCTGGTTGGAGGAAGTGCTGAAAGAGGAGTGAGCTGGGCTTAGGTCGTAGAGAGAAGCATGGCGATGGGATCGCCACTTTTGGTAGAGGGTATAGAGATACCGAAGACGAATGATCTCGGAAAGATTAAAAAAAAACACCTGAATAATGGATATTACCACGATCAAAAAGGAATTAAAGGGCCGCGTGGCCAAAGGCCTCAACTTTGGCGTGGAAGCTGTGGATGAAGTCTTGCAAACGGATTCGGAGCTCTATAACCAGTTTATTTTGTTGAAAAGCAAATACAATGACTTGATGTATCTTGCCACGATCAACACCTTACCTTATGATCAGATAACCTTAGGTCTGAATCAACTACGCAACCACCTACTGAGTATTATTGACCAGCTCGAAGAATCAGATCTGGAGAAGCAAGAGGTCGCACAATCGTATAATATCAATGACCTGCCCACACGAAGGGCAAACTTTTTCAAGCTCCTCGATATTCATTACCTGAACCTGCGAGCCATCACTTTCGTGGAAATTACGGGGACCAACGAGCAAGAAATTTTTGAAAGCCGGGAAGCTATTTTTAAATTCTACCAGAACCATCGGCGGCAATTTCGTAACCGGGAAGACTTAGCTGGCGAAGAAGGCACCTCCATCATTAAAAACCATTTCAAGGAGTGGTTTGGTAATGAAATAGGTATCCTGGAGGTGTATTTCAAGAACATCAAGCACCTGCTTCGTTACGCCCTGGCCAATGAGGTAGAGCAATCGTTTTTCCTTGCTACCCTGCAATCTCTTTTCTCCCGCTTCGAGCAGACACTCCTCTTTTACTACGCTTATTGCGGTATGGATGAAACGTTTACGACTTTGGTAAAACAAGGAGGACTCGTAGATGATAGCATCCGCCCCATATTGATCAGGCCGGAGGATTTGGAAGGTTGGGTTTAGCTAATGCTTGCTGGATACGGGCGCTCCGCGCCATTTGGGTAGCGCCGCAGGGTAGGGTGTCAAATCTGAGGGTAAATAGGCGTGACGTTTTTTTTAAAAAACAACCGCTCATGTTAGTCTCCAGACAATCCCGACCAAAAATGTCGGGATTGTCTGAGGACTACAAGAAGCATTCAGCTTAGCTTGCCAAGAAAGCACAGAAAACCGTTACGGCTGTCACCTGACAGATTGGACACCCTACCAAGTACCCCGTACCAAGTACCAAATACCCTTAAACCCCAGCCATCTCATCCAAAATCTGAGCAGCGTGGTCTTTGGTTTTTACCTTGGTGATGACCTTGGCGATGGTTCCATCTTCCCCAATCACGAAGGTAATACGGTGTACGCCGTCGTATTTTTTACCCATAAATTTCTTAGGGCCCCACACGCCGTAGGCATTCATGACGCTTTTGTCTTCGTCGGCCAACAAGTCGAAAGGCAGGTCGTATTTATTGATGAATTTTTGGTGCTTGGCTACCGGATCAGGGCTTACGCCAAGAATTTCGTACCCTTGGCTGCGTAGTTCACTGTAGCTGTCTCGCAAGCTGCAAGCTTCGGCCGTACAGCCGGGCGTATCATCTTTAGGGTAAAAATAAAGGACCAGCTTTTTGCCTGCGTAATCGCTGAGCGAAATACTTTCGCCATTAGAAAGGGTGCTGGTGAAATCAGGGGCTTTGTCGCCTTCTTTGAGGTGGGTCATATGGTTGATTGTTGATGGTTGATGGTTTGATTGTTGGATGGTGGGTGAACCTGAATATACCGTTACTTCCGATTTCTGACCTCCCACTTCCGACTTTAAAAATTGTTTGACTTTCGTCAGCAATTCTAACAATAGACCCGGAATAATGTTTGCACCCATCAAATCAACCCTCGCGCCTTGAGCTCCAAATACTTGTTGATGGTATCCATCGAAAGGTCGGCAGGATTGGTGAGAACGGCCTGAATACCGTACTGCTTAAGTTTTTGAACCATGGCTCTTTTCTCTGCCAAAAACTTGCGGGCCATGGTTTGTTGGTAGATGCCTTCTACGTTGGTAGGAGCGGCTTGCGCGAATTCGCGGATAGCGGAATTTTCGAAAAAGACCACTACCAATAAATGAAAGGCACTGATGCGGCGCAAGATGGGCAGTACCCGATCCAGGGCGTACATACTCTCGAAGTTGGTATAAAGCATCATGAGGCTCCGACCGCTGACCAGCTTGCGGCTGAAGTAATAGAGCAGCTCGTAGTTGGCTTCGGTACTGCGCTCACTTTCTTTGTAGAGCGTCTGTAAGATCTTATTGAGTTGGGCGGCTTTACTATCGGCTTTCAGTACCGACCCAATTTTATCGGAGAAGGTAAGCAGGCCCGCCCGATCGTGCTTTTTGAGGGCAATGTTTGAAAGAACCAGGCTGGTATTGATGGCGTGATCCATGAGGGTGAGGCCATCAAAAGGCATGTGCATGACGCGGCTTTTGTCGATCACACAATAGATTTGCTGGGCGCGCTCGTCTTCGTATTGGTTGACCATCAACTGGCCACGGCGGCCGGTTGCTTTCCAGTTGATACTGCGATAATCGTCTCCGCGTACGTAGTTTTTGATTTGGTCAAACTCGTAGCTGTGGCCAATCCTACGAATCTGTTTGAGGCCACCGGGCATACTCGTCCGCTCGAAAGCGCGCATCTCGAATTGCTTCATCTGCACAATGGAAGGATAGACAGGGAGTTCGGTGGCAGCGTCCCAGGGATACCGGCGTTCCAACAAACCCAGCGGTGTGGAAAGAAAAAGCAGTATCCTGCCAAATTCATAGCCCCCCCGGGTAGTCGGCCTAATAGGATATTGAATCTCCACACGCTCTTCGGGGGCTAAATGAACGGTACGGCTAAAATCCCGAATTTGCAGCTGGTAAGGCAGCTCGTCTACCACTTCAATCTGCAAGGAGAGATTGTTGCGGTTTTGTAAGCTGATTTTGACTTCCGTTTCATCCCCCAAAGAAAGTACCCTGGGCAACTGTCTTCTTACGCGAAAGCGATACGGTCGGGCAAAAAGCAAAAGGCCATCTACCAGACAAAGCGTGAGGAGCAGCAATAGGGCTACCTGGGCCACAAAAAACAGGGGCACCCACCAGAAACCAGCGGTAAATAGCACGACCAGGCCGCCCATGCACCAGAAGAAGCGGTTCTTTAAGTAGATATTTTCGAAGGTTTCCTTCATGCTATCTAGGTACGCCTATTTTTTTGATGATTTCAGCAATCACATCCCGGGTGGCATAGCCTTCCATCTCGCGTTCCGGGGTCAGAATAATACGGTGATTCAACACCGGGTAAGCCACCTGCTGAATATCATCAGGGGTGACAAATGCCCGGCCGTTGATCGCTGCGATGGCTTTGGCCATCTTCATAATCGCCAGCGAAGCCCGGGGCGAAGCTCCCAGGAAGAGATCGCTGTTTTGGCGGGTTTCATGGACGATGCTCGCAATATAGTCCAGCAACTCATCTTTGATAAAAACCTTCTCTACGATGACCTGGCATTCCTTGATCGTCTTGCTGTCCATTACGGGATTGACCGTTTCCTGCTGTTTCATGTGGAAGTCCGAGCGGAATCGGCGCAAGATGCTTTGTTCTTCTTCCAGGTTGGGATAGTCAATATTTATTTTTACCAAAAAGCGGTCCAACTGAGCCTCTGGCAGCTTGTAGGTTCCTTCCTGCTCAATGGGGTTTTGGGTAGCGATGACGAAAAAAGGGAAGCCCATTTTATGGGTGGTTCCGTCGACCGTCACTTGGTTTTCTTCCATCACCTCGAAGAGTGCCGCCTGGGTCTTGGCTGGAGATCGGTTGATCTCGTCGATAAGGACGACATTGGAGAAAATCGGGCCAGCATTAAAGGTGAATGCCGAACTGTTCATGTTGAAAACCGTGGTGCCAATAACGTCGCTAGGCATCAAGTCTGGTGTAAACTGGATACGGTTGAAGTCGACTTTCAACGTTTGCGCAAGGAGCTTCGCGGTCAGGGTTTTGGCAATACCCGGTACCCCCTCCACCAGCACGTGGCCTCCGGCAAAAAGGGCGGCGATAAGCAGCTCTATAAATTCGTGCTGACCAATCACTACTTTGCCCAACTCAAGCCGAACCTGATCCACGGCATGAGACAAGCGCCGCAATTCGGGATGACCTTGAGGGGCCGTAGGGGCAGGTGTTGGTTCTTCGGCGGGTTGTTCGAAACCCATTCCTTCCTGTTCGTTTGTTTCGTCCGTCAACATAAATACATACGATCTATCACTTAGCCGCTTCGTAAAAGCGTTCTAAGCGTTGGTGAAATTTAACTAATTCTGTTTCTACCAGCGCCGTGTAGCGCGGTATATTATGAACATCTTTGGCAATGAGTGCCACCAAATCCGGGGCTACCCCAGAGCGAGCACTCAGTTGTTGGACAAACTGTTCGTTTCCGTCGCGCCATTGCAGGCCGTAACGTTCTTTGACGTAAGTCCGTAATAATTTTATCGCTTGCACGGCCAGTTGTTGGTGGCTGGCGCGCTGGTAATACAGCCAACCGATGGTTTGGACAAACTGCAAGCTGGTGTTGCGGGGTGGATAGACGACGGGGATGACCCTTTGTCGGCGCCGGGTACGGAACAACAAAAAGAGCAAACCAATGGCGACGAAGGTATACCATGCCCAGGCCAGCGGAGGTTGTTCCAGAATGTATTGCAGCGGGCTTTCGCTTTGCAGGCGGCGAGGATCCGAGCGGTAGTTGTTGTTTTGTTCGCGGGCCATCCGCTCGGGAATGCGACTGAACTCGTCCCAGTAAATCGGGCCGTCATTGAGGTGACTAAAAGCCCGCTCAGCATATTTTCGGCCCTCCTGTTTGAGGAGGTAATAATTGGTGAAAATCAGCGGCTGACTGTGCAGGTAGAAAAACCCCTTGCCATAAGGAACCCGAACCATGTTGACGGTGGTGTCGGCAGCCGTTCCAATGGCTTCCATTCCACCTTCCATCTCACAAAAATAGATATCTGGAAAATACTGCCATTGCCTTTCCTTGGTGGCAAACTTTTGGATGTATTTGAAAGTAAAATCCCGGTCACGGTGAAGTGTGGGGTGAATAAAATTCAACTGTACGACAGTGTCGGTATGGGTACGAAAACCATCCCAGGGAAGGTAGTCGCATTCGTCATAATACAAATAAAACATCAGGTCGTAAGGCAACACTTTCGCTGCCAGAAAAGCCGTGTTGCCCGCTTGCACAAAGGCCAGCAGCTCATCGCGATCCTGAGGGCGCATGTACAGACCTTCTCCAATAAAGACGTAGTTGGCACGACTGCTATTCAGGCTATCTACCGGGAGCTGCCCCGCCAGACTGTCGGTAAGGGTACTGAGGGTGGTGACTGCGGGGTAAGCCTTGAACAAATCGTAGAGCGCAAACAGACCGTAGGGTTCTTTGCTCTCGATTTTAAAGGTCTCGCGCCAGGAAAACCTCCGTCCTCCGCCCTGAATAGCCCAAACCGCCAGCAGAATAACTGCCAGAACGACCAAGCCCAGTACGACGCGATTTTTTTTCATATCAATCTTGCATTATATTTTGCTGCGGTATTCCTCAAAAGCAGCCCGTATCTGCTGGTATTCACTTTGGGCGGGGTGGTGATTTCCGTACCAAACCTGCTCAAAAGTCAGGGTGAGATCACGGAAGCCCTGATAGCTTTCCTGCCCACGCATTTGATTCAAATAAAACCGATTGGTTCGGTCTTTTTTCCACTGGATCAGCTTTTGCTGATGCAGTTGTTTCAAGAGCGCCAAGTAATGCAAGCGTACGGCCAAATGGTAGTTGGCTTCCTGTTCCGCTTTCGCTAAAAACGGATCTACATCACGGCGATCCAGCTCTTCCTCCAGGCGATTCACCTGGCTCAGATCAATCTGATCGTCGGCGACGCTTTCTGCTTCGGGCGGCGTTATTTTTAACTCGTTGTTTTGGATAAAAGTAAAAATGAGCCAGGCCAGGAGGCTAAGCGTGATAATGGCCAGGAGCACCTGGAAGAAAGGAGATAAATCTGGTAGGCCTTCAAAATCCCGATCTGGTGTGGGAGCTGGCATATCCCGGGTTTCTCGCTTTTGGGGCTTTGGGGGTTTCCCCGAATAATCGAGTTCTTTGCTCAGTTTTTCCCAGCTGGCAGCATCAAAAGTTTTGGTTTCCAGCGGCTGCTCTTCATACGTTTCCACAAATTCCTGGGCCATCACAGGTGTGATCCCCGTACTCCCTATGAGTACGCCAGCCAGCAACACGAAAATGGAAACTATTTTATTCAATGTTATGAACTTAGTTTTTACAAAAAAAAAATAACACCTCCTGCTTTACGCTATCTGCAGCCTGGGCTTCAGCCCGAGCATGGGTATTTGCTCAAAAGCCCATGCTACTCTCTTTCCAGGCCACGAATACGGCTTGATTGACCAATATGCGCAATTTTTTCCCGCAAGTCGGTCGCTTCATTGATTTCTCTTAAGCTGTAATAATGCAAGCCAAAACCCATGAGCATGATTACCCAGATAAAATTAGCAATGCTGGCCAATAAAAAGGTATTGATCCAGATGCTCCACTCATCCAACACTACTTGTTCGGCTGCCACCAACCAGTTAATCATTTTAAACAACAACTCCGCGACCAGGGTATTGGTGATCGAAAAAAGCGTCAAGCCCAGCACCAACAACAACATCGACATGCCTGCCGTTCGCCAGAAGGCACCTTTCAATAAAAAGAAAACCCGCCCCAGTGATTGTTGATCGCGATAAGCAACGTAACTAAAAAGTAAGGCCAGGGGTAAAACCACCACGATGCTAAGGATGGCCCAAAAGGATAAAAAGCCTACACAACAAACAATAGCTGCTACGCCGAAGAAAAGATTCAGGTAACTAAGCGAGGTAGCTGTCCGGTTTAGCTCCTGATCAATGCTCTTAAAGGCCGCCAGTGCCAGACCGTAAATCATGGTTCCGCCGACAATAGGAAGCCACCAATGCCCACCGTGCGCACTAAAGAGCAAGAGGAAATTGTAGGCATTAAAAACCCAGCTTTCGCTATTGAAAGGGAATAACTCCGCTGCAGGAACACTACTCAATAGGAAGACCAAAACGCAATAAACAAAGGCACCACCAAAAATAGCCAGCAAAAGCTGGCGGTTATGTCGCCGGAAAAGCGTGAATATTTCACTGAATATTTCACCTCCCGCTTTTATCCTTCCAGGCTGCAGCACGTAGTTTTTACTCTCTGGCAAACGTTGGGTCTCGGTCATCTCCAGGCCGAAACCCAGTTGCTGGCGGTACCAGGGATACCACACAAAGTAGACCAGCACAAAGGCGAGGCACAAAAGAATGAAAGCTCCCCGGATAAAATCGGGGGTCTCTGTTTGTCGGGTCATGTAACCTTCCAGAAAACCGGCAATGATAAATAGTGGCGTCGTCCCCAGCATAATTTTTGCTCCTCTGCGAGCCGATTGCTGAAAGGCTTGCAAGCGTGTATAGGTGCCCGGAAAAGCTGGCCCCCGCCCCATCGTAATCCCCGCTGCGGAAGCGATAACGATGGCGGAGATTTCTAAAGTACCGTGTATCCAGATCGTCAGAAAAGATTCCCAAAACAGGCCTTCTTCAATAAAAAAGTACTGAAAACACCCCACCATGATGGCATTGCTGATCAGGATGATGATGGAGCCTACGCCGAAGAAAACACCCATCGCAAAGGCCAGGAAAGCCACGTAGAGATTGTTGAGCGTGATCCCCAAAAACATCCCAAAACGGCCTTTCTCTTTATAAACAGCCATCGGGTCGCCCGATTCGATATTGGCGCGGGTCATCTCTACGTAATCATTACCCAAAATGACTTCCGCAAATTCGGCGTCCATCGCGCAGGAGAGCATGCCGATACCAAAGCAAAGAAAAAACAGGAAAAAAGCGAGCCGGAACGCCTGCCGGGCATTATATATTTCTTGCGGCAGCTCGTCTGTCCAGAAAGTCAATAATTTTCCGAGTGGCGTGCGTCGACTGCGATAAAGTTTGAGGAATACCTGTTGGGCCAATCCATTGAGGTAGACCCTCACCGAACGGTTGGGGTAAAAGGTGCGGGAATAGGAGAGGTCGTCCGTGATCTGGACAAACAAATCCCGCAAACGATCAGCATCTTTGGCTTCCCCTCTGAGGGTCTGCTCAAATTCCGACCATTTCTCCTGATTTTGCTTAATGAATTGAGTTTCGCGCATAGATTTTTCGTGAGAGCAGACAAATTACCAAAAGTTTTAAGAAAATCCCTTAATTTCCCCCTTCAAGCTGCGCTTTATATGCAAACCATTGATTTAAAAACAACCCAGAACGTCACTATCGAATACGAACTCGCCACTTTGGGTGAGCGAATGCTGGCGGTCATCGTTGACCTTATCGTGGTAGGTATCGCTTATTTTTTATTGGCGGCCATCGTCACGGCTGCATTTAATGCTACCTGGTCGGGTATGCAGGCTGGTATCTTTGGCTTTGTACTACCGCTAGCTTGTTTCCTGGTGTACAATTTCCTTTTTGAGCTGCTTTCGCACGGGCAAAGCCTGGGGAAAAGGGCTTTAAGTATTCAAGTGGTTCGCCTGGATGGAGAAGAACCTGCTCCTGCAGACTATTTGCTTCGCGCCTTGTTTTATTTCGTCGACTTAATGGCTACTGCCGGGATTCTGGGAGGCTTGCTGATCAGCTCCTCGCCCAAACGACAACGACTGGGAGACATGACCGCCGGTACCAGCGTCATAAAAATGAATGCTTCCAACCGCTTTGGCCTGGGAGATATTTTACGCATCAGCTCTCTGGAAGATTATGAGCCAAGGTATCCCCAGGTGCGGCAATTCAGCGAGGAAGATATGCTGCTGATCAAGAATACCATTGCCCGCTACCAACGCTACCCTAATAGTGCCAACCGAAACATCCTCCAGGATTTAGCTGCTCAATTGGGGCTCCAGTTGGATGCACCACGCGAAGAAACCCGCAATGCTGCCGAATTCCTCAAAACCCTCATCCGCGATTATATTGTGTTGACGAGGTGATAGAGTTGTTCTGCTGGGACAAGTTTTGCTGCAAGCGAAAAATTTTATCCTGAGCTGCGTTTGATTTTTCGCCGAATTGCCCGCATTCGGCTGCAAAATCTGCCTTGCCCAGAATAAAATTTTAGCGCTTTCGCTAAAACAGCCCCCAGCAGAACAACTCTAATAGGCATGTTTCTTTTTATTTTGCACCAATTTCCTTCAAACACTCCGCCAAAAAAGCCACTTCCTCCTCGGTATGGTCAGCGCGTACGACGATGCGGGAATACATGGGCGAGTGCTCATTGGGATAACGAAAGGCACTGATCCGCACGCCTTTTTGTGCCAGTTGTTCTACCCAGGTATGATCTTGTAGCCCAAACACGGGGAAATTTTCCAGGTAGCGAATACCAGTAACGGCTTCTATCGTAGGCAGTAGATCATCTAAATGAGCCTGTAGTTTTCGCCGTTGAGCGGCAATGATTTCCTGCCCGTGGAGCCAGGCGTAAAGAAAAGCTGGCGGCGGTGGCGAAGCACCTCCAAACTGCGGGAGCTCACGGAGCCTGTCTAATGTCTTCTTTTCTCCGAGCAGAATGCCCGCGGGCAAGGCCAGCGCTTTTCCTAGGGAAGCGGTTACGAGTAGTTCGGCTGCTGTTTGTAGGTTCAGTTGCCGCCAGCTACCGGCGTGTTGGGGCCCAAACCATCCTAGTGTATGCGAATCATCGACGACCAATCGCGCGGGCTTCGCAGCCAATAAGCTTTCCCATGGCGGCAGTTGAATCCCCAAAGGATCAAGCGCATCGGTAAAAGCAATACTGGGTGTTGCTCGCAAGGCGGTTAAAAAGCCATTCCAGTCGGCATGCTTTCTGCCTTTCGGCCACCATAAGGCCGGATGCGCAAGTGGACCAATTTGCAAGGGTAAATTTTCGTGGGCTAAATACCGCGCGGCAAGCTGTCCGGCACTAGAACCAGACCCCACCAAGAGTGCTGCCGGGGCTCCTGTCCATTCCGCCATTGCTGCTTCGGCCTCTTCAAAAATATCCGGGCACAGCGGCGATAAGCGTGAGCCACCATAATGCGTGCCGTATTTGTCCAGCCCCTCTTTTACCAAAGAAAGAAAACCAGGGTGCGTTGCTAGTCCAAGATAAGAGGTGCCAGAGAAAGTGATCATAAGGAATGGCTGTTTTGGTAGACAAGACGGCTCCAAAGGTCAGTAAAACCATTCAATGCCAGGTATAATTGCTCGTTGATGGGCTTCAAATGATATTTTTGTCTATCTGTTGAATGTCACAGATTAAGGAGTATTGGCCGCTTTTGATTACCTGCTTTGACCAAAGATAATGCTTAATTTTTTTAGACTCGGTGCTTATTTGTTGAATTATCAAGGTGCAAAATGCACTTGAAGGGTGGTGAAAATGATATTTACGGATACGCCAGAGAGAAAGTCCAAATAAAGGCACTGAGGATATCAGGAGTTTTTTCTAATAAACATATTTTTAATATGTCACAAAAGCCTTCTTGTTCTTAAGTTTTCTAATCCAGAAGTGCCGATTATTGTCTAAAGAAACCCCTTGGAGCTGGAAACAGCCCTTACAACTTACTTCACATGAAATACATTATTACGTTCACCCTGTTTTTGGCCACCTTGCTTTTGAGTGCTCAAGACTGCCAAATGGTAAGCTTGAAGCTCCCTATCCCTGAAGGAGTCAGTAAGCATCATTTTCCGGCCCAGGCTATGCCGGCTTCTGCTACGGAAAGTTTTTTCACTTACTTATCGGAATGGAACCAGGGAGAATTGGTGGTAAAGATGCGTTTCTCCAAAGATGGTCAGGAATGGACCTCTTGGGAAGTACTCAAAAAAGATTACACAGCGCCCAGTGCTAAAAATTCACCCCTCCACATCGCGGATAACGATTACGAATTTTTCGAATGGGCAGTCTACAACAAAGCTGGATTGGAAACAGAGCTGGCGCTGAACTTCTACTATCCTACCGAAGCTCCGGTATTCGCCAACATCAATGCTGCTTATTCAGTAGAAGTAGCCATGGTAGGTTGTCCTCAACCCACGATGGTCGCTGTAGATACAGAATCCGTTATTGTTGGTAACAACGAGGATAAATAAAATCAGACTTATATACCCCTTTTCCTTTAGGTTAACCTAAACCAATATCGGGCTTGGCTTCTACGGAAGTCAAGCCCTAGTTTTTTTATTCCTCTTCCTCCATAGCCCCTCTACTGTCATCGTCTTTGCGGGCCTCGCTGATGTAGGTCCACAGGCGATCTTTCAGCTCGGTGAGCCCGTGATTGGTGACGGCAGAAATAAAGAGATAAGGAATGTCTTCTGGCAATTCGGGCGTAAGCAATTCTTCCAGCTCATCGTCAATCAAATCGCGTTTGGTGATAGCCAGCAAGCGGGGTTTGTCCAACAATTCAGGGTTGTATTGCTCCAACTCATTCAAGAGAATACGGTAGGATGCTTTGATGCTGTCGGCATCGGCAGAAATACAAAAAAGGAGGGTCGCATTGCGTTCGATATGCCGCAAAAAGCGGTGCCCAAGTCCTTTGCCCAAGTGAGCATCTTCGATAATACCAGGAATATCGGCCATCGCAAAAGAGCGGCCATCGCGATACTGAACAATGCCCAGATTGGGGGTAATGGTGGTGAAAGGATAGTTAGCAATTTCGGGCTTAGCGGCAGTCAGTGCAGCCAGCAGGGTCGATTTACCCGCGTTGGGGAAGCCTACCAGGCCTACATCTGCGAGTACTTTCATCTCCAGAATGCGCCAGACTTCTATGCCTTCTTCGCCGGGTTGTGCATACTGAGGGGATTGGTTGGTGGAAGACTTAAAGTTGGTATTTCCCAGACCTCCGCGCCCACCAGGTACCATGATGACTTCCTGATCGTGTTCTGTGATTTCAAAAAGGACTTCCTGGGTGTCCGGATCTTTTACGACAGTACCTAAAGGAACTTCCAGGATAACGTCCTCACCAAAAGAACCACTTGAGTTGTTGGAGCTACCGTGCCCGCCAATGCCGGCCTTGATGTGCTTTTTGTACTTGAAAGCCAGCAATGTCCAGAGATTGCGGTTGCCTTTAAGAATAATATGACCACCGCGTCCGCCATCACCGCCGTCAGGACCTCCCTTGGGAGCGCCTTTGGTACGCATAAAATGCGCGGACCCTCTTCCTCCATGACCGGAAATACAATTAATCTTAACGTAATCTACAAAATTGCTACCTGCCACCGGGTCATTTTTTATACCAGCACGTCAATCTCAGCACATAGGCGGCTAAAGATGTCAGCAATGCTGCCGATACCTTCCACCTGTACAGCTTTTTCCTGTTCTGCGTAATAATCGAAAACAGGACTGGTTTCGTTCTTGAATATTTTAATACGATTGCGAATGGTGCTTTCGTCCTGGTCGTCCGACCGGCCACTCGTTTTGCCCCGTTCTAGTAAGCGGGTGACAATTTCGTTGTCATCCACACTCAACAAGATCAGCTTAGAGATGGAAGTCTCCATTTCCTGCATCAATGCGTCCAAGGCTTCCGCCTGAGCAACGGTGCGTGGAAAACCATCAAAAATATAACCTTCTACATCAGGCGTAGACGTTACTTTGTTGCGGAGCATTCCAATGGTTACACTGTCAGGAACCAACTCACCTTTCTGGATGTATGATTTAGCCTCCTGCCCCAAAGGGGTGTCATTGCCCATTTCGTAACGGAAAAGATCGCCGGTACTGATGTGCAACAAATTGTACTTTTCTACCAATTTAGCAGCCTGGGTTCCTTTACCAGATCCCGGAGGGCCAAATAAAATCAAATTGATCATACGTGCTTACTTTAGTAATTTGACGGAAACAACGGATTCCATTTTTTTCAAAGATTCGCGAATATTTTCACGCAAGCTCCTTTTAGTTGCTTGCTTAGAAAATTTTAGCGAATCAAAAATGGAATCCGTTGTTTTTGTTCCGTCACTAAAAACCAATTACTTGGCGGTCTATAGGATTTTCTTGGTTAGGGCTAAAGAGAAAAATCAAATAGATTATTCGGAGAGTAAGGGCTTCTACCAAGAAAACTTTGGCAAAGCCCTGCACTGCTCTTGTAAGTAGGCGAATATACGCAATAAAGACTTAGTTTTCAATGAAAAATAAGTCTAATAGCGCAATCCTTTAAGGTAATTATAGCTGATGGTGATTTCATCAAAAGGATCTTTGCCGGGAACGGTACGGTCTTGCTCGACAAAAAAGTACTGCATTCCTGCTTGCTTTTCCTTGCTGAAAATAGCGGGCCAATCCAAGCTTCCTTCGCCTACTGCGGCAAAGAATTGATCGGGGGTCTTGTCGATGTCCTTAACGTGCCATAAAGGAAAGCGCCCGGCATGCTTTTTAAAATACTCCTGATAATCACTTCCCGCTCTGGCGATCCAGTACAGGTCCAATTCAAACTGAACCAGTTCGGGGTCAACTTCGGCGAGCAGTAGGTTGATCGGGCGGCTGCCAGCTACCATTTTATTGAATTCGAAATCATGGTTGTGGTAGGCCAGTTGCAGGCCGTAGCGTTGGCATACTTGCCCTGCATTGTTCAGTATCTCAATCAGCTCACGGTATCCCTCTGCGGTGCGCTTGTCTTCAGGCCACCAGGGAATTACCAAAAAGGATTGGCCTGCTTCTTTGCAGGTAGCAGCAGCTTTTTCCGGAGCGGCTTTCATGGCTTCCCAACTGACGTGTCCACTGGGCATTTTTAACCCATAATTGTCTAGCATTGCCCGAAAAGTCTGAGGGCTATGCCCGTAAAGTTTCCCGTCAAGATAACCGGCCCCCTCTACGTAGTTGTATCCGATAGCGGCCACTCTGCGCAGCGTTTCGTTGTCATCGCGCTGCATCGCATCGCGAATGGTATAGAGCTGCAGACCAATGTTGTCCAAATGTTGCTTTTTTGAACAACCTGCGGCTTTAGCGGGCAGTAATGTTCCAACCGCAAGGTAACTGGTCGTTTGTAAAAATTTTCGACGTTGCATTATTCTTGATCTTAATGTTGAGCCATCAAGATAGGGAAGAATTCTTTTTTCCCAACCGCCACCAGGCAAAAGCACAGATGCCCAAACCAAGAAACTCTCTGGTGAGTTCAATATGCGGTGCCTCTGCTTTCATCGTAGCCGTGATCGTAGGCATACCCATTTTTACCCAGTTGATAAAATCGGGTAGTAGAAAAAGCAAGCCAACAAGAATCACCACCACCCCAATTTGGGAGACCCTTTTGGGTATTTCGTAAAAAACCGATACCCCCCACATTGCACCGGTACTAGCGTAAAGCAATACCCACAGCCAGGGATCGGGGTCGTTGAGTTGAACGTAGGCGAAAACGAAAAAAAGGAGTGCAATAAGAAATCTGATAATCATAAAGCGGTTTTAAAAATTGACCCGATAGCTCAAAATAGGGATGAACTCCAGCTGGTAGCGCGTGGCTACCTGGTCGAGGAAACGATCATAATATTCAAAGGCGGTATTTTGCTGACCACTCCAATTCTGTATATCCAGCGAAAGCATGGAGTTCCAGTTGGCGTGATTTTTTTGGTAGTAAATCCTCAAGTCTGTACGGAAGTAATTGGGCAATTGCCTGGTGAATCCTGCATCGTAATCAAAGACGGTGGTTCTGGCTGTTTTTGAATCGTCCAATAAGATGGGGGCTGAACGTAGCCCTCCATTCCAGCGGACGGCCACATTGAAGCCAAACCGATTGGTGCGGTTGAGCTGGTCGGTGCCGCTCCATTCTTTACCAAAAGTCAGGGCCGAGGCAAAATCCTGCGCGAAGCGCGTTTTTACCCATTCGCCTTGCTCATCGAGATAACGTGCGTCAAACAAACTGCCACTGAGGACATACCACCAGCCTCCGGTAGCAAATTGTTGCAAACTGAGCTCTACCCCACGGGTTCGCCCTTCGGTCGTAGCAGACGATACGGGCAAGATGATCTCCAACTGGTTGATGCTGGAACGAGCACCTGCTCCGGCGATCTGGCTAAGTTCCTGCTGGTAAAGTTGGAGACTTACTTTTCGGGCATCACCGAGTTTTCGATTCCAGAACAAACTGTATTGCCTCGCTTTACGGGCTTGCAACTGAGGTGCGTAAGGTGAAGGGGCTTGGGTGGTGACATTGTATTCGCCACCGAAAACGGTGGTCTTGTTGGCGAGGTAACTAACGGCCAGACGCGGTTCGGAGTACGTTTTTTCATCCAGCCAGTTCAGGTAGGTGGTTGCTCGCCAGCCTAGTTGCAGATTCACTTTTTTAATTTGGTAACGCCAATCCAGGTAAGGGCTCAGGACGACTCCTTCACTGACGCGACCCGAAATCCCCTCGGTTGTGAAGGGAAATTCTCTCGCCACTTTTTGGTCCAGGTACAGTCCTTCCAAACCAAAAGTGACGCTCCCAAAAGGCAGTAATTTTCGGCGATAGCTAAACCGCAGCGATGTTTTTTCTTGTTCCAGATTGTTGTATTCCCGCGTAAGCAGATCATCGGCTAGCGCGAGTCGGTTGTTGCGGATACCCGACCAGGCACCCGACAATTGCCAGAGTCCTTTGTCGCGTTGGGGTTGTTGCCAATTGAAGCCGAAGGTGGCCATCTTGGAGTCAAAATCGATGGTATGGTACAGGTCTTTTTCGCTCTCCCAGGTCGTGGTATCTGTGGGCTGCGTAAACTCGTTGCTACTGGTGCCCATTAGGCCAAAAAGCTGTAAAGAATTACCTTTTGTTCCCGGGAAATTCAGCTTGAAGCTGAGGTCTTGAAAACGGATGTCTTCATCGCCCAGTGGTACCCCCAAGTCGCTCAGTAAGCCCGTGAAAGAATAGCGATAGTTGATCAGGTAAGAACTTGCTCCGGTAGTAAAAGGGCCTTCTGCCGCCAGATCAAAACCGATGAGTCCGGCTTGAACCGTATATTCTCGCTGTTCATTATTGCCATTGCGCAAACGCAAATCCAGCAATCCGGCGGTAGCATTGCCGTAGCTGGCCGGGAAAGCGCCCAGGTAAAAATTGGCCTCCTCCAGCAATTGAGCACTCAGCGCATTGACGCCACCGCCGCTGAGGGTGCTGCGGTCTGAAAAGGTTCCGGCGTTGGCGGTGTGGTTGGGGTTGACAATCTCTAGCCCCTCCAATCGCCAGTGCATCCCTAGTGGCGACTGTCCGCGAATGACCAGGTGGTTGGCCTGGTCGTTGGCACTACTGATACCCGGATAGGCGGTTGCCAATCTTGCCGGATCATTGAAGGTGGCCGGGAAACGGAGGGTCTCTTCCTGGGTGAGTCGGAGCAAATTAGGGCTGGCTCCGCTTTGTGAGGCTCGGCTAGCCTTGACGGTAACGGAAGTAAGGCTGGTAGGAGCTTCTTGTAGTTCAATATCGAGTACTTGCTCCTTGCCGGAAGAAACGAGGATTTCGCTCAATACCAGTTGCTGGTATCCTAAGAAGGAGACTTCAACCGAATACCTCCCCGGTGTTAAGTCCGCAAAGCGGAACCGGCCCAGGGTGTCGGTATCCGTTCCTTTCTTGATATTATTGAGGTAAACCGTAGCACCGGTAAGGTATTGTCCGTTGTCGGCATCGCGTACGCTTCCACGCAGGGTTGCCTGGGCGTTTAGGCTATAGCCTATGAGGAGAAAGAGCAAAGGAAGCAGCCCTAGCGGTAGTCCGGCAATACTGATTTTAAAGTGCTTGGGGCTTTTGCCCAAACTACTTAGTTGTAGGGATAGCTGTTTGAAAACGCGGTAATACTTATTGGTTGCCATCTCGGAGAATTTTAATACACCCACAAAGATGGGGCTTATCCTCCGACTAGCTGGCTTACGAGGCCGTTTGTTTTGGTAAACTTATGGTAAAAGTGGTGCCTTTGCCTTCTTCCGAGCGTTTTACAAAAATTTTACCCCCGTGATATTCTTCGATGATACGTTTGGTCAGGCTAAGGCCCAGCCCCCAGCCTCTTTTTTTGGTGGTGAACCCAGGCTGAAAGACCCGCTTGTGATTGCTGGCCGGAATCCCCTTGCCGGAATCGGTGATGTCTACAAAAACGTATTGGCTATCCTCATAAACTTCGGCATTGATTTCACCTTCACTCCCCATGGCATCAAGGGCGTTGCGCAGCAAATTTTCGATCACCCACTCAAATAAATGCGGATTGATACTCACGGTTTGCTGGTTCAACACTGGATCAGGAAAATCGAAAATCACCTTGCGGGAAGCACGACGTTGCATATAATCCTTGCACTTGCCCAACTCTTCGTAAATATTGACCTGGTCCAATTTGGGCACCGACCCAATCTTCGAAAAGCGATCGGCAATCAGTTCCAGCCGTTGCACATCGTTGCGGAGTTCCTCCACGATTTCCATGGTTTCTTCGTCCTCACTACGGATGAGCTTGAGGTGTTCAATCCAGGCGACAATGGCAGAAATGGGGGTGCCCAACTGGTGAGCGGTTTCTTTAGCCATGCCCACCCAAACACGATTTTGCTCGGAGCGGCGAGCCGAATTAAGTCCGAGGTAACCAAAAACAATAAAACCACCAATCAGCAAAAATTGAACGATAGGGAAATAACGCAGTTGTCGTAGGATTCTGCTTTCGCCGAAATAGAGTGTAGTGCCGTACCCTGCAATAGGTTCTGCTCCATCCTGAATAAGTTCTTGTACTTTTTGTTGCAGGTACACTTTGTTGGTATCTCTTTCTTCACTTCCCCAGTTAGCACCCCAGTCAACACCACCATTTTCATTGACAATGATAACAGGGATCGTTGAATTCGAAAGTAAAATTTCTGAATGCAGGGTGTAGTCACAATAATCCTCAGCTTCGTTGTCCCAGGTACTCAAGTCACCTTGCGCAATGGCGTAAAAACGCGTATTGTTCCGCTCTACCACGGCTAGTCGTTCTGCCATGTGACTGGTATACCAGATCGAAAAAATGATAATCGCCAGCCCCAGGATAGCGAGGTACCATTTTTGCCGTGATTTTTGCTGATAGATATCCATGAAAGAGGTATTGTTGGTGACGGAACAAAAATTACTTATTGTTGGCCGCGCAAAATTTTCGATGCCGCTTATGTTTCAGGTTCCCTTAGGGATGCTGCCCAAGGTAGGTTGAAACCCTTAAAGCTACGTTTTCCCGGATGTTTTGGTAGTAAATATTCATATCACCGATGTGATAATTTTTGGTCATCAACAACCAGCTCCCGGGAAATTTTGGTTTGGATGCCCATAAGACCGGGCCTGCTACCTGCGCATCGGCCGCTTCCTCGCGTACTTTTTCGAAAGGCCGAATAACGGCTCCTTCATTCAGGGTGGCGGGTGCGTAGGTGTCTTCCAGGGTCCAAAGCAAGGGGTTGGTCACCACTATTTCGGGGTGAGTTTGTTTGGGTTCATAACCTCGTTTGAAGGTGCGCCAGGCCGTATAGCAATTCAAATCGGTACTGTCCTGGCAGGGGGCTAGTTTGGTGAAGGCCGTACTCAGCACGGGGATGCCGACGATATAGGCCGCGACAAGTTGCCTGGACAGCGGCTTGTCATCAAAAAACTCTTTCAGTAGGCGGATAGCGTGCGTAGTGCCCTGGCTGTGTGAGGCAATGATAATCGGCCGATTTTGGTTGTGGTTGGCCAAATAATAGCGGAAAGCTTTGCGCACATCGTCGTACGCTAAATCAAAAGCCCGCTGGGCACTCAGGGTATCTTCCGTAAAATAGGCATAGAGGTGAGCCTGACGGTAGTAGGGGGCAAAGACCCGGCCAGAGCCGTTGAAAATACTGGCCTGGTACTGAATAGGGCTATCGTCGGTACGTTCATTTAACTCGGGATCTTTTACGGGACCATTCCAAAGCTTATCTCCTCGTTTGCCGGTGTAGGTCGTAGGATGAAGGAAAAATACATCTACTTTGGCACTGGCTTGCTGGTTGGTAAGGCCTTCTGGCGTTTTGTCGGCGGCATCCTGCTTCCAGGGTAAAGCCGCCCAAAAGCGATCCTGGCTATAATCAGGAGCAGTAGGCACCAGCGCAGAAGAGAATGGTTGGCGAGGATGAACCTGGCAATTCGTCAAAAAAAGCGCTAGAAGACAACTGCTTAAGAGAAAGGGAAGGAGTTTCATTGATTGCTGGTGTAATTGGCTAAAGGTATACTGCAAAATGGGGGGCAGTGATTGCAAAAATACACGCCATCTTTAGTATTGTTAAAGCGTAAGCATAAATTTGGTAAATAAAACAACGTCGACTATGAGATATCTAGTACTGCTATTGGTCATTACCACCATCTTTTCTAACCTGAACGCCCAGGAAGTTGCGAGCGAAGAGGCCGCTGTTGCCGCAGCCATCAAGACGCTTTTTGATGGAATGCGTTCAGCGGACAGTGCCACCGTTGCGACCTTGCTTCATCCCGATATTCGGATGCAGAGTGTGGGCTACGACAAGGACGGTAAGCCTTATATTCAACAAGGGAGTAGCCAGCGTTGGTTGCAATCTATTGCTTCTTACCCGGCCGGGACGCTGGACGAGCGCTTGTACTCGCTGGTAATAGAAGTAGATCTGCCCCTCGCCACGGCTTGGACAGACTACAGCTTTTTTCTCAATGGCGAGTTGTCTCATTGCGGTACCAACGCCTTTCAGATGGTCAAGCTAGCCGATGGCTGGAAAATCCACCAGGTGACGGACACCCGAAGGAAAACAGCCTGTATCACCGAAACCATGGCCCTCGCCGATAGCGTCCATGCTTTTGTTGACGCCTGGCATGTAGCTGCTGCTGAGGCTGATGAGGATACTTTTTTTGGGAGCATGGCCCCGGATGGGATCTACCTGGGCACCGATGCCAGCGAGCGCTGGTTGAGAGATACCTTTCATGTTTGGGCACAATTTGCCTTCGATCGCGAGTCGGCCTGGTCATTCAAGCCTTATGATCGGCAGCTCTATTTTAGCGACAACAACAAATACGTGTGGTGGGAGGAAATGCTCGAAACCTGGATGGGCCCTTGCCGGGGATCGGGCGTAGCTCACTACGAAAATGGCCAGTGGAAAATCAAGCACTACAACCTGGCTGTGACGATTGACAATGACAAAATCGAGGGGTTTATTGAACTTACGAAGGAGTGAGTACCATTGTTATGGCGACGTAGGTGTAACTAAGGACTGCACTCGCTCCTTAGCTCCTCGCTCCTTAGCGTAGGGTTTCAAACCCTACGCTAAGGAGCGAGGAGCTAAAGCACGGCCCTAAATAAACCATCAAATCGATGATTACCAGCGTTTCATCTAATTTATCCTTGCTTCCACGTCAAAGACTGTGAGGAATGCGTAATATTGATGGCTTTAAGGGTATGAATCGTTTGTTGCACCTAAACTTGAAACATGGCAGACCACCAGGATCAGATAAATGAACTCTTGAGGAAGTTAGACTTGCTGTCGAAAAAGCAAGAGGGCTTTGCCCAGGAGATCAGCAGGTTAAGCATGGAGATCAATACCTTGAAAGCGGTGGATGCTCATGCAAGGTGGAGTAGTGAAGCATCGACTGCCCCAAAGGAGGTATCTCCTGACCCCATTGAGGCGGCGGTGCCGGAGGAAATAACCACCAAGGACTACCCTCTGGCGCAAGCCCGAACTCCTAAAGCCGCCATGGAATACATGGTGCCCAAAGAAGTGGCTCCTCCTAAAGCCAAATTGGATCTTGAGAAATTTATTGGCGAAAACCTGATCAATAAAATTGGGATCGCCATTACGGTCATTGGGGTAGCTATCGGCGCGAAATACTCGATTGAACACAACCTGATCAATCCGCTCACCCGGATTATTTTGGGTTATCTGGCCGGGATTGGCTTGCTGGGTTTTGGGATAAAGCTGAAGAAAAACTACGAAAGCTACAGTGCTGTTTTGGTGAGCGGCGCCATGACGATTTTGTATTTTATCACTTACCTGGCGTACAGTCTTTATGGATTGATCCCCCAAGCAATGGCGTTTGGGTTGATGGTCGGATTTACGGCCTTCACGGTGGTAGCTGCGCTCAATTACAACAAGCAGGTGATTGCGTTGATTGGTATGGTAGGTGCCTACGCAGTGCCGTTTTTACTGAGCGAGGGATCTGGCCAAGTGGCGGTGCTTTTTAGTTATGTTGCTATCATCAACGTTGGCATCATGGTTATTGCCTTTCGGAAATACTGGAAACCACTGTACTATTCCTCCTTCGGACTGACTTGGCTTCTGTATACCTCCTGGTGCTTGCTGGACTATCGGACCCACCTGCATTTTGGCTTAGCACTCACCTTTTTGTGCCTGTTTTTTGTCATTTTTTACCTGACTTTTCTGGCTTATAAGCTGCTGCAAAAAGAGCAATTCAGTCGCGCTGATATTTTGTTGCTCCTGGCCAACTCATTTATTTTTTACGGGATAGGTTATGGCTTGTTGAACGGGCACGAGACGGGGGAACAGTTGTTGGGTTTGTTTACGCTGGGCAATGCGGTCATCCACTTTGTCGTCAGTGCCACCATCTATCGCAAGCAATTGGCGGACAAGAAACTTTTCTACTTGATTGCAGGCTTGGTGCTGGTCTTTATCACGCTGGCGATTCCGGTGCAGTTGGATGGCAATTGGGTAACCCTTTTGTGGGCAGGAGAAGCGGCTTTGCTCTTCTGGATTGGCCGTACCAAGCAGGTAGCTGTTTACGAATGGATGTCTTACCCGCTGATGATACTGGCATTCTTTAGTTTGATTCAGGACTGGTCGATGAGCTACAATTACTACAATTTTGAATATCCGGAAATGCGTTTAGCTCCCTTTTTCAACATACAGTTCCTGAGCTCAATACTGTTTCTGGGAGCTTTCGGTTTTATCAACAGGATACACCATAATCAAAAGTATTCCTCTGTTTTGAAAAATAAGGGTGGGCTGCTACAACTCATGTCGCTAGCTATTCCCGGCGTGCTGCTGCTGGTTTTGTACTATGCGCTCCGGTTGGAAATTGAAAATTACTGGCAGCAGCTATACTTCGATTCTACCATTACGAACAGCCCAAACCCTGAGGGGTACTCGGAAAGTCATTCCAATACTGACCTGCTAAGCTTTAAAAACATTTGGGTCATCAATTTCTCCTTACTATTTGTAGCAGTGCTGTCTTTTGTGAACATCAGGAAATGGAGGCATACCCTTTTAGCCTACACAAGCTTGGTCTTAAACCTGCTGGCCATTGCAGCTTTCCTCGTGGTGGGGCTTTATGAGTTGAGTGTGTTGCGGGAGAGCTATTTAAGTAAAAACCTGGCGGAATATTATAAGTTGGGTGTTTTCCATCTTGGCATCCGCTACGTTTGCTATTGCTTTGCAGCCTTGGTGCTTGCGGCTTGCTATGCTTACCGCCGACAAGATTTTGTCAAAAGGAAGCTCAATGTAGCTTTTGATTTGCTCCTCCACCTCGTGATCCTCTGGGTCGCTAGCAGTGAATTGATCAACTGGATGGACATCGCCAATTCTACCCAATCCTACAAGCTTGGGTTGAGTATCCTGTGGGGCGTTTATGCCTTGCTACTCATTGCCCTGGGAATTTGGAGCAGCAAGCAACATTTGCGCATCGGTGCGATTGTGTTGTTTGGCCTTACGCTCATCAAGCTTTTTTTCTACGACATATCGCATCTCGACACGCTGGCAAAAACCATTGTGTTTGTCTCCTTGGGTGTACTGCTGCTGATTATCTCGTTTTTATACAACAAATACAAGCACCTCATTACGGATGAAAGGACTGATGAAATTGATGGCTAAGCCACTTGGAGCATGGGTCTTGTTGCTACTCGTCAGTGGGTCTTATGCCCAGCAAATGGATACGTATCGTTACCAGCGGGAATTGCAGGGCATCACGGAGCAGTGGCATACGATAGTACTGCCAGATGCTATTTTTGGTAAAATCTCCCCCGATTTATCGGACATTAGAATCAAGGGAGTCAGCGCCAGCAATGATACCATTGAAGCGCCCTATCTATTGCAAATAGCGGAGGAGAAGCTTGCCCTGGAAGCGGTTGCTTTTAATCGGGTGAATACTGCTCACAACGAGGCCGGGTATTACTTTACGTTTGAGGTGCCTACAGCCGAGGCGATCAATCAGCTACAGCTGAATTTCGAGCAACAAAATTTCGATTGGAAGCTGCGATTAGAAGGTAGTCAGGACCAAAATGAATGGTTTACCATGGTGGAAGATTACCGCATCCTGGCCATCAAGAACAACAACACGGATTATCATTTTTCGACGATAAATTTCCCTACGTCGAAATACCGTTACCTGCGGGTATGTATTGCCAGCAAAGAGGCCCCAAAATTGACCACCGCAAGTATTACCATGCGTACTTTGACAGAAGGAACCTATCGGACCTATCCGATACAGACCATGGAGACCACCCAGCGGAAAGAAGCTAAACAAACGGAAATAGAGGTCTTATTGCCCATGCCCGTACCCTTGAGTCAGTTGAGCATAGAAGTGCTGGACACCTTTGATTATTACCGCCCGGTGACCATCCAGTACTGTACGGATAGCATCCATACAGAAAAAGGATGGCGATACAATTACCGCACCTTAAGCAGCGGGACGCTGAATTCAATGGAGGCCAATACTTTCAGCCTCGGGACGAATACGATCACCAGAAGGGTGAAGATGCTCATCCACAATCAAGACAACCAAGCGTTGAACATAGGTACAGTAAGCCTCAAAGGGTATGTACACCAATTGATTGCTCGCTTCCAAACGCCAGCTACTTATTACTTGGTGTACGGCAATAAATACAAGGCGAAACCACAGTATGATATCACCCGATTTGCAGAAAAAATTCCGAGTACTGCAACGGCTCTAACACTAGGCCCAGAACAAGTTATTGATCAGGCCGCCCCGGAAAAAGCAGCACCGCTGTTTGAAAACAAAGTCTTCTTATGGGTACTGATGATCATCATCATCGCCGTACTCGGAGGCTTCACCCTGAAAATGATGAGTGGGAAGTAGTTGTTTTTATGCTTGTTGTTTGGGTTTTGTGATCAAGGGTGGCATAGTTTTTTTTGTTTTTTAGGTTGGGATTCCCTGAAATAGGGTGATTTTGTTCAGCGTTCGGATATGGTTTTATTGTATGCCGTTCTTTTATCACTTACACAATGCCATCAAAAAGAATTGGATATCATGGTTTAGCCACCTATGAGTTCTATTTTGGAATCTCAATGTTGTATTTTGATTCAATGAATGAATTAAGCTTGTTTGAATCATTTTCCTTTCTGATATAGTCACGTTCATCTTCGCTAAATTCATAAACTCCAAAACTCTTAATGTAGTTTCTGCTCAATGAAAAATAGCCCGAACCATAAGGCTTACTGGAATGCACGACATAGAACCAAAACAGATTGGAACTCATTAGTTTTTGAAGGAACTGCAATTCTTGTTTAGTTTGAGATACTACAGCAATTCCGTTGTAAAATAGCAGATCTTCATCATCGCTAAAGGTGTAGTGCGGAATATGTGGGGTAATGTGTGGGAAGAATAGTTTGGTGCTATACTTTTCCAACGACTGATTTCGGCCATACGCATACCAGTTTTCGTATCGCCCTTTTCCTTTATCACGCTGGGCCAGCGATTCTCTTTTCGCCTCCAGATACGTATATGCTTGAGGATATCGGTCTTGAAATTCTTCCTGTGCAATTAGTTTAGCATCTCCCTGTTTATCAAACTCATAAGGGAAAATGGCCTTTTGGCGTAGTTCTTTGATACTCTTGGCCTGGGTAAGTTTGTTTGGGTTGATGATTTCCTTGCAAATGCCTTTTTCTATGGGGTATTCGGCTCCGTTTTGCAGGTAATAGAATTCATCATCTTCTCTAATTTCATTGAAGATGTAAATATGATTTTTGAGTGTAGCAATACCGTTGCGCGTACGGTACAAATCTCCAAATGCCGGGCCTGCTTCTTCAATTTGGGTAAGTAAATCATGGTGCTGTAGGTTCCAGCCATTCTTATGATTGAGCCGGGCATAGTTAATTCGTTGAAACGGAATGTTTTCGGTTAATGACTCCTCCCCCCCTTGTGCATACTCTACTGCCTTCGATTCACGTTTGTGAAGGACACAAATGCAAGTGTATGTGGATTTACTTTGAAATACCTGATTTCCGCCAAAGTCCAGTATTTTTAGTGCAATCTCTTCATCTTCAAAATATTGACGTAAGGCACGTCCATTAACGCTTTTGAAAAAGGTGTTCATGGTGATGAATCCTAAAACTCCACGAGGACGCAGGTTTTCAAAACCAATTTGAAAAAAGGGAATATACAGATCGGGGTGGCCGGAATCGCTTACTTTCCAATTGAAAATGAGTTCTCGGGATTCTTCATCAATGTTTCGTGAACAGACATAAGGTGGGTTGCCCACTATTGCATCAAACCCCGTAAAGCCTTCATAATGTTCAGTCCAGCTAAAGCAGAGTGCATTTCCTTTATCAAAGTTAAACCGGAAGTCAGCATTTTCACCTTCGGTTAGTGCCAGCAGTGTTAGTAATATTTGGGAACGATTGACAGCATATTGCTGTATGTCCAACCCGTAAATATTATTGGCAAAAATGGCTTGGTAAGTTCTGCCCGTTTGATCGTGTATGGCTTTTGCAGCGGTATAGAGAAAGCCCCCACAACCACAGGCCGGATCGCAGATTTTGATATTGGCAAGATCAGTAAGGGAGTTGAAACATTGATCAATAATGTATTCGCGAATGTTCTTTGGGGTGTAAACTGCCCCCGTTACAATTTTCTCCTCGGGCGAAATGATAAACTCGAATATCTGAATGAGTTCTTCGAGTTCGGTAAACTGGCATATTGGAAGAAACTCTTTTAAGCCTTCAAAATCTTTGTCCTTTTCTTGAATCAGATATGGTTGCAAGAATGCGTTGGTGGTGTTTTCCATACCCAAAGAATACAGGAAGGCAGACACAATCAGCCGGTCTACTTCAAAAGGGTCGGTAGAATAAGGCCGGAGATATGTATGGATTTCCTTGTTCATTATTGAGCACGCAGGTATTTTTTGTAATCCATATACTTCATGGTTATCTGTACAAAGAGCTCCTTGGCACCATCGTCGTTTGTATTCTCAATTAGTGTTCTTAGTATTTCCATCCTCTGTTCTAATTGTTCCAACGTCCATATTATGCTATACCTCTTTAGATATAATTTCAACCTTTTGTGCATGTAAACTGCTTTGGATGATGTCGAGAAAGGAAGTATAGCCCCTTGGTCGTTTCGAAAAAAATGAGTATTGAAGTTCTCATTACAGGGATCCAAATAGTTTCCTTCGTCATTGCTTTTTGCCCTGTTTACATAAGAACAGGAGTAAATGAGATTAGAGTACTTTGTTTTGAGTTTTGGATATTTTGATTGAGGTAAGAAGTGATCTATTTGAAAAGTGGATACCCCTCCGAACCAATCATCTATACAATTAGTGTATCCGCATTTCTTTTTGAAATCATTTCTAAGATGGTCCTTGTAATCACGATAGTTCTTCAAGTCTGGCCCTTGGTAAGTCCGCACCGGAATACTTGCGTCATCTCTAAAAGGTAGATTTCTCATTACTCTAGCTTCTTTTTAAGTTCATCAACAGCGTTAAGCAGCTCTGAAAGAGATTTAGATTCAATCGTTCGTTTCACGGTATCTGGAACCACGTACTTCTTGTCCAAAGATTTTTCAATCAAACTATCAAGCTTAAGAAGTTCATCTTCTTCAAACGCGTCAAGTTCCTGAGTTTTACTTTTCTCCAATAGTTCAATCAAGCGTAGTTCCGCTTTTTCCAACTTTGACTTATAATGAATAATCTGGTTTTTCAAGCGGTCAAGGAAAGTTGCCTTTGCCTTTGTTTCTTTTTCTGTACCATGCAGAATACCTTTGATGTAGACTATGTTCACATCTTCACTTTTTCCTACGGCTTCATCATCGAAAGAGGTTAGAACGAAGCACGGGAAATCTTCGCGCTCCGATAATATTCCTTCTACTAACTGGGTACCATCATAGGGCACGTTGTAATCAATGTTCTCCTTGTACTCGTTTAGCCGGAAATCGGTTATAACAGCATCTACGTGCATACTCATCACTTCCTCGATCATTGACTCCAAACTTTTTAGGGGATACTTATCAAGCACTTCGAAAATGCCCTCTAAGTCTTTCTCTTCGATGTAGTCTTTGAAGCTGTCGATGTCTTCTTGTTGTTCATCAATAAACAATATTTTATACATTTCTACGTGCGTTTATATTTTACAGGAAACGTAATTCTAACTCCGAATCCAATTGCGGGGTAGAGTAGTTTCACTTGAGCATCATTTTCAGCTGCGATTGATTTTACCAGCCACATTCCAAGTCCGGTACCTTCTTCTTCTCCCGTATGGGGATTTCGCTTTGTTGTGAAGAGAGGCTCAAAAATTTGTTCGGGTTTTTCGATGTCTTTGGAAAGCCCAGGGCCATTATCATGATAATCAACAACAATTTCTTTAGAAGTCTCTCGTGCTCTGATCGTTATTTCTCGCGGTCTGTTTTCTTTTGATTGAATAAATGAATCAATAGAGTTGACAAGAAGATTGTTGAAAATACTGTCAAAGTCAATTTCAAATACTCTCAAATCAATTTCCGCTATTTTTGAGGTGTCGAAGTGGATTCCTCTATTTTCCATAACAGTTGTCCAATCACTCCTCAAATCATTGAAGTATTTGTGCAAGAATAACTGCTTCCTTTTTCTTTTGTCTTTTCGTGCTGCACCAAGGGAAAAGTTGAGCCAGTTTTGAAGTTTGACGTCTTGTTTTCTCATTCGTTCTAATTGAACAAATGGGTTTTTGCGCTCCTCAGAATCAGCGTATTCACTTTCCTGAATCTTCTCTGAAATCAAAGTTTTTAGTTTATCCACTCGCGAACTCAAGACGTTATTCAGCTTGCTTAGATCATGGCTGAATGAAGCCAAGACAATACCGCTGCTCGCCAGACCTCTCAATACCTTTTGTTCATCTTTGAGTTTTTCAATCTCTTCATCTTTTCCTCTGTTTAACTCAGCTAATACAGTTAGTTCATCTGTTTGTGTCTCATCTTTCGGATCAGCTGTTTCACCGTCTTTTTGTTCTTGTTCTTTTCGTTTGCGGTTTCTTTCAAGAATGGATCGAACCAGTTTCTCGGCTTGTTCTCTATTTATGCGATCTGCATGTTTTTCACCGTGATATTTATCCATTGCCCGTGCAATGTAGGCACGATCTTCCTCTAACAATTGGATCAGCTTGGTCAAAATTTCTTTGAATACTAAAAATGTCTTGTTCTCCTGTAAGCCTTCCCTACTAGACTTATCTTCAAAATTTACGTTCGTGAGACGAGAAATCTTGATTGCTCCTGAGACGTTTTCAGGCTCTACTCGCCACCCACCATCCTCCTTGGCTATACCTGCTGGGCTTGAGGATTTTCTAGCACCCAATCCAAGCCAATCGAACGAGGAATCCTTGATCTCTCCATATGGTCTTACCCGGAAGTTATCTCTGAAAAGTTTTACCCCACCAAATTTGTCCAGCCAATCTTTCCGTGAATTGGTTAAGGCTCGCTTGTAGTTAAACCTTTCAGCATCGGAACTGGAGTAGGTCCTCTTCATGAAGTAAAATGAGAAGTCAAAAACTCCAATATTTTCGAATACCTTCTGCTGGTCAACTTCCTTGAATCCAGGTAATAATTTGGAAAATGTTACCGTCTTAGACCATGTTCCTTTTTGAAAGTCTTCCTTTCGAAATGGGTATTCTCCCATTTCTTCCAGCTTAAAGAAATCAGGATCAATAAGTTCTAAATCATATTCATTGCGAGTGATATTTACCATTACGGTTTGATTTTCGTCCGCATGGGCTGTAAGTTTATAGTCGAAATCATCGCAAACGGAGCTAAATACCTCTCCGTATTTATCTCGTTCAAGGCTACTGTAGAGAAATATTTGAAACTCACCGCTCTCCTTTGGTGGAACTAGAACTTCCAGATCAGAATATACTTGACTTACGTAATAATCTTCCCAATTATCGCGAAGTCCGGAGATTTTTAACACGGTACCGTATTGAAAATTTGCCTTTGTTTCGATACTCTCTAAATCTAGGTCAAGTTTAAAGAGGTCTTACGGCATCCAGTAGAGACTCGGACATTACTCCGTCTAGGTCAGCCTCAACTTTTTCAATTGTTTTGAAATCTCCTTCAAAGTCATCCCAATTTACTTTCCAAAAATAGCCTCTATATGATGTTTCTTCTCCCTTTTCATCAATATCGGGCTCATGGTTGTTGGGGTTGAAAACAGTTACCATCTCACACCTTGTGCCTAATTTATCCAGAGCAAAGCGTCCGATTCCTTTCGCTCCTGCTTTGACGCGTCCAGACTTCGTGAATACATCGTAGGCTTTATTGTCAGTCCCTATGGTCATCCAGTGATTCCTGATAATATTCTGTGTCATGCCTTCTCCCGAGTCGATTATATAAAGAGCACTTAGATCTTTCAATCTCTTTTGAAGTTGAATGAGGTCTTGTTCGTCAACATCATCTTTTAGTATATACTTGTCTTCTGAAAATGAGTATGCCTTTGCCAAGTCATCTTCCAAAATCCCTCTGTTGGTTATTTCAGCAAATTGCTCTTTGGTTAATTCATTCAGCAGTACAGAATATCTATTATCGAAGTAGACAATACTTACAATACTGTCAGCGTCATAAGCATTCTTTACCAACTCTATTATGGCTCCTTTTGAAGAGGCAACATTTTCCCTACCTATAAGGCGTGCTGTTCTAGCTGAAACAGTAAATGATATTTTAGGCATCTACGTTTTCGTTTTCTAGTTTGAGGTCTTTGAAAATCTCTTTTAGCATTTCTCCTGGATCATTATCAATAGCCAAGGCTATCAGTAAGAGTTCTTCTGCTGTTAGGCGAGTAGATTTTTTAAGACTTAACTCACTAATTCTTGATGTGCTTATTCCCGTTCTACGCGAGATTTGTGCTTTGTTAACGGATTTCCTGTCTAACAACTTTACTATTTCTGTCATTATATAGAAATGTTTTATACAAATCTAACTAATCAAGACAATTATTTCGATTTTCTTGATTTTCTTATCAGATTTCTCAAGAATTGGCTTCCGTGCTTGGAAATATCAGTCTAATTGACCTCTTGATTTATTCAAATGACATACAACTCAAAGTCCTGTCTATTCACCTCCCCAAAACAAACTACATTATCTATCTTCTGTCGGTTGAACCTGTCTTGAAACGTTTTGCATCTATGGCGGAGGTTTTCGAAGAGGGTTAAGTATAAAAGCGCAATTGGGCTGTTCTCCTTACCAACTAATAAAGCTTTTTTGGTACGCCTTCACCATTTTTGTTGGTTACGTTGGCCTAATTTATGGTCTGCCACTTCAAGTCTTCTTTTTATTAGTAGAGCAAATAATATCGTACTTGCTCGGGTGAGAAATCTGGCTCATATTTCCGGTCTGCCCGCTAGTCTAAAACTGTCGAAAAACCTACTATCGTCCAATGGCATGTCCAAAACCATAATGGTGACTAAATTTAGCTAATTTTAGTTACTTAACTGACTAAAATTTAGCTAAATATAGTCAGTTTGATGAAGAATCCCTGTTAAGTGTCAGGTATGATTTTTCTTCGCACGCGAGGGTTTTGCCGAACTCCTTTTACCCCTTCACCACCTTCCAAATCCCCCGTTGTCCATCTACTTCAACGCTCAACAGGTAAGTACCTGTTGGCAGGTCGCGCATATCCAATTGCTCGTTCCACTGGGTGGTATGTTTCTGGCTTTGTTTGGCCAGAAGCTGGTGCTGTGTCAAGTCCATTAGTCTTACCTGTACGGCGCCTTGCCATTCGCCGGTGAGCGACAGCTGCAATAGATCTTTAGTAGGATTGGGCGAAAGCGTCAGCGCATCCTGCGGCAAAGTGGCCTGGTTGGTGCCCACGACGCCGGTATTGATGATGACGATATTGCTGTAATCAGAAGTGTCTACCTCATTGTAGGCGCGAATACGGTATTGGTAGATACGCTCCAATTCCAGGTCTGTTTCTATAAAGGTGAGCAGGTTGGCTCCGATTTCAGCACGTAGCTCGAAGGTACCGCCACCATCTTCGCTGCGCTCCAATTGGAACCCCGTCTCATCGGGAGAATTATGCGACCAACTGAGGAAGTAACTGGTCTCGTCAATTTCTGAAGCTACCAGGCTGATGGGGCTCGACAAGCCCGCACAGTTGGCGAGGATCTGATTGTTGGTTGCTACCCTTACCTGAGGGAGTAAAGGGTAAAAAGAGTCGCCAGGGCAAGCCGTTGAGCAACCATCCCGGTGACCGGAAATATTTTTCAATACCCCACCAGAAGAGGCGTGAAAACTTTCTCCTAAAGGATCGGCCCCAATATCACAAGATTTCCAGGCGAGTAAGCGCTCCAGGCTTTCCAAGGCCGCGTTGGTAGGTTCAATATCGGTAAAGTCGCCCATCATACATACGCCCATGGTACCCGAATTCATGCCGCAAAAATGTGCACCCAGGATATTGTAACCACGCCCTTCGTAAATGACCCCATTAGGGTCTACCAGGTAGTTGTAGCCGATATCCGACCAGCCGTTGCCATTGACATGGTAATCCCAAATGGCTCGTACAATAGCAGCCCAATCGTTGGCGCTGTTGGTGCCGGCGGAGTGATGGACGATCATGTGGGTAACATTGGTAGGGGTTGGTGAGGTCTGCCCGGGGCAGTCGCCCGAGGGGCACCACTCGGTACGGCTCTCCAGACCGGGCTGCGGGCAAGGGCAGGCAGAGGTGTATACGGGGTCGGCGTCGGCTACGGTTGGTAGCGCATCGCCCGTAAGGCCAGGGTGGTAAAAGTGTAGGGTGGCCGTTTCGATGTTAAGATCGTGGCGAGCTATTTTTAGTTGAAAAAAGCGGTATGCTGCTTTACCGATGTAGATTTCGGTAATTCCTTTTTCTGTGTTGTGAGGGTCTTGGTGAAGGGTTTCCCATTTTGTCCAGGTCTCCAGGTCGTCGGTGAATCTTAGCTCCAGGTCAAGCGTACCTTGGGGCCATTCTACAAAGAAGGAAAAGAAAGGAAGCTGATCGACATAAGGGAGTTCTGCAAAATAATTGAGCTCCGTCGCATCACTAGGAAATTCCACCGGAAGTGTTTTGCGCTGACTTTGCTGCGCATTCAGGTTGGTGAAAAACAAAAAGCTTACACTGAAAAGAAGGAGTTGTAATCGCCGCATCGTTTGTCATTTGGTGAATCGCTGGAAAATTTGTCGCGATTTGATGTTGGTCAAAGAAAAGGAAAGGTAAGCGATTCTTCGCGATCGAAGAACAGGAAACCAGGATTAAAAACAGCGGCAAGCTCCTCTTTTGTTCGTGTGGCCTATTGATTTAACACGAAAAACAAGTTTTTCCCGACTTAGGTCATCTGGCTGTCAGCTAGATGACGCATCTTTGTTCTTAAACTCTAAAAATAACTTCTAGCTTTAAGGCCCCTTAGCTTTACAACGACCGACTTCCTCATCCCAGACGGATGTAGTAACCTGAATAACACGATGGTAATTTCCAATTTGCCCCATTTTCGCTACCTGCTGATCGGCAGTATCTTTGTGCTGGTCACGTTCTTTTTTAGCCTTGATTCTCAGGCATCTCGTGATGCACAAACCTTCCATACCACGGAAGAGTTTGCCTTTTTTACCACGCTCGCCGATTCTTTGCCGCGCGGCTACAATGGTCTTTTTGCTGGTTCGGGTGATTGTGTTCAGTGCCACGGATTCGACACGGCAATGATTGCTAGCCGCGATCCGCTAGGCAATGATATCAATCTGGTAGATGATTGGCGTGCAACGATGATGGCCAATTCTGCCAAAGATCCATTTTGGCGAGCAAAGGTGAGTCACGAAGTATTGTTATACCCTCAATACATGGAAGCCATTGAGACGAAGTGTACTTCTTGTCATGCACCGCTAGGGCATTTTGCTGCTTTTCATCAAGGGGCCGAAAGTTACAGTATCGACGAACTGGTCAGTGATAGCATTGCGCTCGATGGCGTTTCCTGCCTCGCTTGTCACCAGCAATCGCCCAACAATTTAGGTAATGGCCATTCAGGTGATCTACTGTTCGAAACCGAAAGGATTGCCTACGGGCCTTTCACTTCGCCTTTGTCATCACCGATGCTCAATGCGACGCTCTATGAACCGGTGTACAGTCCCCATATTTCGGATGCCGGGGTGTGTGCCGGTTGCCATACTTTGATTACAGAAACTATCGATTTCGCCGGCAATTTCACGGGAGGTACCTTTGTGGAACAGGCTACTTACCACGAATGGCTCAACTCCAATTACGCTGCTGAAAATGTAACTTGCCAGTCCTGCCACATGCCTACCTTGCAAAAGGGACAGTTTTATTTAGCCGCCGGATTTGAGACGGTACCACGCGATAAGTTTTCTTTGCACGAGCTGGCTGGAGCCAATGTCAGTATGCTGAAATTGATGCGGGATAATGCCGCAGAATTGCACATCTCCGCTACGCCACAAGATTTTGATGCAGTGATCACTGCTACCGAAAACATGCTTCGCTTTCGTACTTTAGAAGTAGAACTTACCGACCTCGACCGTTCGGCAGATACCGCCTTTGTAGCTTTACGACTGACCAACATGGCCGGGCATAAATTCCCCTCGGGCTATCCCGCTCGTCGTGCTTTTGTAAGCCTCGTTGTACAAACGACAGAAGGAGATACCCTTTTTCATTCCGGGCAATACGATGCTAATTACGAGATAACAGGGCACGATGCTACTTACGAGCCTCATTATTCGACCATCCGTTCTGCGGATCAAGTGCAGATTTATGAGCAGGTACTCGGGGATGTGAACAACCAAAAAACAACGGTACTGGTACGAGCAGCCAGCGCCCTGAAAGACAATCGAATTCCACCTAAGGGCTTCACTCAAAGTCATGCGGTATACGACACTACACGTATCTCAGGAGCGGCCTTGTTGGATACCGATTTCAATGTAGATGAACTGGGTGAAGGCTCCGGTTCTGATGTGGTGTATTACCACATTCCTACCCTGGGATATCTCGATGATTTACAAATCACGGCAACGGTTTACTACCAATCAATGCCTCCGAAATGGATGGCCGAGATGTTTGCAGAAAGCACCCCGGAGATTGATCGCTTCGTAGAAATGTACAACGAAGCAGAACGCACGCCTGCTCTGGTAGGCACTGATGCACTGACCATGGCGGGCATTGTAGGCCTGCAGCCCGTGAAGCCCACCTTGAATGCTGAGGTTTTCCTAGCTGCTGATCGGCAATTGATGATACAGACACCCGTAGCCTCCGAATTGACGATCTATAATTATTTAGGACAAGCACTGCAGCAACAACGGCTCCCCGCAGGTTCTAGTAATGTCCCCCTACGATTCAAAAGACAAATTATAATTGTTCACATCAAGAGTCCTGAAGGCACCTTTACTCGCACTTTATGGGTGAACTAAGCGGCTTTTAGATAACTTTATTTTCTATTTCACAAATTCCTTGCAATGAAAAAATATCTACTCTTTTCCTTAGCATTGTTCCTCACAGCCTGGGGTGCTTTGCTAGCCCAACCAGTACCCGTATCATTTACCAATCAAGGCAGCTTACTGACGCCCGTTTCCGGCGGATCTTCCAATGATTGTGCAGTTGATATGAATGGTGATTTTTTGGACGATATCGTACGTGTTAAAAATACGGGTCTTTACATCGATTTTCAGCAACCAGACGGTAGCTTTATCCATCAGTATAGCCCCGTTAACTTTAGCAATTCTCCTTCCTGGAGTATCTGTGCAGGTGACCTCGACGGCAACGGCTTCAATGACTTGTTGTTTGGTGGAGGTAGCGCGGTTTCTTTTGTGATGGCAAATGAAGACGGTACTTCGTATACCGAATACATGAATCCTGACTACATCTTCTCGCAGCGTTCCACCATGTTTGATATTGACCTCGACGGGAACCTGGATGCTTTTGTTTGTCATGATGTTGATCTCAGTCACCCTTACCGCAATGTAGATGGTTTGGGTACCATGGTAGAAGACCAGTCGCTGATTCATACCCTTGATATGCCGGGTAACTACGCTGCTATCTGGGTAGATTATAACAATGATGGTTACACCGACCTGTTCATCACCAAATGTCGTGGTGGAGCGGCACCTGGTAACCCATTTCGTACCAACAGGCTGTACCGCAACAACGGTGACGGCACCTTTACTGAAGTAGGAGAGGAAGCCAATATGGCCGACAACGCACAGTCATGGTCTACCGTATTTGAAGACTTTGACAACGATGGTGATTTTGATGCCTTCATCGTGAACCACGATTTCCAAAATCGCTTCATGCTCAATAACGGGGATGGAACTTTCACCGACATCATCGCTACCACGGGTATCGCTCCTGGCGACCTTGGTGCTTGGGAGAATGCTTCTGGCGATTTCAACAATGATGGATTTGTGGATATTTTCTCAGAATTGGACTACCAGCTTTACCTTAATAATGGTGATTTGACCTTCACTGGCCAGACCTTGCCTTTTGACGAAGGGGGGATTGGTGATTTCAATAACGATGGCTTCCTGGATGTTATCCGTGGCAATAACTTGCATATCAATAATGCCAACAACCACAACTGGATCAAAATCAACACCCAGGGCTTGATTTCCAATAAGAACGGAATTGGCTCCCGCGTGATGATTTACGGCGAGTGGGGGATGCAAATGCGTGAGGTACGCTCGGGACAAAGTTTCAGCCCGATGAGTAGCTTGTGTGCCCACTTCGGTATTGGTGAGGCCACGTCTATTGACAGCTTGGTGATCAACTGGCCATCAGGTATTCGTACCGTTCTGGAGAATCCAGCGATCAATACGATGCACAATGTTTTGGAGGCAAGCTGTACGTTGCCTGCTGAAACGATTGAGGTTTTGGGTAGTACGGCTATTTGCCCTGGTGCAATGGTTGAATTAGCTGCACCTTCTGGCTACGAGTCTATCCTTTGGTCGACGGGTGATACCAACCCTACGTTACAAGTAACGGAGCCAGGTTCTTACGGACTGGTTGTTTTTGATGAGGGAGGATGTGCTTCTATCGCCCAAAATGTTTCTATTACCCAAATAATCGATACGCCTCCAGTAATTGCGGTAGACGGAGATGTGGAATTCTGTGCAGGTGGAGAAGTAAGCCTGTCGATAGATAGCGGAAACAACCCGGTTTGGAGCAATGGAATGACGGGCGAAACCATCACTGTTCAGGAAAGTGGGGTGTACAATGTAGCTGTTGATGCCCAGTGCTCTGAAGAACAAATGCAAGCACTGGAAGCCGTAACCGTTACGGCGTTTATGGTAGCAGAACCCGTGATCGAAAGTGTAGAAGTAGATCCCGACGGTGTTGCCCTGCTCACTGCTAGCGGTGAAAACCTTACCTGGTACGACGAGGCTACTGGTGGTACTCCGCTAGGATCTGGTGCGACCCTTACCACAAGCCCTCTCACCGAGGATGCTACCTTCTACGTTGAAGCTGGTCAGGTGTTTGGTGGAGGTATTGAAATGGGGGGAAAACTTACGCCAGAAGGCCCAGGTGGTGTTCCTTCTGTGGGGGCTTACAGCTATTTTGATGCTTACGAGCCATTTACGATCCTGACAGTGGATGTATTGGTACCCGATGGCCAGCAAGAAGGCGTGAGAACCATTCAATTGGTGGATGAAAGCGATGTCGTTTTGCAAACCGTACAAGTGGATTTGGCCCTGGGTCTTCAGACCATTGAGCTCAACTTTGAAGTTCCTGAAGGTACTGGTATGTCACTGCGTTGCCCAGAAAACAACCTCTTCCGCAACAATGACCAGGTGAACTACCCTTACCCAATTGGCACTGACCTCGGAGCGCTTACAACTTCTTTCTACGGTGACAATTACTACTACTACTTCTACAACTGGCAAGTAGAAACGCCTGCCATCGCCTGTGTTTCAACACGTGTACCTGTAGAAGTTACGATTGTAAACGTGAATGAAATCCCAGAAGTAGAAACCTTGAGCTTGTTCCCTAACCCTGCTCAGACTAATCTGCGGGTTGAAATGACCTTGGTAGAAAAAGCAGATCTCCAGTTGCGCCTTTTCAATGCGCTAGGGCAGGTTGTTTACCAGGAAGCATTGACCGATACAGCGCTTGGCTTGCAGACACAAGATATTGACGTCAGCAAATTACCTGCCGGTGTTTACCAGTTGCAGCTTCGCGCTGGTGATCGCACAGCTACCTACAAAGTAGTGGTAGAGTAAGCACGAATGCTTTCAGGTACTTGGTAGATGCTACTAAGTATATAATCCCGAACAGGACCAGGTGGTCTTGTTCGGGATTTTTATTTGGGTTAAAAGTTATTTAGACTAGTCTAATTTATTATATTCGTGTGGCTAAATAAATTGTAAGCTTAGTTAAATAACCTTATGAAGACCCTTCTGCTCTACCTTTTCTTGCTTCTTTGTTTACCCGCATTATTGGCCCAAACGGGCCGCATATCAGGAACGATAAGTGCTGATGGCCAAGCCTTGGGTTACACAACGATTGTGCTCAAAAATACCCATCATGGAACCTATTCAGGAGAAGAAGGCCTGTTTGAGCTAAACGAAATTGCTGCTGGCGTTTACATCATAAATGTATCCTATCTGGGTTATCAATCTTTTGAAGAAACAATTGAGGTAGAAGACGAAAAGACGACAGTCGTAGACATTGAGCTTGAGGTTCAAGTGGGTTTACTCGACCAGGTCGTCGTAACGGGTACCTTGAAAGAAGTAAGTCGATTGGAAAGCCCGGTGCCTGTAGAAGTGTACACTCCTGCCTTTTTCAAAAAGAACCCCACCTCCAATATTTACGAAGCCCTGCAAAACGTCAATGGTGTGCGGCCGCAGCTCAATTGTCAGGTTTGTAATACCGGCGATATACACATCAATGGTTTGGAAGGGCCCTACACCATGGTATTGATCGACGGCATGCCGATCGTCAGTAGTCTTGCTACCGTTTATGGTTTGTCCGGTATTCCTAATTCCCTGATTGAACGAATGGAGATCGTGAAGGGGCCAGCCTCCTCGCTATACGGGAGTGAAGCGATTGGGGGCTTGATCAATATTATTACCAAACATCCCCTCTACGCTCCTCTGGTAAGTGCCGATATTATGGCCACCAGCTGGCAGGAATACAATGTGGATCTAGGCTTGAAACTGAAATTGGGTAAGAAAATCAGCCTTCTTACGGGGGTGAATTATTTCCTCTTCGATGAGGTCGTTGATAACAATGATGACAACTTTACGGACCTTGCCTTACAGGAGCGCGTATCTGTTTTCCAGAAATGGAATATTGTGAGAAAAAGTAACCGTTTGTTGACCCTCGCTGGCCGTTATTATTATGAAAATCGCTGGGGCGGAGAATTGGATTGGCAGGAAAGCTACCGGGGAGGGAATGAAATTTACGGGGAAAGCATTTACACGGAGCGCGCTGAATTTTTAGGAACCTATCAATTGCCAACAAAAGAAAAGCTGCTCTTTTCTACTTCTTTCAATAGCCACGATCAAAACTCCGTTTACGGCGATTTGGCTTATCTGGCAAAGCAAAAAATCGCCTTTGGACAACTGACCTGGGACAAGCAATTGGGCAAGCATGATTTGCTCTTGGGTACGGCATTACGGTACACGTTTTACGATGACAATACACCGGCTACCGGAGGCGATGCCAATGATCCACGCAATAATCCCGACGAGATTTGGCTGCCCGGTATTTTTCTCCAGGACGAGGTGTTTCTCCATCCACAGCACAAGCTCTTGTTAGGACTTCGCTATGACTATAACGAGGATCATGGTGCTATCCTGACCCCTCGTTTTGCGTACAAATGGTCACTTAGCGATCAGGATATTCTTCGACTAAATGCAGGCACTGGCTTTAGGGTGATCAATCTCTTTACGGAGGAACACGCCGCTCTCACCGGAGCACGGGAAGTGGTCATCGAAGAGCAATTAGCTCCCGAGCAGTCTTACAATGTCAATCTCAACTATAGCCGCAAAACTTGTCTCCCACAGGGGGGCTTTGTTGGGTTGGAATTGGCTGCCTGGTACACCCATTTTACCAATGTTATCTACCCTGATTATGAAACCAACGCCAACCAAATTATCTACGCCAACCTCGATGGTAAGGCCGTCACCCAAGGCATCAGTGCCAACCTGGATGTGTCGCTGTCGAATGGGTTAAGTTTGTTGTTGGGGGCTACTTTCATGGACGTTTCGACCGAAGAAAATGGTATTAAAGAACGCCAGATCCTTACGGAACGGTTCACCGGAACCTGGGCCATTACTTACCCGTTTTGGAACAATAAATTGACCTTTGATTATACGGGGAATGTTTATGGCCCCATGCGCTTACCGCTGTTGGGAGCACTCGATCCACGAGCACCCGTATCCCCGGTTTGGAGCATCCAGAATATACAATTCACTTACCGTGCTGAAAGCCATGTGGAGATCTATACAGGGATAAAAAACCTCCTCAACTGGACGCCCTGGAAAAACCAGGAAGCACCGATCATCGCCCGCGCCTTTGATCCCTTTGACCGAGGTGTGACGTTTGATAACAATGGCAATGCCCTTCCAACCGAAAACAATCCCCATGCCCTAACTTTCGACCCCAGCTACGTCTACGGGCCGAATCAGGGAATTCGTCTATTTGTGGGTATGAGGTATCATTTAGAGTAGGCGAAAATCAGTAAATCCCTGACGAGTTACCCTTTTCTCAGGTATTAAGAGGAGGATTTACTGGCCACTCACGGCTTCCAGACGCACTACGATTCGCTTCGAGGCGGGTGTCTTACTACGATCATCGAAGCTATCTATCGGTACCAATACATTGGCCTCGGGGAAATAAGCAGCCAGACAGTTGCGCGGAATATCGTAAGGGACAAGTAAAAAGCTTTCTGCTACCCGGCGTGTACCACCGTGTTCATTGATCATATTGATGACTTGTCTGGCTTGCCAGCCGCGCGCTTTCATGTCTTCGGGGTTGATAAACACCACGCGGCGTTCATTTTTAATGCCCCGGTAGCGGTCATCCAATCCATAGATGGTCGTATTGAATTGGTCGTGGCTGCGGATGGTCATCAGCTGGTACTCCCCCTCTTTTAGTCGGTTTTGGGGTACTTTGTTGACTGTAAAATGAGCTTTCCCGTCGGGAGTAGGGAAGTGCCCCTCACGTGGGCCGTTTGCAAGGTAGAAGCCAAAATCCTCGCGTACCTTTTCGTTGTAGCCCGCAAACTCGGGGATGGTTTTTTCAATGGCTTCCCGCACCAGATCGTAATCAGCTACCCATTTTTGCCAGGGAACGGGGTTTTGGTCGCCCAGTAAGGCCGCCGCGAGGTTACCAATAATGGCGGGTTCGCTGAGTAGATGTTCTGAACAAGGAGGCAGGATACCCTTACTGCGATGGACGATGCCCATGCTGTTTTCTACCGTCACAAACTGCTCTCCCTGAGCCTGTACATCTGTTTCGGTACGCCCCAAACAAGGAAGAATGAGGGCACGTTGGCCCGTCACCAGGTGGCTGCGATTGAGCTTGGTGCTTACATGTACGGTGAGTTGGCAGTTTTTTAGTCCTGCTGCAGTATAAGCAGTGTCGGGTGCTGCTGAAAGAAAGTTACCACCCAAGGCAAAAAACACTTTCACTTTGCCAGCGTGCATCGCCTGGATCGCTTCCACGGTAGCATAGCCGTGTTTGCGAGGTGGCTGGATGCCAAAATGCGTAGCCAGTTGGTCAAGAAATTCCTTTTTGGGCGATTCCCAGATGCCTACCGTCCGATTGCCCTGCACATTGCTGTGGCCACGTACCGGGCAAGCTCCTGACCCTGGTTTGCCAATAGCACCTTTCATCAATAGCAAATTGACGATCTCCTGCACATTAGCGACCCCGTTTTCCTGTTGGGTGATGCCCATGGCCCAGCATACAACCATGCTTTTAGCTTTGCGGATCATCTCTACCGCCTTTAATATTTGTGCTCTTGGCACACCGCTGGCCATTGTTAAATCCGTAAAATCCTGCTTGCGAAGATCTTCCACAAACGCTTCGTAATTTGCTGTTTTTTCGCTGATAAAGTCCCAGTCTAAGATGTGGCCATCTTGCTCCCGATCCTGGTGCCACAAACGCAGCATGATCGCTTTTAACAAGGCCACATCTCCGTTGACTGCTACGGGAAGATAGAGGTCGGTAAGAGGAGTACCTCCTGTGAGGATCTTACCTGGTCGCTGTGGATTGACAAAATTTACCAGCCCTGCTTCCTGTAAAGGGTTGATCGTGATGATTTGGCCACCGTTTTCCTTGCATTTCTCCAAGGCCGACAGCATCCGGGGGTGATTGGTGCCAGGGTTTTGTCCTATAATGATCAACAAATCGGAGTGGTGGATATCTTCCAGGCTTACCGTTCCTTTTCCTGTTCCTATGGTGTTGTTCAGTCCGTGTCCGCTTGATTCATGGCACATGTTAGAACAGTCTGGCATATTATTCGTGCCAAACGAACGCACCATCAGCTGGTACATAAAAGCTGCTTCGTTGCTGGTGCGGCCGGAAGTGTAAAAAACCGCTTCGTCAGGATGGTCGAGTGCTTTTAACTGCTTGGCCATCATTGCATTCGCCTCTGCCCAGCTGATTGGCTGATAATGTGTACCTCCTGCTTCCAGGACCATAGGCTCCGCGATTCGGCCAGCTTTGCCCAACTGAAAATCCGACCAGTCGCCCAACTCTTCTACACTATGCTGGGCAAAAAAATCGCGACCAATCGTTGTCTTCTGCGCTTCTTCAGCTATGGCTTTGATACCGTTTTCACAATATTCTCCGACACGGCTGCGATCATCATCAGAGTCGGGCCAGGCGCAACCAGGGCAATCAATACCACCTTTTTGGTTGAGCTTCAAAGAAACCTTAATAGCCTGCCCCGTTTTCATATACCGATTGGCCTGAGCTACCGCCTTGGTAACACCGGGAATCCCCGCAGCTTTAACTTTCGGTGTTTTGATTTTAAGGCCGGTATGTGCTGGCGGTGTTTCGTGCGTAGGCTTCTTATCAGGCATAGAACAGGTCTATTAGTCAAACTAAAAAATTTTGATCAATGCTGTGGATCAAAGATCGACTAAAGGTAAGCGTTTTGCCTAAAACAAATCATCCCGTATTTCGCGTTTTTCGAAATACGGGATGATTGCTTAACGCTATTCGCCCATCTAACTTTAATCATGGGATTCCTGCAAAAGGAAATCAACTTCTTGTTGGAGGTAAGGGTCAGTGTATTCATAGTTGCCAAAATCATTGGCCGCAATTCCGGAATAATCCCGCAAATTAGGGTTCGCTCCGGCTTGTGCCAATTGATTAGCGAGTTCATCGTGTCCGCGCTGGGCAGCAGCCATGATGGGCGTAGTGCCCATGATATTGACCGCATCAACAAAAGCACCGTTGGCCAACAAAATAGCTACGGCATCCGTCATACCTCTCTCTGCGGCCAGGTGAAGCGGCGTGTTTTCCAGGTAGTCAACCGTGTTTACATTGGCTCCTTTTTCTACCAAAACGCGAAGCATTGCCGTATTCTCCTGGGCCACGGCCATGTTGGTTAAGGTTTCACCATTGGGGGTCTGCCAGTTGGCATCATTGCCTGGTTGGCTGCTGCGATGCAGTAAAACGCCTGCCAGTACGGCATGGTCCATTCTTACGGCTTGGTACAAGGGGATAACGCCATCTTTATTGGCAATACTGGGGTCGGCACCTTTGCGAATCAGCATAGCAGCACTGGCTATATTTTCTTTTTCGACGGCACGAGAAAGTGGGCTGACACCGTTCGACAAGCGATTAGGGTTGGCACCCAGTTCGGTTAATTGTTTCAAAAAAGCGGGTTCGTAACCATAAGAGATCGCTAATAGGAGCGGTGTTTCATCTTGGTCGTTGGGCAAGTCGGCCTTGGCTCTTTGCAAGACTAGATCAATAATGCCCCTATTCTGAGCTTTAATGGCTAGGGTCAATGGCGTTTCTCCATCTTCGTTTTTGAGGTTGATAACCGCATCCTCACAAAGCCATTTTACCATTTCGTACTGTCCGGCTTTAATGGCCACCGTCAGTAGGGTCTCCCCTTCATTATTGTACTGGTAGAAAGGAAGCTGAACATCTGGCAACATCGTTTGTGCCAGCTCTACGTCACCACGTTCTACAGCAGCAAAGAGGAAGCGGATTTTTTTGTCCTCCTTAAGTTTATCCCATTTGGAGGGCATATTGAGGACATCCGCAGCATTGCTGGTTGGGGCCTCGGTAAGGGTTGTTTCTTCTTGAGCTTGTACACTACTCGTCGCTAAAATTACCAGCGCGCAGAAATATAATAGATTACGCATTTTGCTCGGTTTTTTTCGGGATTTCCCGGTTCACGAATTAATTAGGAACCGCACGAAAATGAATGGAGTCGTCTATTGGAAAGACGAAGGCTCCATTTGTTTTTTTGTGCAGTCGAAAGTGTATCATCTAGCTTATAGAAATAACGATTTAGGCCCGGGCTATACCAGGAAAGAGGAAGAAAAACTTGTTGAAGGTAGTTTGAGAGAATAAGGATTTTGTCTCTCTTGCTCAGAGACATTTTATTAATGCAACCAGAGAGGCTTTTATTATACTGCTGTGAACAGCTACTCGAGGTGATCAAATTAACTTGCTGATTATCAATTAATTAAACTAGTGTTAAAGAAATCCAAAAAAAGACTGTATTTTGGTGGCAAAGTTGAAATTCTCTAAAACGCGATCCGCTAAATACGGACGGAAATGTTGTTCAGAAATAGAATAACCTCAAATACGTTCACTTATGTCAAAACTTGATATTCTAACAATTGCCATTGTTATAGTGTGCTTGGCTGCACTAGGTTACCTGGTTTACAAGATTGTCAACCTTGTAAATCCACCCGAGGAACCGACCACTTCTATCCAGGATAGCTATGAAGATACCGCCAGTACGGATGAAAATACTTACCAGGATTGGGACACTGAAGTAGATACCGCAGAAGGTGATGTCGACCTGGACGATGAGCAGGTTCCTAATTATGGAAATACGGATACCGACGAGAATGCCCCTGGTGCCTCCAGTAGCAATACCACTACCGACGAAATGGACGATGAGACAACGGGTGTCGCTGAAGAAAGTGCTACCAATACCTCCTCGACAGGCAGCACGGCAACCACTCCGGCGCCTGTTACCAATAATAGCTCAAGTGCTGCCAGCAGTGGGCGGTACATGGTATTGGCAGGCTCTTATCGACAAAGGGTAAATGCCGACAACCAAGTGGCACGACTTCGCAAAATGGGTTATAACAATGCTGAAGTAAGCCTCTTTGATCGTGGTTCCTATGCGGTTGTGCTAGTGGATCGTTTCAGTACTTATGGCGATGCTAAGCGATTGGTTAATGAACTAGCCAGTAAAGGTATTGATGCGCTTGTCGACGAGAAAAAGTAGCGTGGCCGTTGGATACGGCTGCTTCGCACGCTCTAATAAAGGGTAGAGAGATAGAAAATCCATCTCTTTACCCTTTACGATCATTCTTATCCCTGCATGGCCTGCCAGGCCATCATGCCTCCGGTCAGGTTGCGAACATTCTTGAAGCCTGCCTGCTGTAAAAATCCTTGTGCCATACCACTACGAGCACCACTACGGCAGTAAACAATGACCTCACTGTTTTTATGCTCCTCCAGATCGTCCAATGCGCCAGCGATGGTGCCTACGGGGATCAGTGTTCCTCCAATGTTGAAGGCATCGTGTTCACCGGGTTCCCGCACGTCAATTAAAACAAAATCCTGATCGCCGGCATCCATGCGGGCTTTGAGGTCTTTTACGCTGATATCCATAGCAAATCTCTATTTAGTGACGGATCAAAAATAACTGATTCCATTCCTGCCTGCGTACCGCAGGTAGGCAGGTTTGATTCGCTAAAATTTTCTAAGCAAGCAACTAAAAGGAGCTTGCGTGAAAATATTCGCGAATCGTTGAAAAAAATGGAATCAGTTATTTCCGTCAAATTACTTAATTACAATTAAGCGTTCAGGCGTACTTAGGTTACCGTCAACTCCTTGCAGTTGAACGAAGTACATCCCGGCAGACAAGTTAGTGATATTTATGACCTCCGCAAAAGGTTGGCGGAAGACTTGTTGCCCGGTGCTATTGTAAATAATAAGTTGGGTATTGCTGGTATCTTCCAAGCTGGTTCTCAAAAATAGTTGTGAGCTGGCAGGGTTGGGGAAGAGCTTTAATGCAATTGCCTTATTTGCCGCAACGGACTCAACGGAGGTGACACCAATATCGCTGCTGAGATAAGGACGCAACATGAGGGCTCCATCCGTAACTCCAGAAATAGGCGCGAACCCGGTACCATTGTCTGCAAAAATAAATTCTTTTGCCTGAGGGCGATTGCGGTCGTAACCAATAGAGATACATTCTGAAAAAGCACAGGTTGATGCTTGTTGCCAACCTACATAGAAGGTGCCCGCTGGAATACCCAGGGGAGCCAGATCACCATTTTCATCCAACAAGCGATAAGAGGTGAAGCCTTGCAGTGTATCAAAAAAAGCACTGGCGTACACAGGGGTATAAATCTGGCTGTACTCCGGGCTATCATCCAATTCTCCAATCCAGATACGCAAGCGAAACTGTTGATCAGAAAAATCAACATTGGCATTCGCAAAATGCATTTGTACGCCGTGAATGGTATCAGCAACGGCTGCGGTATAGACAATTGCTACCTGGCGGTTGGAACTGGTTTGGATAGCACTTTCGGCAGAGCCATCGTCGTAGGCAAAATAGTCGCCAAAATGCGTGGTTCTGCTTACCTCGTCATTGCGCTGTACAAAATCCAATCCTTCCTGAGAAGTGTTGTTCAAACTGTAGGATAAGCGAAAGTCCAAAGCGTCAAAACCATCAAAATCTGCACTGCCCATCTGTGCCGCGTAATTGTCATAAACATTACTAAACCCGGAAGGGTCTCCTTGCAGATTATAACCTTTGAATATGCTTTCTTGTGCGGCAACATTGGTTTCCAAACCATTGAAAAGGGTAGGTACTGCGCCAAAAGGATTGATGCCGGTATTCAATTCTTCGATGGCTGCGCTAGATGGACTTGCATTCTGATCCGTGGCAAAATGGTTGTAAACGCCTACGGCAATATTGCGTCGCAATTCTACATCGAGCTGCGGCTGGAAATGCCGCCAGGGCATACTGGTGTAATTTTCGAGAATAAAATCAGGAGGGTAAGTAAAAGCGATATCGTTGAAATCCTGGCTACCGGTGGGGTTGTTGTCAAGACGGACGTAATCCAGGTGCCAATTGTCACGAATACCATTACGATCATTGTAATTCACAAAACGGAATTGAAAACGATCGTGCTGATAATCAGCGGAAACCGGCACAGAATAAAACTGAAAAGTATCTCTTTCATTAAATGGAACGTTGGGAGAGATCCCCTCGAAAGACATGACGGAAATCCAGTCATCTTCCTCGTCGCGAAATTGCAATACCAGTGAATCCTGTATTTCTGGGCGATCGGCAATACCACCACGTTGCAACCAAAAAGAAAGCATCCAGTTGCCATTGATGGTATTCAGGTAAGTGGAGGTCAGCCGGTCAGCGGGGCCGTAACCATTGCCGTAAGGGCGCCCTCGGTTGCTGAGCCCATCAAAGGTGGCTACTCCGACTGATCGCGGATTGAAGGGCATTTCTGTGTTGACATAAACTTCCTTGTCTAGCCAGAGGCCCGCTGCCGGGACAGGGCTGTCGTAGGAGAAATCATCATAAAAAGGAGGTAAAATACTGCTTACATTGATTCGGAAGGCGTAGTGGGTGGTATCGCATATACCATTGTCATCACAGAGTACAACACAAAGAGAATCCAAACCGTCGACACGGCTAGCCTTGTAAACCATGGTGTTGACAGGCCCGGAATAATCTGTGAAGTAGGCCAGTTGTTCACGGCCTTCATATATGTCAGGGCAGTCTCCGAAGAAATTGCAGGTGAGTGTCCCCGGGAGGTTGAGCGGAATCTCCAGGTTGATCGCTTCTTCCGGCTGGACGGTAATGGCTGGTGGGTAATCATTACCTCCGGGGCGGCGTGCTAGAAAAGTGTAGGTGATGGCCTCTTCTGTACATACCGAGCCATCTTCGTTGCAATAGCGGATCTCTACTATTTCTGTAGCCGCTTCAACCCCGAGATTGGCCATGAAGAAAAGGCTATCTACAGGTTCGCTGTTGGTGTTTGTCACGATACCCGCTGCACCAGCTACGAGGCTATTACAATTGTTACATTCGTAATAACCATTGGCTCCCAAGCCGGTGGTGTCAAAATTTATCTTGATGCGAACTGTTTGTCCAGCAAGCACCGGAATAACATCCGGATCAGCAGGTGAATAACAGGAGGTCTTCGGAAGAGATACGGCGGTATCGTCAGAAAGAATGCCAAGTGCACGTTGTTCACTGGCAAAATGGGCCTCTATCCTGGGGTTAGAGGTGAGATCAACTTCTTTTTGTCCGTAAGCAAGTGTGGTCAAGAGCGCAAAGAAGCAGGTCGTAGCTATTACTTTCATGTCTAAAATTATAAAGTGAGCGTATTTTAGCTCGAATACAAATACCTTTTGAGGAACGCATAAGCCCGGGCTTTAGTGTTGCTAAAGCCAGTTTTGACGTTTGTCCAATAGTTGTGCCTCCCCAAAAGTTTACTTCCCGCCGATGCTGTCTCTTGATGGCACGTTGTCTTCGGCATCAGAAGGGAAGCCGCCACTATCACTAGGAGGCTCATTGATTTCTACATCTTCCGTACAGCCGGCAGGGAGATCCTCCTGAAGATAAATTTTGATGGTAGACCCGCGCAGGATTTTACCTCCTGGGCGATATTCGGGGTCCTGCATATAAACATAGGCATCGGCACGATTGGCAACATCGCCCACGATTTCTCCAACCTGTAAATCAAGGCCTGGCAAAAGAAACTGCACTTCACTGAAGCGCTTGCACTTCAATGCTGGTGTAGCAACGTAATCATCCTGTTTCTTGGTAATCACAAACTCCAGCGTTTTTCCTTGCAGCACTTTTACACCTCTTTTTACATCAGAAGGAGTGTACTTACGCCCTTCGTAATAAAAATGCAAGATGGTACTGTCTGCTAGCTTGGCATCAAAAATGGTTTCTTTGATGGCTGCTTTCACTTGCAGAGGACGGAGCTTCGGGCGATACTGGCTGTAATCATCGGCAGCGTCCTCAAAAGAAGGAATTGTTACTTCTTTTGGTGCTCCTACGATGGTTAAATAAATGGTTCTGTTCTTTTTGATGCGACTTAGGGCAGCTGGTTCTTGATCTACGACCTCTCCTTGCAAGGTGCTGTAATCGAAAGGCGACTCATTTACACTCACCTTGAAGCCACGAGCCCGGGCTTTTTTGGTCGCATTGTCAATGCTCATACCTTCGTAATTCTCCACCTGTACGGCATTGCCGTGATTGGTGTAAAGGCGAAGAAAAACGTTCAGCAGCAAAAAGCTGAAGAGCAATACAGCCAGCATGGCTGCCAGGTTTTTCAGAAAATAACCGGTTTGAAGAAAATCCAGTAATTGTCGCCACCATTTTCCTTTAGTCAGGCTAACGGTTTTAACCGGTATGTCAGATTTGTTTTCCATAGTGTTGATACGTGTTGTTTTCGCAATAGGAGCGGTGGGCACTTCGCTTGGTGCAGCGACAGGAGCGATATTTTGGGGCTCCACTACTGGAGGAGAGACTACTACCGATGAAGTATGTTTAGCCTGGCGGGCAAAGCCATAATCTAAAACTTTCTTTATAAATACCGCAGGTTTATAACCAGCAAGTGCAGCCTGATGAAAAATGGCGGTAGCGGGGGTCATCCCGGGTAAGGAGTTGACTTCGATGACCTGTGTTTCCACTTTGCCATCGGCCAGAACTCGCACAAAAGCATCAATTCGGCAATAGCCTTCCACTTGCAGGAGACGAGCTACACGCTCCAGGGTTTGCTGCACTTGAGGCAAAAGTTGCTGATAGGTATAGCTCCCTACTGCCAGACGTGCGGGCGTAAGGTTTTGGCCTTCACCAGCGAGGAATTTTTCTTCTAGCGACAGTACTTCACCACTGGCGAGGGTTTCGCTGGGCTCAAAAACCTCGTATTGGATTTGACCATTATCATCGTAAGAAGTAAGCATACCTCCGGTCACTTCCAGGAAATGAATACCTTCTTCCTTGGTCACCAATTGCTCAAAGAGAATTTCATCTTTTTGAGAAAACTCTTCCTTGACTTTCAGTTTGAGAATATGCCGCTGTTCGCGTTCGTTGTCCTGATCTTCCTGGAAAATAAGCGCGCTGTAGGCGGCCAATTGTTCTCGATTGCGAATCACCTTCACCGCCGAGCTGCACCCGTCATCTACCGGTTTGGCAACCAGTGGGTACACAAAGTTTTTCTCTACGCGCTGAAAGAAAGTTTCCTTATCTACGAGGTAATCATTTTTACTCAGCAACAACTGGTTGGCAACGGGCAGCCCGTGTTGGCCCAAGAGCTGCAAAGTCCGGTATTTATCAATGGTAATGCTGGAAGATTTAATCCCTGACCCATTGTAGGGAAGCTGCCGCGCTTCAAGCTCAATCTGAATTTGGCCATCTTCTCCGGGGCGCCCGTGGAGTGCTATGAATACGCCGTCAACCTTTTTGGCAAGGCTGTCGTACGTCAGTTTTTCTGGTGCAAAAATAACATCAGCCGACGCGTATTTTTTGGTGATTGGCGCGCATTCTAGTCTGATTTTATTCAGTACCGGGTGGCTCTTCCAGTTGCCAATTTTATCCTTGATGTCATCTGCATTGTCTTTGAGTAGCAGATTGATGGGCAGCTGATACAACTCGTGTTGACGATCCGACCCGGTGAGGAAAACAGGTATAGGAGCAAAGTCGACAGAGCTGGAAAGTTTTTCGAAAATATTCCGACCACTCTCTACCGAAATATGGCGTTCAAAGGAATAGCCGCCGAGGATAACGCCAATTTTGCGCTGCTGTTGCCGCTCTGTTTGAAGGCTGCCAATAGCCGTGTCCAGACGTTGCAGCAGGGCTCGCCATTGTTCGTTTTGAGGCTGGTCACTACAGCGTTCCTGGAGAGACAAGCGAATAATGAGCGTAAGAAACTGGCTTGGATTGAGGCCAATTTCAGCAGCCTGATGAAAGAAGAAGGAACTGGGTAGCATTCCCGAAGTCGTGTTCGGGTCATTCAGGAAGATGGTGCCTTCTGGGGTATAAAAGCCATCAATACGGGCATAAACCTGGAAGCCCAGCTTGTTGAACAAACTTTCGCATTGTCGCCGGATCGCTTCAATGGCTTCATTAGGTAGGTTGATCGGGGTTTCCTTGCGGGAAAGACCAGGCATATATTTAGAGCGATAGTCAAAGACCTCTCCCCCCTTGATGATTTCGGTCGGAGGTAAGGCAATTGATGAACCATCTTCGGCACGCATAACAATACAAGAAAACTCCTGCCCGCTGATGAAAGCCTCTAGAATAACTTGCTGCTCTGATTGTGCTGCTTCCAAAACGAAAAGCTGGCTAAGGTGCTCGGCGTTGTTGGTTGCTGTATTCAAAAAGTCGAGGAGGGCTTCCGGATGGTAGATGAGTTCCTGCTGCTGTCCAAGCGTGATCCTCAACGGGAAGCCAAGCCCCTCGCGGATGTCGCCCAATGCTTTTACGTATTCTATGCGGTCAAAAGGTGTACGATCGTGCCATTCACCCAGTGGAATCAACTCGCGGAAAAAAGCACGATTGACCGCCATCTCAAAACCTTCCAGGCCTTCGCTTTCTTCAATGATACTCACACCAATAGAAGACCCCTGATTGGCAGGGCGGATGACGAGTGGAAAGCCGATTTGCTGACTCGCTTCTTCGTACAATGCCTGAAGATCGGCACTGAGCCAGCCTTTTTTATCCAATACCTTAACGATTGGGCAGGCAAACCCCTTTTCATGCATGAGGCGTTTTTGCCAGGCTTTGTCCATCCCGATCCGACTGGCTTCAACACCGCTACCGGTATAAGGTATTTTGAGCGTTTCGAGGATGCTTTGCAGCTCACCATCTTCGCCATAAATCCCGTGTAGGGAAAGAAAAGCAACATCGATGTATTGATGCAAATGCTCTGGGGCCAATGGCTGACCAATTTTCGCAAGCAGTGCTTGTTGTGCCGCATCGTCCAACCCGGCGATACTTTCGGCATAAATTTGAAAATGGTTGGCCGAAGGAGGCAAGCTGTCTACAGGAGGGAAGAAGTCGCGAATACTACCTTTATAGATGTACTCCCAGTCGAGCAAGACCCAGTTGCGATGGCTGTCTACAAAAATGGGTACCGGCGTAAAAATGCTTTGATTGAGGTTGTCATAAACCGTTCGCCCGCCTGCAAATGAAATTTCCCGCTCACGGGAAGGACCGCCAAAAAAGATACCAACTCTTATTTTCATATCATCGTACCGGTTAAGTAGGCAAGAATACTTTTGAAAAAATAGCTTTCGCTTAACACAAAAAAAATTACCTTAATCAACTAAAATACGTTGCTTTACGTTTGTAGCAAGGTATTAGGTAACTGTATTTTTTATACAGGCGCAAAGTTAGGTAATTTCTTCGTGCAGCCCGATCAAGGTTCGTGCATTGGTGTTACTTTTATGAGTAATTGTAGTTCTTAATCCAGTGTTCGTTCAATTATGGTCGTTAATCTGCCGAGAATAGTTATTATTATTGTACTTTTTCTGTTTAAAAACACGTTACCGACCAATAAATATTTGATTGCCCTTGATCGCAGCAAGGAAATGTCACGGCAAATAAGCACTTAACCCGAATAAAATTTTTTATTTTCCGTTTTTTTTGAACACTTTTGCGGCGATCATTAAAAAAGCCTGAATTTATGGCCAATAAAGAAAACATCACACGCTATTCAGACAAAGACCTGGAAGAATTCCGGATCCTGATTGAAAAGAAACTGGAACAGACCGAAGAGCAGCTCGAAAGCCTGCAGAGTCAGATCATGGAAATCTCTGAAAACTCTAGTGACGATCATGGAGGAGATTGGGTAGACGACAGTGCTACCAACAATGATATAGAGATGCTCAACAACATGGCGATCCGGCAACGCAAGTACCTCGTGGACCTCAACAATGCTTTGATGAGAATCAAAAACAAGGTCTACGGCGTCTGTTTAATCACCGGTGAACTGATTGACAAACGGCGCTTGCTAGCGGTACCCACAACCACCAAGAGCCTGACCGCTAAAACGGATATCCGTAGAGAAGAAGAAGCCCGAATGACACATCGGATTACCGACAATCCCTACGTGAAGCAAGCGAAGAGTAAGAAGTAGTCGTAGGATTACGTCTTAGGTTGAAAACAAAGCCATCTTTTCCATGGGGAAAGATGGCTTTGTTGTTTTATTTCACCTCCACCAACTGCCCATTGATGACGGCATAAACCACCTCTCCAGCACTGTTTCTGATAATCAGCGGCGGGTTGAGGCCTGTAGCCACCTCGCGGTCGTAGATACCTTCTGCGCCCAATATCCAGAGCGGAGATTGATGGCGTTCCCAAGGCGGGCCCGGCTTTTTGGCACGTACCACGGCGTAACCCGCTTTCAGTAAGCTCATAGCATCTAATGCTTGTGCTTCTGCTAAATCCTCCATGATTTCTGGAAATAATTTGCCGATTTCAGCGGTGTAGTTACCTGGGGCTAAAGTCGTATAACCTTGTTGATAAGTCAAATCACCAATGTCATCAATGCTTCCGTGGAAGTAAAAAGCATTTCCGCCATATTCTCGCTCGCCCAAATCAAAAGCAATATCCATGAGGTAGCTATTGCCGTTGGGGTGAAGGTATTTGACCTCACGTAGGAGCAGGTCGTTGTACACCCCGAAATTATTGAAAGGGATTTTGTTGTAATCCGCACGTGTAAAGCTGCGGTAAGATTGATTGGCGATGCTGTGGCAAGCAGCCAGTATGCTGGCAAAATTGAGCCGCCGGATATACTGTTTCTCACGATCATCGGGAAAGCCGCCAGATTCAATCAGTATAGTGCTGGTACCCCATTTTTGCATATTGTCACCAAAAGCCCGTGGCTCGAAGGCGTCACTGTAGCGGGCGACTTTGCCCGGAATGTATTGTTGTAGACCATCATTGAGTTGTGCAATGACGAGCATGGCCCTTTCCCTGCTTGGGTTGATTGTTTTAGAATAATCATAAGCCGGAGCGAGAAAAGAGAGGGTCGCCATATCATCGGTATGGAAACCTGCACCATAATACCGGCTTTGGTCGTGGAGGTTGAAGCCCCAGTCGGCATCCAGTTCATCACGTACACGTTTGAGCAATTGCGCTTCCGGACTGGTCAGCCGCAAAGCATCGCGGTTGAGGTCAATACCCAGGGCGTTTCTGCGTTCAAATTTTTCGGCACCATCGGGATTAAGCATGGGGATGAACACGAGGGTCAGTCGCTCTAGCAGGTTTTTGCGAAAAGTGGCAAACTCGTCATCATTAGATTGCAGGAAGCAGAAAATATCCATTAGGGCAGCTGTCGCGGTAGGTTCATCACCGTGCATCTGCGACCACAACAAAACCTTCACCGGGCCATTGCCAATGCGTACACTGTGGATGGAGCGCTCTTCTACGGAACTACCTTCCTGTTTTACTTGGAAAGGGGGCTGTAGTTTTTCGAGCGCGTCCACCAAGTTGCGGTGCTTGAAGCGGCGGTCCTCCAGGGCTTTCTCCTGGTAATCGGGATAGGCTTCGTGCAGCTTGCTCAGCCAGTTGGTTTGGGCTGCTACCGAAAACCCTATTCCGAGTAATAAAAAGCAAATTATTGTACGCATCTTTTGAAGATCAAGGTTAGAAAATTTCCTAAAAGCCTCCGGGTTGCTGTGCCGCGGTGCTATTTTTCGAGCAAAGTTAGAACTACTGGTATTTAGTCCTAGTTAAACGTTACCTTTGTGCCCCTTAAGTGTCCTCAAATCCTGATCATTAAAGCAGGTTGGAACTTAAGTTCCTTCTTAATGATACTATAAAGTAAAAGTACCTCAAGGCGCAAGTCTTAAACCTCTTGCACGATTGTGAGAGACAGAACAAAAATAAATTAAGCATTCGGATCTAATCTAATTTAGGGAAGGCTCAATTTCTTTTTTGCGCATTACTGACGAATCGAACTCGTATCTGTGTTTCCATTTTCTTCTAGATAGTATCAGTGAGGGTTAATATCCAGGCTAAAGTCTTGGGTATTATTGAGTAGACGTTAAAAAAAGAAATATGCCGAAAAGTACGGTAACAACAAAATACGATTACGAAACAATCCCCGGTGATGCGCTGAATGTCAGAAGTTATACGCTGACCAATGGGCTAAGGGTGTTTCTTAGTGTCAACAAGAATGAGCCCCGGATTTTCACGAACATTTGTTTTCGTGCCGGGTCAAAATACGATCCTGCTGACACGACTGGGCTGGCGCACTACATGGAGCATATGCTCTTCAAAGGTACCAGTAAAATTGGTACTACCAACTGGCAAGAAGAAAGCAAGCTACTCGAACAGATTGCGGATCTTTTTGAGATTTATCGCAAAACCACCGATAATGACAAGCGGCAAGTCATTTATCGCGAGATCGACCGGCTTAGCTATGAGGCAGCACTACTGGTGGCTCCTAATGAATACGATCGCCTGGCGACTTCCATCGGAGCCAAGGGTACCAACGCCTACACTTGGGTAGAGCAGACCGTTTACGTCAACGATATCCCCAGTAATGAGCTGGAACGCTGGATCAAACTGGAACGCGAACGTTTTCGTCATTTAGCACTGCGACTTTTTCATACGGAGTTGGAGACGGTTTACGAAGAGTTCAATATGAGCCAGGACAAAGATTTCCGCAAGGCCCACCAGGCAATGCGGAGTTTGTTGTTCCCCAATCACCCCTATGGTACACAAACCACGCTGGGTACCCCTGAACACCTGAAGAACCCGTCGATGCGTAATATTGAGCGTTTCTACGCTACTTATTACGTACCCAACAATGCTGCTTTGTGCCTGGCGGGCGATTTTGATCCCGACGAAGCCATTGCAATGATTGACGCGCAGTTTGGCAACTGGAAACCCGCGCAATTTCCTCCCTTCGAATTTGAAGAACAGCCCCCCGTTAATACACCTCTTCGGCAGGCGGTCAAAGGCCAGGAGAGTGCCTATTTACAGATTGGTTGGCGGATGGGTGGTGGCAAAACCGACGACTATATGCTGGGGCTTTTGGTGCGCCAGATGCTTTACAATGAACAAGCCGGTTTGTTTGACCTCAATCTCAATCAGCAGCAACGCGTACTCAATGCGGAAGCCTTCAACTGGATCTACGAGGATTATAGTGTCTTCGGCGTCTACGGCAAACCGAGAGAGGGGCAGACACTACAAGATGTGGAAGAATTGCTGTTGGCTGAAATCGAAAAACTACGGCAGGGAGATTTCCCGGAATGGTTATTGGAAGCCTCTATTCGTGACATGAAGCTGTCGGATCTCAAAGCGGTAGAAAAAAATGACGCGAGGGTAGGCGCTATTGCCAATTGTTTTATCCTCGGGATTCCTTGGGAGAATTTTGTCAAACGTTACGATTGGTTAGAGCAGCTTACCCGGGAAGATGTTATTCGTTTCGCGAAAGAAAAGCTTCCTGCCAATGGTTTCGCTGTTGTCTATAAGCAAGAAGGAGAGGATCCCAATATCAAGAAAGTAGAGAAGCCCGAGATTACTCCGGCACCCTTGCAAAAAGATGCGGTTTCTGATTATGCTCGCGAATTTTTATCGACACCTCCCGCACGGATGGCGCCTATTTTCGCGGATTATTCCCATATTCAGCACGAAAATTGGCAAAAAGGACTACGTTTTGACTATGTCCATAATCCCCAGAATCCGCTGTTCCGACTTGATTATATTTTTGAAATGGGGAAAAACAACAGCCGCGAATTGGGGCTGGCTTTTATTTACCTGCCCTACCTGGGAACCAGTAAATACAGTGCTTCTGACATTCAAAAAGAGTTTTTCCGCCTGGGGCTTCACTTCGAAGCTTACAACTACGAGGAACGCTGCCACGTATCGCTGACCGGCCTGGAAGAATCGATGGAGGCAGGCCTGAAGTTGGTAGAGCACCTACTGACGGACGTACAGCCAGATACCGACACCTGGGAGGCAGTGGTAGAAGATATTATCACCAAACGAGCCAATCAGAAACAGGATAAAAACGTCATTTTGCGTAGCGGGCTGGGGAATTTTGCCAAGTATGGAGCTGATTCTCCTTTTACTTACCGCATCCCCGAGGAAGGCTTACGTAAACTGAGCCCCGAGCAGATACTGCACTGGGTGAAAAACCTTCATGCTTACGAGCACCGCATCTATTACTACGGTCAGATGGATGCCAGTGCTGCGGCGACGATCATCAAGCGTCATCATAAGGTAGCTTCTAATTTGCAAGCACCACCACCTGCTCGGGTATTTCCTGAGCTCGACCAGGTAGAAAATAAAGTTTACTTCGCTCATTTTCCGATGGTGCAAAATGACATCATGATGATTTCGCGAGGTACGCCCTACTTCAATATGGCCGAACACCGTATCCATGATCTTTACAATGAGTATTTTGGCTACGGTCTTTCGTCGATTGTTTTTCAGGAAATTCGTGAGGCCAAGGCATTGGCTTACAGCACTTATGCCTACTATAGTAGTCCGGCGCTGGCCAATCGTTCGCATTATTTACGGACTTACGTCGGAACACAACCCGACAAAGTAGCCGATGCGATGCCTACCCTGATGCGTCTGCTGGAAGAGATGCCCATTGTCGAAGCGGGTATTGAGCAGGCTCGCCTGTCATTGCTGCAAAGGGTAGAAAGTGATCGTATTCCTCCACGCAGGTTGTACTGGGAAGCCCAGGGAGCTTGGGATGTAAACATGGATCACGATATTCTTAAAGACATCTACGAATCCTTGCAAACGGCAGGAAAAAAAGAGCTGATCGCCTTTCACGAAAATCACGTCAAAGGCCGCAATTACAATATTACGATACTGGGCGACCGTGCCGCTACACCACTCAAATACCTCGAACAGTTTGGCCCCTTGGAAGAGCTTTCACAGGAGCAGTTGTTTGGGTATTAACTTCTTGGGAATAACCTAAAAACAAAACATCCCGGATACTATCACCTTGATAGCATCCGGGATGTCGTGTTTTACCAAAATCTTGTTTTCGTAAGCAGCAGCTGGAAGCAGCAACACTTATCAGCATGTACTTCCGACCTTCTACTTCCTCCCGATAGCTCGGGATTCGACTTTGTCTAAGACTCTGTTGTGGTACTTTTCTTGTTTTCTTCCTTCAAACCCTCTTTTAGTTCACTCTCTAAAGAGTTACGAGCGGTATTGAATTCACGAATACCTTTACCGATGCCACGCATCAGCTCAGGGATTTTGCGCCCACCGAAGAGCAACAAAATGGCGAAGAAAATGACCAACATTTCTGGTCCTAAAAATTGGAATAACAGCAATGTATTCATGCTATCAGGTTTTTTCTGCAAAAGTATACAGCTACAGGTTCAGCTTAGGCTGGGTAGCTGGTGCAAAGGTAGTTGAATTTGTGGTACCCTGCCAGTTTTTGATCAGCTAAGCCCACAAAAGCACCCCATCTTTGCAAATATTGACGCCCCTTTGACGTCCTTTCTGTGCTTTAGTTTAGTAGGGCAGAATGCTATTTCTTCAGCCCTATTTCACGCAAGCGTTCATCAAGGTATTCACCGGCCGTAATGGGCTCGTAAGCTACGGGACGTTCTGGGGTCACACAACTGTCTAGCACCGTCAGGTCCATACTGCTCTTAGGGTGAAGGAAAAATGGAATACTCAAGCGTGGTAAATGCCACATTTCTCTTGGTGGATTGACGACCCGGTGAGTAGTGGATTTTAGATAGTTGTTGGTCAAACGCTGCAACATATCGCCCACGTTGATCACGATCTCATCGTCTTCGGGTTGGATGTCCTGCCATTCGCCATCCATGTTTAAGAGCTGTAAACCTCCTGCTGAGGCGCCAACCAGCAAAGTGATCAGGTTGATGTCTTCGTGGCTTTCTGCCCGAATTGCAGAGGCGGGCTCGGAGGTGATCGGTGGATAATGGATCGCTCTGAGAATGCTGTTTCCTTTCTCGATACGCTCGTTGAAATAAGCTTCGGGTAAATCAAGGTGCAGGGCGATAGCTCGCAGCAGTGATCCTCCCTTCTCTTCAAAGGCCTGGTAAAGTTGGCGACCGAGTTGAGGGAATTCCGGGATTTCAGCCACCTGAACATTGTCAGGATATTCGGGCTTTAATGGATCTCCTTCAGGCACCTCCTGGCCAATCTGGAAAAATTCTTTCAGATCGGCTACTTTACTGCCTTTGGCATGTTCTTTACCAAAGGAGGTGTAGCCACGCTGACCAGCCAAACCCGGTACTTCATATTTTGATTTGGTCGCTTTGTCAAGTGCGAAGAAAGCCTTTGAACTACGGTAAAAGTCGTCAATCAAAGCCTTAGGAACCCCGTGGCCGGTAACGCCTACAAATCCAATTTCGTGGAAAGCTTTTCCTAATTCATCAACAAAAGCTTGCCGTTCTGCGGGACTGCCGTGCTCAAATTTCGACAGATCCACCAAAGGGATGGTACGAGTCAACATAGTAGTATTTTTATATTTGGCATATAAAGTTAAGTGACGGATCAAAAATAACTTATTCCATTCCTGCCTGCGTACCGCAGGTAGGCAGGTTTGATTCGCTAAAATTTTCTAAGCAAGCAACTAAAAGGAGCTTGCGTGAAAATATTTGCGAATCGTTGGAAAAAATGGAATCAGTTATTTCCGTCAAATCACTAAGCATTTATCGAGAGACTCCTTTTTATTTGCGCTGAGGTTTGTATCTCGATTTCTCTAATATTTCTTGTGCGTCCTGGTAAACGAGCAGGTCACTCAAGGGTATTTCTGGATAGCGCTCCAAGAACTGTTTAACAATCTGATAGCCCACGTAGTTGGCTGATTCTCCCGGTGATTCTTCAGGTAATACCGGTGAACCGTTCGGACTGGGTTCAATGAGCTTGCGGATGTCCTGAAAGCGCGAGTTATACAAGAGATCCTCTACCTGGAAGTGCGCCCACAGGTTGCGTTCGTTTTCCACCAGCCATTCCTGTTGGGTAGCGGTCGTCCGGAAGATGACGGTATCGGCGGTTTCGGGGAGCAACTGTTCTAAAACATATAGCTTCTTGCCTCGGTGAACCATCTCATCCAGCAGTCGAGTTCCGGGCGCATTACCAAACAAATCATCCAGCAAAACCCGCAACAAGGAGGCGATCAGATGGTCTTTGTTGTAAGTCCGCACCAGGTAGTTGGAAAAAATGGCAGCACCTGGGCTGTATCTTTGGTAATCAAAGTTGGGGCCTAAGAACATATCCAAACTAGCTCCCAGTTCGTTTTTCCCAAAAATAATACTGGAATAATTGAAAGCAGAATTGAAAGTAATCAAGCGTTCAGGAGCATCAGCTTCCGGGAAATGGTAGCGGAAATAACGCAAAGCTTGCTGGAGCTCTTTTTCTTGTCGCTTCAAATCAGGAAAGACCATTTGGGTGGTATCATAAACCGCCCGATAAACCGGTGAGGCAACAAAACCACGAAAATATTCCAGCTGTTCCGGCGACATATTGCCCAATGAACCGGCTTCCAAAATACTGGTACTGAAAAGTTCTGCAAATTCAGGATATTTGGTTGCCAAACCAGCCAGTGAGCTGGCAAAATTATTGGTGTCTAAACCAAAGAGATCCTGTTCAAAACGCAACACCTCTAAAGGCGCTTCGATATCAGAAACATCAGGTATAGGGCGTTTATCATCGGTACAGCCTGCAAAAAGCAGCACTAATAGGATAAAAATGGTTAAACTTTGTTTACAATACTGGAGCATAAGGTGAATTACTTATCAAAAAGCTATTTTTGCCGTGCTTTTTCGAACGAAAGAGCTTAACAAAAATTGTTGAGTGTCTTTCCAACATGACAACATCGCTTGCGTTAAACAAAAAAACAGTTTAAACGATGAAAAATATTATTGCAGTTTGCGGACTTCTTTTCTTTAGCTTGAGCCTTTCGGCTCAAAATGATATCCAGTTTGGCTTCGAGCTGAGCCCGGCCGTTTCCTGGCTGACTACGGATAATAACAAAATCAATTCCAACGGTCCTAACCTGGGCCTAAAGTTAGGAATGATCGGTGAATACTACTTCCGGGAAAATTACTCTTTCACCACGGGTATTGGTTTTCACTTCAACGCAGGAGGGAAGCTTTTTTACGACGAAACCATTGATACCTTAAGTATCTGGACGGATGCCAATATTCCTGGTGACAATGTTTACGAAGGAGGCACCGACTTCAAATACAGTATCCAATTTGTCGAAATCCCCTTTGGCCTTAAACTGCGCACCCGCGAGTTTGGTTACCTCAAATACTACGTAGAACCTCGGATGACCATGGGTTTCCGTACCCAGTCTAAAGGCAATATCCTCAACGATGCTGCAGTAGACAGTGAAGAAGATTTTGACATCCAATCAGGCGTGAACTTATTGAACCTCTCTTGGGGAATTGGTGGCGGTGTGGAATATACCGTATCTTCCAGCACCGCAATCATTGGTGGTATTGCATTCCAGTCTGGTTTTACTGATCTTACCAAAGACAAGAATACGCTTCTTGTGAGCAACGGACGGGAAACAAAAGAAGACTCTAAAGGGAAGTTTAATAGTATTATCCTTCGCTTGGGAATTATGTTTTAAGTAAAAACAACAACAAAAATGTCCGTGATCCTCGATAGTAAATTAGAAGAACAGATTCAGGATTTCATCACTCGCGCCTTGAGCGAGGATGTGGGTGAGGGTGATCATACCTCGCTGGCGTGTATTCCGGCCAATGATCGTTCTACCGCTCGCCTGCTCGTGAAAGATGCGGGAATCATTGCAGGCGTAGCCATCGCTGAGCGTGTTTTCCGCCATGTTGATCCCAGTGCGGAGTTGAAAATCAATATTGAGGATGGCAAAAACATGAGCTACGGCGATATTGCTTTTGAGGTGACTTGCAATACGCAGGCACTCCTCAAGGCCGAACGCCTGGTACTGAATACGATGCAGCGCATGAGTGGTATTGCTACCCTCAGCAACCGCTTTGTGTTTGAGATTGAGGATTTGCCCGTGAAAATTCTAGATACGCGAAAAACTACGCCCAATCTACGGTTCATCGAAAAGTGGGCCGTCCGGCTGGGTGGTTGCTACAATTACCGCGACGGCTTGTACGATCGTATCATGCTCAAAGACAACCATATTGATGCTTGTGGAGGCATCCGGGAAGCCATAGAGCAAGTAACGACTTACCAAAAAGAAAAAGGGCTGAATTTACCCATCACGGTTGAAGTTCGTAATCTGGTAGAACTCTACGAGGTCATGGACGTAGGGCAGATCGACCGAATCATGCTGGACAACTTTGAACTCCCTATTCTGGCAGAGGCCGTTGCGGTAGTCAATAAACGCTACGAGACGGAAGCTTCCGGAGGGGTGAACATCCATACGGTACGCAAGATCGCCCAGACGGGGGTCAACTTTATTTCCGTTGGCGCGCTCACGCATTCGGCCGTTAGTCTTGATTTGAGTCTTAAAGTGGTGAAGTAAGCACTTGTTCCAACACCAAAAGCTGGCTATGTTGTCGTGCAAAAAATTAGCGATCGGTTTTCTCTTGCTGTGCAGCCATTCTCTGGGTGCACAGCCCAAAAGTGATTTGAAGGAGGAGGCCAAAGCATTCATTGCTACCGAGCACTACGAAGAAGCGATCCAAACCCTTGAGCGATCACGTCAGCTTGTTCGTACCGATGTAGAGAGCCAGTTTTTGATTGCAGTTTGTTATTACCAACTTAATCGACTGGAAGAAGCCCGGCAACTTTTGGCGTCGTTGACGGAGGCCGATAAATCTCCTTATCCAGAGTGTTGGCTTTATTTGGGTAAAATTTTCCATGCTCAGCAGTTGTTTGAGGAAGCAGCCGCGCATTACAAACTTTATTTGCGCACACTTCGCCCCGACCATTCCAATCGACCGATGGTCATTGAAGAGATTCGGCGTTGTGACAATGGCCTGCGCCTACGTTTTCACGATGCACAGGCGATTGTAGAAAACATGGGCTCGCAGGTAAATACCAGCGGAGATGAATTTGCGCCTGTACTGAGTCCTTCACGTTCCAGTCAGCTGTATTTTAGTGCTATTCGAATGGGCAACAGCGGTGGCCCCAGGGATAAGAATACCCGCCCCGATGAAAAATTTGGGCGCTTTTTGAGCGACATGTTTTCTACCCAGCTCGAGGGTGGGCAGTGGCAACAGGCCAAAGCACTGCACCCATTGCTAAATAGTCCGCAGCATGAATACCTGATTGGGTTTTCCGGGCAAGGGAAGGTGCTGCTTTATTACCAGGGTTGGAATTGGGAAAGAGGGGAAATTTTTGCGGATACCTTTCAGCAGTCGGAGCAGCGAACCCTCACCACCACCCCATTACTCGCACCCGTGAGAGGGCAAAACGGAGAGCAACAACTCTTCGTTTACAACGATACCTTGATACTTTTTGTCAGCCGTAAGGCTGGAGGATATGGTGGATTGGATTTGTACCAAACCTCTTTTCGGAACGGCCAGTGGCAAGTTCCCGTGAATATGGGACCAGAGATCAATTCGGCCTTTGATGAAACAACGCCTTTTTTGGCTCGTGATGGTAAAACGCTTTATTACAGTACCAACGATAGTAGGAAGTCTATTGGAGGATTAGATGTCATGCGTACTGTATACTTACCGGAAGCCGCTCGCTGGTCACCACCGGAAAACATGGGGATTCCTATCAATTCAGCCGATGATGATTCCCACTTTCGTCTGGCTCGCGATGGGTTTACGGGCTTTTTGGCATCGGCGCGAAAAGATGGTATGGGGCAGCGTGACCTATACGTAGCTTATTTTACCAAGTACCGGCAGGAAATGGAACCGCCTACCGTTGTTTTCGTCCAACCGGAGCCGGTAACTTCTCCACCCACCACGGTTACACCGCCAATTTATACGCCCCCCGCCTCCACTCCGACGCCAGTGGTTGTTGTACCAACGACGACTGCCCCATCCTGGCAAACCAGGGTTAGTACGCTCAGTACTGCTGCTCCCAACTGGCTTACCAGCTTGGGAGAGCAAGCTCGGCAGTACCCTGGCGATCATTTGATCCTGACGTGCTATGTGCCTCAGCAGCGGGGTGTGCTCAGTGGTGAGCTTTATTCGGGCTTAGAAGCCTTGGCCGCTTACAGCCGTGCCCTACAAGCGAATGGTGTTGCGCCAGAGCGCATTTTTCTCCGTGCTTTAGCCCACAACGAGCAGGATTATCAAATTGATGCTCACCTGGCTCCAACTACTACCACCTTTTCGGCCCGTGCAATACCCGTCATAGGTACCGACCAAACAAAATCCCCCGCAGACAATGCTTTGGGAGAAGCACTTTGCTATAAAGTACAGGTCATGTCGGTCCAACGTTCCGTAAACGATCAAAAATTGAGCCAGCGACCACAATTGATGTTGGAGCAGGCTATGGGATCACCCTACCAGCGTTTCACGGCCGGAGCTTACAGCAATTTTGCTGCAGCAGAAAATTTTCGGCGTGAACTTGTCAGTGCCGGTTATAAGGGAGCCTACATTGTTCCTTACCTCTATGGGCGGCGCTTAGAAAAGGGAGAAGCAACACAATATGTAGAAAGTTTTCCTGATTTACGCAACTTCCTCGGACGTTAGGGACCTTTGGTCGAATCCCTGGCTTACCTCGTGTTAATTGTGGGTTAATACCAGAAATAATTCCGTACTTTTGGTTCTCTACCGATTGATGAAGGAAAGGAATGAATAAGATCAAATTTTTAAGGGAAGGAATTAAAAACCTCCGCACTACTGGAACGGTAACGCCGAGCTCTCGCTTTTTGTGCCAATCCATGCTTAAAGGAATTGATTTTGGGAAAGCCCGTATCATCGTCGAATTAGGTGGGGGAGATGGCGTTATTACGCGCCATATTTTAAAGAAAATGCACCCTGAAGCCAAGCTACTTACGTTTGAAGTGCAAGCCAATTTTTGTGATTTACTTCGTGAAATAAAGGATGATCGCCTGGTTGTTATTGAAGACTCTGCCGAGTTTATTGAGCAATACTTGCAACAATACGGTTACTCAAAGGCCGACCATGTGATTTCAGCCATCCCTTTTGTGATTTTGCCTAAGGAAGTTGCTGAAAATATTATCAAAACGTGCAGAGATCATTTGGCACCTAAAGGGTATTTTGTACAAATGCACTATTCCACTATCCTGAAGTCATTGTACGAAGGTATTTTCCCTAAAGTAAAAATGAGCTTTACACCACTGAACATTCCGCCCGCTTTTGTTTTTCATTGTAGTAACTAACTACTTCCAAACATGAGATACCTACCTTTTCTTATTTGTCTGCTACTGGCTAGTTGTGGGCAAATCAATCCCCCAATTAAAAACCCCTTAAAGTCAGCTTCGGCAGCATTGCCGATTGACCGAATCAAGCTGCCCGAGGGATTCAAAATAGAAATTTTTGCTCAGGACATTACCAATGCCCGCTCCATGGACATCTCCCCAGGAGGTACGATCTTCGTAGGTACCCGTGGAGAAGGCAAGGTTTACGCCTTGAAAGATACGGATGGCGATTTTTATGTTGATAAAAAATACGTTTTAGCAGAAGGCCTGCAAATGCCCAACGGCGTAGCTTTTCGCGATGGTGATTTGTATGTTGCGGAGGTGAGCAGAATTATCAAATTCACAGCTATTGAAAGCCATCTGGATCAACCCGGCGAACCGGTCGTGGTCTATGATAAATACCCTACGGAGACACACCACGGATGGAAATTTATCGATTTTGGGCCCGATGGTAAACTCTACGTTCCCGTAGGGGCTCCTTGTAATATCTGCGAATCCGAAGACGAAATTTTTGCCAGTATTACACGTATCAACCCCGATGGAACAGACCTGGAGGTGGTGCAGCACGGGGTTCGGAACACGGTAGGATTTACCTGGCATCCAGACGATAAGCAGCTTTGGTTTACGGACAATGGCCGGGATATGCTAGGGGATGATATTCCTGCCTGTGAGCTCAATCATGCCACTGCTGATGGCCAACATTTTGGTTATCCTTACTGTCATCAGGGAGACTTGCCCGACGAAGAATTTGGGAAAGGCAAAGACTGTGCCGACTATGTAGCACCCGCACAAAAATTGGGGGCACATATTGCACCACTTGGGGTAGAGTTCTACACGGGAGCTATGTTCCCGGCAAGCTATCAAAAGCAAATTTTAATTGCCGAGCACGGTAGTTGGAACCGGAGTAAAAAAGCCGGCTACCGGATTACGTTGGTAACACTCGACGAGAACCAAAACGCAACGAGTTACGAGCCTTTCGCCAGTGGTTGGCTCGACGAGGAAAAAGACGAAGCTTGGGGCCGACCCGTAGATATAGAATTTCTTCCCGATGGCTCTATGTTGGTTTCGGACGATTTTGCCGATGCCATCTATCGCATCAGCTACGGAGATTAATTTCATTTGGTGCAAAACAAAAACCCCGACTACTTCAACAGTAGCCGGGGTTTTCTTTATTCCGTTGGAATGGTTGTTACTTACGCTTGAACAAGCCTCCAAGTAAACCTTTACCGAGCATACCAGCTACATCGTCAATGATGCTACCGTCGCCATCAGCGTCCAGGAATCCGGTAATTAGGCTCATGGCTGGGTTACTTCCCTGCTGCTGCTTAGAAAAGCCAGTCAGCAAATCCGTCAATCCACCTTGGTCAAGGCCTTGCTCCCGCTTTGCCTTACCGAGCATACCCATCACGATCGGTGCAAGTGTGGTCATCAAGCTACCTGTTTTGCTAGCATCCAAGCCGCTCATCTTGCTGATCATATCAATAGCACCACCTTGGCGATTGCCCAAAACGTGGTTCAAAATACCTGAACCATTTACCGCGCGTTCGTTGTCGATGCTACGTTGGCCAGTTACCATTCCCATCACATCGTCGAGGATGCTACCATCATGATCTTTTTCGAGTGCGTTATTCAAAGCAGCAGCACCATCAGGTGTAGAGGCGTTACGGGCCATGGCACCCAACAAAGTGGTAAGGATGCTGCTGGTAGCCGCCGAAGTCTTTTCCTTATCAACACCACCCAATTGGTTGGAGAGTTGATCGATCAGTCCTTCTGATAGTTGGCTTTGAATGAGGCTAGTTAAATCCATAGAATATCTGTTTAATTTCTCTTGTGACGGAGGTTATTCAAAAAAGTCATCCTAAAGATAAGATTCTCTGATAATTCTTTCTGCGAATGCCACAAAAAAAGGCAGCAGGCCATTCCTATGAATGTACACCTGCTGCTGATGATTCAAACTACTCTCTCAATAGTTCGTGCATCTTGACTACTAAATAGTAGGATTATTTTTTGAGCGCTTACTTGGACAAAATGGCGGTCTAGTAAAACGAAATGGAAGTGTTTTTTAGACAAACGTTTACTTCCTTCGCCGCGATGGTAAAAAAACGACAAATAAAACGGTCTATTGCCTGAGGCTCGGAATATTTTTCCAAGCTTCTGCCGATGAGTGGTATTAACGAAGGATCAAAGGGGGCTTATTTCAGACTAAAGCCTTAGCGTGAGGGCAAATAAATCAATCTTCCGGCAGGTAATGGGCGGTCTTTTGAAAGCGCATTTTGCTGGAAGAATTGTTCACCATCCACATCCGGAAAGCGCTCCAGAATAGTGGAAGGTTTTGTTCTACGATCCAGTTGGAAACAGATTTTCACCTTAACGTCGGCGGGCAGTGGTGTGGTTTCAGCAAACTGGTTGCTGGTAAGCCTGTCCAAAGAAAGGAGAGGTGCACGCCATTTGTTGGGTTTTACTTCCCGGTTAGGGATTTCGTGAAAACGAACTGGACGAAAAAAATGAATCTCTTGCCCTTCTACCAAAGAATCTAGTGGAGAGATATCATTCCAAATAGCCAACTGGGAACTGGAAAAGTGGAGCCTTTCGGCGACGGATGCAAGCGAGTCTCCAGCAGCAATATGGGTTGTGAAAGACCTATAGTCTGCTTGGTCATTTGGTTTGTATTCATCGAGTTGGAAGATAGGCGCCCAAGGCAACACCGGTTCGTCATCACCCTGTCCATATTCCTCTAAGTAGGTATTCATGGCGGGGATAACCCTTTGGGGTAAAATCAGGTTGTGGCCACCGGGATAACCAGGCAGAAAGCCTTTTTTATAACCTGGATTTAAGTTTTGAATCAATTCTATGGACAAACCAGTAACCTGAGCGATACGGTAAAAGCTGAGGGGAGCTTCGATAACTAAGCTTCCGACCAATTGTTCGTCTAGCGAAGGAAATGCAGGTGTAATTTCGTGGGCGGCATAGAATTCGGTGAGGTAGATGGCTGCGATGAAAGCGGGCACATAGTTGCGTGTTTCCCGTGGAAGATAGCGGCGAACGGCCCAAAAATGTTTTCCTCCGCTGCGGCGTTGGGCGCGTCTTACGCTGCCTTTCCCTGCATTGTAAGCAGCAATGGCCAGCGACCAGTCGCCTAGGTATTCATAAGCACTTTGCAGGTACCGAATAGCTCCTTGTGTTGCTCGGTAGGTATCCAGACGCTCATCCAAATATTCATCGATAATCAGTCCGTATTCTGGTGCGGTCTCTGGCATAAATTGCCACAGGCCTTCTGCACCCACCCTGGACATTGCATTAGGTAAGAGTGCTGATTCAATAACCGGTAAATACTTAAGGGCTTCGGGCATACCAGCAGCAGCTAATTCCGCCTCGAAAATGGGGAAGTACGCAATGGCACGTCCTAAATTACGGGACGTTTGTGCTGGATAGCGGAGATGAGTAGCGATGAGCTTTCGGACGGTAGCGTCTAGTCGATGTTCCAACAAAGACTGGTCAAGAAGCTGTAAGCGTTCTTTGACTTCTTCTTCCGCGAAAGCGATGATTTTATTTACCTGCGCTTCAATCTGAGCATCCACAGATGTTGCACTCAAGCGAGGAATAAAGAGGCAAAGTAGGCTGGCCACGCCGATAAATCGGTACCAGGATGAAAAACTAGGGTCTGTATCCATGATAAGGTCTAAATGACTTCACAAAGATACTAAATTTCTTTTGAAGGGTGTTTTTCCTGCTTTTCCCCGCTGGTAATGGCAGCAAACCACGTTAAGATCGGTATAGATAAAGTTTTCGAGCTAAAAAAAAGATGATCCAATTTGTAGCACACGCTTATCTTTTTAGCGCAAACCCCAAATTGGATCATCTTGTTTTTATACGCTCATCAAGCCTTCTACTCCAAGAAAATATTCATACTCTTGGGGTGCTTGACGAGGTAGCGGAAACCTACTTCTGTTTGGTCGCCAAACTTCATTTTCAATTCCCAGCGTAGCTTGCCGGTCGTTGGGTCGAGGGTCGCTCCTTTTGCCTGGTCGAGTTCTACCTCAATCTCATCGGTGGTAGAGACGGGGATCTGATCTTCAATAATCAGCGGGACATCGTTGCGGCGACTTTTCTGCACTTTGATGGTCCATCCGATGCGTTGTTCGACCTTCGACCCCAGGAAGTTGCGGCTCCGGTATTTGTCCTCGCGCTCGCGTTCGATGGTGATCCCTTCGTCGCGGCCCAGGCTGAAGACCAGGGTGTCGGTCGCGATACCCGTAGACAGCTGGGATTTCCCTACATAAGCACCGTCAAAGAACAGGTTGACGGGGCCAGAGAGCAAGCTGTACTTGCGCCAGTCGGTGACGCGCGCAGTCAGGTAAACATGGCAATCGTATTTTGGTGCTGCATAATACTGGAAGTCGGCGGGTAATTGATAGTCATCAACAAGTACCCGATACTGCTGCCCATTGCTAAGGATGTCTTGTTCGAGACGTACGCGGAATTCTGTATTGGTCAGGTTGACTGCTACATCGGCACCTGCAAAATCAGCGGCTTCGACATCACTTCGGCTAATGACGACGTTAGAAGTTTGCATTAATTCATCGTAGCCATAACCTGCAGATTCTTGTGCCCGAGCGTAGGGTTGATTCGGATTCAGGTACCAAGTGGTAATACGAGGGGCATTTTGCTGTTGGCGGGGGTTGCCCGTAGAGAGGGTAAGTTTTACATTGTTCCAGTCTTCACCTGTATTTTGGGTGACGAGTGCTCCGTAAGAAAGATCAACGGCTTGCTCAAGGTCTTCCACCCTAAGGTCGTAGGTGGCCGACCAAGAAGCGCCATTGATGAGGTACATGAGCTGGAATTCTGCGTTGACCGCGCGCTCGGTCTGGTATTGAACGACGACTTCAGTGAAACTCTTCTGTTGTGTTTTGCGAAGTTCGTTGAGCTGTTGGTCTACCTGGGCGAGCTTCTCCTGGTCTGCTCGCATATTGGTGCCAATGTCAAGCCGTTCGGTACGGATTTCAGCCAATCGTTGTCGGAGGTATTGGCTTACTTTCAGAAGTGCATCTACATCTACCCCGGTTTGCGTGCCGCCAATTGATTTATTGGCCAATAATATCTTTTCTTCTTCGGCAAGTGCATCGAGCTTGATTTGCTCGCGTGCCAGGAGATCAGCTAGTCGTTCCCGCTCTTTGGTCAATCGGGTATATTCCGGTGATTCCGTAGGAGATGCCAGGAAATTGTTGCGTGGGTTGACGCTGAGGATGACAAAATCTCCTGTCGCACCGAGGCGAACCGAACTTTGGTCAAGTTGAGGGCTCAGGCCAGTTAGAACAATGGTGCCCCGGCCTGCGGGCAGATTCGCTTTTCCGGTACGGGTCACTTGGGCCGTTTGGAGATAGACGGTTACATCACGAATGGTGGTCGATATTTCCGTTTGGGCATTCAGGCTTAAAAAGCTGCAACAGCTAAGGAAAAGGCCAAGCAATAGTTTATTCATTTCTTTTGGAATTTGGTTTCCAGGCGTAGATGCAATGATGTTAGAGAATGCATAACGGATTGCTACATTAACTACTCCTTAGGAGCAAGGTTTTATACCCTGCGCTAAGGAGCAAGGTTTTTTTGTTCCTATCTATCGTACCAATTCTCCCGTCAACCGCAACAATTCTGTTTCGGTATTCTTCAGGTTAAGGATGGCGTTGAGGCGCGACTGGGTAGCGTTGATGTAACCCAGTTGGATACTGCGGTAGTCAAAAGAGTTGATGAGGCCCCCTTTTTGACGTTCTTCCGCAATGGTGAGATTGCGGCGGGCATTCGCGACCAGTTCGCCTGTCAGACTTACCAATTGTTGTTGATTTTGGTAAGTAGCGTAGGTATTGGCAAGTTGGGTTTTTAGGCTTTGTTCCAGACTAGCGTATTGTAATTGAGATTGCATCTCTTGCAGCTGAGCCGTTTCGATTCGACGCCTGCGGGCTCCGCCATCGTAGATATTATAGCTGGCTGTGAGGTTGACGAAGCCGCGGAGGGTCCTGGAGGCTACACCGGGTAGATTTTGCTCGGAGGGCATGCCCCCAAAATTAAAGGTTTGGGAACCGTTGCTCACGTTGATATTGTAGTTGGCGCCGGCATTCAGGCTGATTTGCGGTAAGCGGGCAACGCTCAGGATTTCGGTATTGAGCGCGGCCAATTGGATATTGATATTGCTAGCCTGTAGATCCGGGTTGTTGCGAAGCAACTTTTCCTCCAAATCTTGTTGAGAATAGGCGGTGCTGGCGCTTTCGAGCGAATCCGTCAGCTGGTAATTTGTGGGAGTATCTACGCCCATGATGAGCTGTAGGTTGCGCAAGGCATTTTGGTAGGCATTCTGTTGTACCAGATAAGTAGTGGAATCATTGAGGTAGGCATCTTGTGCTTGCACGAGGTCGAAAGCACCAGCCTGGCCAAATTCCTGGCGGGTTTCCTGGTAACGGATTCGGTCGCGTGACAAACCCAGCACCTCTTGCAGTACTGCTAGCTGCTCTCTTTGCACCAACGCGCCATAGTAAGCCTGAATGATGCTTTGGATGGTGTTTTGGATTTGTACTTCGAGTTGTTCCTGACTGAGATTCAACTGCTTGGCCAGTTGATCTTTGGCATAGGTAACTCGCGAACCGTTGTACAAGATCCAACTGGCCGAGACACCCGGTACGATGGCATTGGAAATCACCGAGCTTTGCGTGACTACACTAGCAGGGTTGTCCGTTGAAGAATAGGAATTGTCGGAGCCAAGGGTAAGGTTTACTTCCGGATATTTGCCCGTCAGCGACCAATCGTTGTTGTTTTCCGCGATGGCAACGGAAGCCTGGGAAAGGCGAACCTGGTAATTGTTGGTAAGTCCTTTCGCAATGGCTTGTTCCAAACTCAGTGCTTCTTGTGCTTGGAGGCTTACTGAAAACAGTAAAGATCCTACCATTAAAAACCGCATGCTCTTAGATAAAACGTCTTTCAAATACATAACGCTTGCAATAAAAGTTATAAAAAAATACCAGGCCGGTGGTCATCAGCTTAGCGATTAATTGATACTCCTGAAAGAAGGTGTACCGGTTGAGGATATAAATAATGCCAGTGCTGAGCACTAATCCTCCGAGGGATACCAACATGCTCCACATAAAAGTAGTGCGGGTTGCTCCCTGCTGTTCAAAGACAAAATATTTTTGAAAAAGGAAACTGACGATCACGGAAGACGAATAGGCAATAACCTCTGCCTTTGCCGGAGCTACTCCTTGCTCAAACAAGGGGAAATAAATCAGGTAATTAATACCAGTAGCCAATACACTACCCACTGCAAAACGGGCTTTTTTAACAACCAGCTCGCTAAGTTGTGCGCGGCGAATTTCCTTTTTCTGTTTCATGCTTAAGCCGTTTCCTTCGCGAAAAAATCCCGAATTTCCAGCCAGTTATTGACCCTGGTGTAAGCCATCTCGTCGATGTTATGTGAAGCGGTATACAACAGGCCTTTGCCTATGAATTTCTTCAGGTTACGCGGATGGTCGTCAATCATGTAATCAGCGCGAAGGATGCTTTTGTCTCCGCAGAAGACGAATTTTTTCCAGCTGATAAAAGGGAAATGATCTAACAGCCAGTCGTATTTATCTTCTAAAGAATTACGGAACTCCATCGCCGAAGTCGTGAAGAAGATGTCGTATTGCTCGTTGAGTTCGCCTACCACTTCCTGGCTGTTTTCCATGACGGGCAAATCCCGGAAAAAACCTTTCTGGTAAAGCACATTCCTGATATGGTCGGCCCCGGGGATATCGTAAACCTTTTTTCCCCAGTAATCCTCTCTTTGCAGTCGTTTGCCAAACTCAGCTTCGTAGGCATCCAGGAACTTTGGCATCACGTTGGCGACAACCTCGTCCATGTCTAGCGCTATTTTCTTTCGCATCTTGTCTTTTATTTCTTGGCGATGGTTTCTTTGTACGCAGGTTCTACTTCATGGTGCGCTGGCTTTTCAGCATTCCATAAATAATCCCGGTAAACCCGGAAACGGTTCAGCACAATCAGCAAGATCGGTAACATGAGCAAAATCGTGATGGTAGCTGCCAAGAGGCCAAAACTTACGCTGATGGCCATCGGGATCAAGAACTGAGCTTGCAGACTTTTTTCGAGTAGCAAAGGCGCAAGACCAGCAAAAGTAGTGACCGTCGTTAGAAGAATAGGTCGGAAACGACTTACTCCGGCGCTGTAAAGGGCGTCCATTTGCTTTTTCCCTGAGCGGAGTTCATCGTTGTAAGTGCTTACAAAAACCAGTGAGTCATTCACCAGGATACCCACCAAGGCAATGATCCCCAGGAAGGAGAATAAACTGATCGGTGCACCCATCAACCAATGCCCCCAACCTACGCCAATAAAGGCAAAAGGAATCAGGAGAAAGACCATTATGGTTTGCCCTACGGAGCGGAACGTCAGCGCAATGATGAAGAACATGAGGGCAAAGCAAATACCACCAACCAGCTGAATAGAAGCTGCCGATTTTGCTTGCTCCCGGTTTTGACCTTCGTACTGCGCCGATACGGTAGAATATTTTTTCAGCACTTCAGGGATGATAACCGTCTGTAAACTGGTCGTGATATCACTTACCGATACCTCATCATTGGCAATGTCTGCTTCTACTTTTATTTCTCGCTTGCCGTCAATGTGGTTGATGCCGATTACGCCACGCTGGATGTCGAGGGTCGCGATCTCCGAAAGGGGGAAGGCTCGACCATCAGGAAAGCGGACGCGCATTTTCGCCAAATCCTCAATGGTGCGCCGATCTTCTTCGTCGTAGCGCAGCCATACGCGCACCTCATCCTGCCCGCGTTGTAGGCGCTGGGCTTCGGCCCCAAAGAATCCCTGACGAACCTGTCCGACGATATCCTGGATGTCGAGCCCCAAAAAACGGGCTTTTTCTTTGAGGGTAATGTTTACCTCGCGCAAACCTTCCTGGTTGTTGTCCACGACATCAGCGAGTTCGACCAACTGGTTCATTTCGGCTTTTACTTCATCGGTAGCAGCTTTAAGCTCTTCGTAATTTTCGCCTACCAGCGAAATAGAAACGGGTTTGCCAAAAGCCGATTGTGCGCCGTAGCTCAGTACTTCGGCAGCAGGGATTTGCCCTACTTTGCTTCGAATGCGGTTGATGACTTCTCGCAGGGCAAGCTCTCCCCGGGTTTCACCATCAAGCAAAGCGATCGAGAGCGAACCTTGGTAGGTACTGGGGCCCAGTGTTACCTCGATTCTTTCGATGGCTTGCATTTCGTTGTTGAAATATTCTTCGCTTAATTCTTCATTGGCTTCCCAGGCCGCTTTTTCAATATATTCCAACCAATTGAGCGTAATGTCATCCTGGGTGCCTGCCGGCATTTGGAGGGTGATGTTGACGTCGTCGCGTTCAATAACGGGGAAGAAGGTAGATTTGATAATGCCGCCACTCATTCCCCCTATGGTGATCATGAAAAATCCTACAAAAATGCTGCTCACCAACCACATATTTTTCATGCTGAAGCGCAAGGCGGGTGCGTAAACATTATCCCTAAGGAAATTCATCCGCCGATCAAACCAAGCCTGAAGAGGATTAGGGGTGCGATCCTGGCTGAGGGCCTTGGAGTGGGCAACGTGGGTAGGTAAGATCAGTACACCTTCGATCAAAGAAAAGAGTAAAGAAAAAATTACCACAATGGCCATCTCACTGAAGAAATCCCCCAGTCGGCCATCAATAAAGAGGAAGCTACCGAAAGCAATCATGGTGGTAATAATCGCCGCAAATACGGCTGGTAATACTTGCATCGTACCATCGATTGCCGCTTGAATAGGAGGTTTACCGTCTTCGTATTGCTGGTAGATATTTTCCCCTATCACAATACCATCATCCACCAGGATACCGATTACGATAATCATCCCGAAGAGGGAAATAACGTTGATGGTGATTCCAAGCAAGTTGGCGCAGATAAACATTCCCGCAAAGGAAATAGGAATAGCGAGTGCCACCCAGAAGGCAAGTCGCCAATGCAAAAACATGGCTAAAAATGCCAGTACGATGAGGAAGCCGATGATACCATTTTTAGTAAGCAGCTCCCGGCGTTGTACCAGAACGGTGCTACCATCACGGGAGATGGTTGCCTGAACTTCTGAATTGCTGGCATTAAAATCCTCGATGTATTCTTTCACTTTGGCATTGATGCTAAGCATATCTTCTTCCAGGGTATTCTGCACGTTGATCAATACCGAGGGTTCGCCATTGAGGTAGGAGCGGTTGGGGGTGTCTGCCCAACGATCGCGGATGTCTGCTACCTGATGCAACCTTACTACACCTCCTTCCGGGGTGGTTTTGACCACGATGTCCCGCAATCCATCAGCATAATATTCTTTGCCTTGGGCACGTACGAGCAGTTCTTCTTTCTTGCCTTTGATCGTACCGCCAGTGATGTCTACATTCGATCCACGCACGGCCGTAGAGGCTTCTTGCAGGGTGAGTCCAAAAGCACGCAGATCACGTTCGCGGAAAGTGATCTCGATTTCTTCTTCTGGAAATCCGCTGAGTTCTACTTTAGAGAGGCCATCCATGGCCAATAAATCATCTTCTATCTCGCGAGCATACCGCTTCAGTGCGGCGAGGCTTACATCACCACTCAGCGCTACGTTGATAGCAAAACCGAGGTTTTCACGCTTGTAGATGACCGGCGGCTCCATGCCCGTGGGGAAGGAGTTGATTCGGTCAACGGCGTTTTTTACATCCTGCAAAACCAAATCGGTATCGTACCCTTTGAGGACTTCTACCGTAATACTTCCGCTATTTTCAGAACTTACCGAAGTGTAGCGCTCTACACCAGTAAGCCCTTTCAGGTTGTCTTCGATCTTACTGATAATTCCTTCCTCAACTTCTTCTGGCGCAGCACCAGGATAAATGGTTTGGATGCTGATAATCCGGCTGGGCGTCTCCGGGAAAAAGGTTGTCTTCATGTTGAGCGCCCCGAAATAGCCCAGAATCAGCACACCAAACATGATCAGGTTGGCCGCTACGGGGTATTTGATGAAGTATTGAACAATTCCACGCATAATCTTGGAGATCTAGAGCAAAAAATGAAAAATAAAAGTCGCTATATGGGGGCATTATCTCCCCGGACAAATAAAAAGGAAGGTTATTCCGAAAAGGGTAAAGGTTCTACCTTCATACCATCAAATGCACCTGGGATAGGTTTGGCTAGCAATGGTGTCCCGCTGGGAATCCCCTGTACGATGATATGCTCTGGTTCTATCTTTATCAATTTCACACTATGAAGGCGGAGAATGCTGTCTTGGACGGTGTAGACTTTTGTTTGGTCTACCAGTAAATCACGAGGAATACGAACAGCCTCCGCAACGGAACGAGCGACAATATCACCACGGAGGTACATCCCTTCCCTGAGTTCTTTGCCATTGACACCAATGAAGACCTGAACAGTTTGAGACCCTGGGTCAATCTGATCGCTGATACGCTTCACGGTACCTTGCCATTCTCCCGCAATGTCTTCCGAAGTTAACTTCACGGAGTTGCCGACCTTGATGTAATCAAGATCTGCCATTGGGACGGTAGCAATGAGTTCGTAGTTTCCGGTAGCCATCAGCTCCCCTAATTTCTGTCCTGTCCGAATGACGGTGCCGGGGTTGATGGTGGCGTCGGTGAGTACACCGCCAAAAGGTGCGTAGAGCGTATACTTGTTGAGGCGCTCTTCCTGGCTCTTGATGTTATAGTATTGGGTATAAAGATTACGGGTGGCAATGAAGCGCTTCTCCTGGTCATTTTTAGGCTGTGGGAGTGGCTTGATCATTTCTTCTACATCGAAATTATCCAGATAGGCTTCCCAAGCCGGGAAATTTTCTGCGTAATCGATTTTCAGATCAGGCATGGCTTGTGCAACGGCATTGAGCAGCGTGCTTTTTTGGGCTAAAAGTGCCAGACGAGTCTCGCTATCGTCAATTTTAATGAGGACACTTCCTTTGGGGAAATAAGTACCTACCTTAAATGGGCGTCCGCTGTTCTCTACCATACCACCTACCTCGGCGTAAAGTTCTACCTTGTCGAAAGCCGCCAGTTGGCCTTGTACATCAAGTGTTGTAGCAATGGTTTCTTGCTGCGCTTTCATTACTTGCGCCTGCTTGACGTTGAATACAGGTGGCTTACGCGGAGCTTCTTCTTTTTGTTGCGAGAGCGTCTTGTATCCCATAATTCCTATTAAAAGAACAATCCCTGCTCCAACAATAGATAATCGGCGTTTTGTAAGATCAGTCATATTTTCAACCCAATTTTAATTTGTAAAACAAGCAATGCTTGGATTTTAATTTCTTTGAACAAGTTGTGTGTGCAACTATTTACTTAAGTTGTTGTACATTTTTTGCAAAACAGACTCACAGGTTTTTAGTTCCTCCTCGGCAATGCCCGCCTTGGCTTCTGCAATGGTTTCCTGCCCAAGAGGTAAAATCGCTTGGTATACCTTACGCCCCTTGGGGGTGATGTAGATGCGTTTGGTGCGTTTGTCGATAGGATCAGCTGTTCTCAATACCAATTCCTCTCGCTCCAAAAGCTTAAGCGACCGGGTGATAGTAGCCTTGTCTTTGAAACTAGATATGGCTAAATCCTGCTGACGTACCCCGTCTTTTTGGTACAAATCAGACAACACCCCCAAGTGAGGGCCCATCAGGTGCTGGTCCTCTTTGTTGAGTTTGTCGTACATCCTCCCCATGACGATTCTCCCTAGGCGGATGGTTAGCAACAAGAGGGGGTCAATTAATTCAGTGGAATTTCGCAAAAATATGTTTTTTGGTTGCATACGCAACTAAAAACTCCTCAATTACAAAAAAGGTTTAGTGGATGGTGTTTTTTTTCGGAATCCTGCATTTTTAACAATAACGGGGCTCCACATCTTGTGGAGCCCCGTTATTGTTTTCAGGATCATTCTGCCTGCATCTCTACCTCTCAGTGTGGGGTAGTTGGTTTTGTAGTTATTGAATAATGACTGGTTGAAGATTTAATCCACTGTCACTCTGCAGTATAAATAGATACAATCCAGGAGTCCACTGAGCATGAATTTGTCCCGTTATTGTGTTTCCCGTGCCTTTGAAATCCATTTGTAAAACGGTTGCTCCAAGAATGTTTTTAATACTGATGTGGTAATCCTTGCCCATTTTACTATCAAAGCTATACCTGAGTAGGTCAATTGCTGGGTTAGGGAAAATCCTGAGAGATTTTTCCTCTAAGGATGGGAACTGAGTAGTAGATACATCACAATCGTCTGGAACTCCATTGTTATTGACATCTAAATTATCATCGCCTCCGGGGCACACATCGTCCGCATCACAAATGCCGTCATTGTCCGCATCTGCGAAGGTGCCTGCGCAATTGCAGTTGGTGTCGTACAGGTCGTTGATGGTGCAGGGGTCGCCATCGTCGCAAGGGGTGCCGATGAGGTTATCATCGCCTCCGGGGCACACATCGTCCGCATCACAAACGCCGTCATTGTCCGCATCCGCGAAGGTGCCTGCGCAATTGCAGTTGGTGTCGTACAGGTCGTTGGTGGTGCAGGGGTCGCCATCGTCACAAGGGGTGCCGATGAGGTTGTCGTCGTTGTCGGGGCACACATCGTCCGCATCACAAACGCCGTCGTTGTCCGCATCTGCGAAGGTGCCTGCGCAATTGCAGTTGGTGTCGTATAGGTCGTTGGCGGTGCAGGGGTCACCATCGTCACAAGGGGTGCCGATGAGGTTGTCGTCGTTTTCGGGGCACACATCGTCTGCATCACAAACGCCGTCATTGTCTGCATCTGCGAAGGTGCCTGCGCAATTGCAGTTGGTGTCGTACAGGTCGTTGGTGGTGCAGGGGTCGCCATCGTCGCAGGCGGTGCCGATGAGGTTATCGTCGTTGCCAGGGCACACATCGTCTGCATCGCAAACGCCGTCATTGTCTGCATCTGCGAAGGTGCCTGCGCAATTGCAGTTGGTGTCGTATAGGTCGTTGGTGGTGCAGGGGTCGCCATCGTCGCAAGGGGTGCCGATGAGGTTGTCGTCGTTGCCGGGGCACACATCGTCCGCATCACAAACACCGTCGTTGTCCGCATCTGCGAAGGTGCCTGCGCAATTGCAGTTGGTGTCGTACAGGTCGTTGGTGGTGCAGGGGTCGCCATCGTCGCAAGGGGTGCCGATGAGGTTATCGTCGTTGTCGGGGCACACATCGTCTGCATCACAAACGCCGTCATTGTCTGCATCTGCGAAGGTGCCTGCGCAATTGCAGTTGGTGTCGTACAGATCGTTGGTGGTGCAGGGGTCGCCATCGTCACAAGGGGTACCGATGAGGTTGTCGTCGTTGTCGGGGCAAACATCGTCTGCATCGCAAACGCCGTCATTGTCCGCATCTGCGAAGGTGCCTGCGCAATTGCAGTTGGTGTCGTACAGGTCGTTGGTGGTGCAGGGGTCGCCATCGTCGCAAGGGGTGCCGATGAGGTTGTCGTCATTGTCGGGGCACACATCGTCTGCATCGCAAACACCGTCATTGTCCGCATCTGCGAAGGTGCCTGCGCAATTGCAGTTGGTGTCGTACACATCGTTGGTGGTGCAGGGGTCGCCATCGTCACAAGGGGTGCCGATGAGGTTGTCGTCGTTGTCGGGGCACACATCGTCCACATCACAAATGCCGTCGTTGTCGGCATCCGCGAAGGTGCCTGCGCAATTGCAGTTGGTGTCGTACAAGTCATTGGTGGTGCAGGGGTCGCCATCGTCGCAAGGGGTGCCGATGAGGTTGTCGTCGTTGTCGGGGCACACATCGTCTGCATCACAAACGCCGTCGTTGTCCGCATCTGTGAAGGTGCCTGCGCAATTGCAGTTGGTGTCGTACAGGTCGTTGGCGGTGCAGGGGTCGCCATCGTCACAAGGGGTGCCGATCAAGGCGTCATCCATATCAGGACAGAGGTCTCGTACATCACATACCCCATCGTCATCGGTATCACCTCCAAAGTCATCACAGGTATTACAAAAAGAAGTATTCTCAGATGAGTCAAAATCTGATCCTATAGCTAATAGTACTCCCGACGCATCGAATAACTCGTAACCTCCGATTCCGTAGTTACAACACAATCCATCTCCGTATGAGTCAAAAATGGTGAACTCATAACATCCTAGAGGTAGGCAAATTAATTCTGTTACGATTGCTCCATCAGGCCAATCAGCGTAAGTTCCGTAAGAGGAGACGATTACTTCTCCGGTAGCATTTGTCACCTCCCAAGATGTTTCTTGGGGGTAGTCATCTAAGGTTAATACCAACGTTATCGTTACGGCTTCGTTAAGCCCGCAGTTATCACAGTGATCGGGAATACCATCCCCATCACTGTCCAATGTATCATCCCCACCGTGGCATACATCATCTCTATCACAAATGCCATCACCATCTGTATCCTGAAATGTGCCTATACAGTTACAATCACTATCATAAGTATCATCGTTGGTGCATGGGTTGTTGTCGTCACAGGGAAGCCCAATTTGTTCGTCGCACGGATCACAGTAGTCAGGAATACCATCATTATCCATGTCTCTGGTATCATCTCCTCCCGGACAAATATCATCTGCATCACAGACACTATCACAGTCAGCGTCGGGGCAATCCTCCGCACAGTTATCACAGAAGTCAGGAATGCCGTCATGGTCTCCATCTATGTTATCATCTCCTCCCGGGCAGGCGTCCGTTTCGTCACATACACCGTCATTATCGGCGTCAACCAGTGCTCCGGTACAGTTACAGTCGGCGTCAAAAACGTCATTTTCGGTACAGGCGTCAAAATCGTTACAGGCTTGTCCTTCCAAGCTGCCATCACAAAGAATACTCCGTTTCCATAAACCACGGCCATAAGTAGCGACGTAGAGTATTTGATTTTTAATCTCCAGTTCAGCTATTCGCACGTTTGGGAGATTATCAGAAAGATTTACCCAGTTGACGTCGCTGGTAGCGTCCGTGTAATAGATTCCTGGATTCCCTCCTATAAATACCCCTTCGTTATTGAGTTCATCATAAACCGCGCATTCAATTCCCACTGCGGAGGGAATATTAGCGGTAAGGTTGGTCCAGGTAACCCCGGCATCTAAGCTTTCCATCACTTTGGAAGAGCTCCCTGAAATCACGACGATCAGTCTTTCTGGATGATTAGGGTGAACCGTGATGTAATTCACGCTGGATCCCGGCAGATTAGAAGAGGTCCAATTCGCCCCTCCATCAGTTGTGATGTACAATCTATTTTCATAGGCAAGGTAAATGTATTGATGATCCGACGGAGCAATCTTTAGTTCGTCGGCCTTGTTCGTCATATTCAAATCAGAAATAGCAAGCCAGGAGTTTCCGCCATCCGTACTTTTCCAGAGTTCTGTTCTAGCGGTATAAATTAGATTAGGTTGGCCGACAGCTTGTTCAAAAGGCGTCACCCAATTTCCACTACCGCCAGGGGCAGTGATAGACATCCGGCTATTTCCTCCATTGAGTGATTTATAGAGGCTTCCGTTTTGAGAAGTTCCGTAGATAATGTCGTCATTATCCCAAGCGATAAATGTTTCCATGCCATCGGCCCCGAGCCAGTCGTACCAGTTGCCATTGCGAAACACGGTAGTACCATTATCTTGCGATCCTCCAGAGACCCTATCGATCTCTGTGCGTGCGGCGCCGATTCTATAAAACTGTCTAATGCCTAGTCCGGGCGTAATATTTGTCCAGCTATCTGCTTCATCGGTTGAATAATAAATTCCCCCATCGGTACCCGCTACGATTCGTTGGCCATCATAAATCAAGAGATCGATATCCGCATGAATAAAATTTGATCCGTTCGGATTATTCCACGCCGTGGTTTTGTTCCAGCTCTGTCCTGCGTTGGTAGATCGCCAGGTTTCTACGCCGGCGACATGAATAATAGAAGGATTTACAGGGGAGACAACAATGTCCATATCGCGCGGGGCCTGTCCGCCGCTGTCATCCTGGTCGTAGCCCATGATGTTGTTGCAATCGCAGGCATTGTTGGCGAGGGTAATCCAGCTGGCTCCTGCATTTTGAGAAAGATACAAGGCATTAAATCCTCCATCTATTTCCTCTAAAGCGTAGATACGCTGAGGTGCTGCGGGGGTCACTGCCAGCATGATGGCCTTGTTACCAATGCCACTCCACGGGCCGCTGGTGATTTCTGTGAAAGTTTCTCCTCCGTCCGTGGATTTGTAAACGCCGTCATTGCCTGATGCATAGATAATGTTCAAATTGACTGGATGGAATTCCAAGTCATACAAGGATTCGTTTTGAACAAGGACTGTATAAAAATTTTCCCCACCATCCGTTGACTTATAAATTCGGCCTGATTGCGACACTGCAAAAATGACGTCTGCATTGGCGGGATGCATCACGATGGTATTGTAAAGAGCAGTTGCCGAAACCCCTGAAACAGGCGACCAGGATAAACCACCATCCAAGCTTCTGACAAGGCCGTCACTCAGCCCTGCCCAATAATGATCGGGGTTGCCATGAGATATCTCCAACGCGTACACATCGATCAGTGCTTGATCATCGAAAATGGGCGTCCAACTTGTGCCCAAATCCATCGTTTTCCAGATGCCTCCAGTTGGGGATCCGACAATAATATGATTGTCATTATTGGGGTCTAAGCCTATGGCACTCACTCTTCCGAGACCAGAAGACCAAGTAGAAGTATTGATCGCGGATTGTGGTCCTAACTCGGTGTAGGAACCAAGAAATTTTGCCGGAGCTGATGAGGATTTATCAACAAAATCGAGATAAGCGTCCAGCGCTTGTCGCTGGCTTCGTACGCTCCCCTGTTCATCCAAATTGCGTTCGGCCCAATACTTCCACCGTTGAAATTGCTTGTATCCTTTGCCTTTGCCCTTTCCTGTCTTCTCAAAATGTCGTTCGGAGATGTCGACAATCTCTTGAAAGGTGAGATTAGTGTCCTGCGAGAGTTCCTGGTAGATTTGTGCTGTTGCTGGTATCGCACAGCAAAGGAAAATTATACCTATGAAAAGAATACAAAGGAGAAGTTGGGAAAAGTTACTTGATGGGTTTCTCATTTTAAGCGTAGATTTAATTAGAAAGAGCGACCTACTACCAAAAGGCTTGTTCTACTTTATACTACGCCATGTTCTTGCCAAGAAAAAACATTGAGCATTGCTCGAAAATCAACATTCCTCTTTCGTTTTTAAGCTCATTGTCAGAGCTTTTTTTACTAAAAGTGGAGGTTGTAAATTAATTATGCCTTCGGCAGCCGACTACTTCTAATTTGTCAAAGAGGCGCAGAAAAGAGAAGTGTGTAAATTGCGAAAACTATACCCGGCACTAAGTGGTTTGGGAATATTATCGCAACGTCATTTTTTGCTCTGCCAAGGCGAAAAACGTAGGCGAAGCCTAAGCTTCGGCGAGGCTTTTTAACGCAGTCAGAGCAAAAAAGGACAAGTGAGAATGTCCCAGACCACTTAGTAACGGGTATAATATTGAGCAATATATTATAAAAATTGGAATTCTACTCAACGTTGAAATTGATAACAGTATGTTCTGCTTTATTTTAGCACAAAAAAAACGTCTTTATGCAGCATGATACCGCATAAAGACGTTTTTCCTCCTCAAAAGGAGTGTTATCAGTTCAGCGAAAACTGCATAACCTCCATGGAGGAGTTGTGGAACATCAATTGGGAAATATCGGGCACCATATAATCAATCAGTGGCATCCGTTCAATTTCTTCCATGAGTGCAAATTCACTTTCCGCAACCATCACTGCCCAGAGGCGAGAACGGTCCAGGGAGAGACTGTAGTTTTGAATAATTCCATCGGCCAGCATCTGGTTGATCATAAACCTTTGACGAGGGATGAGTGCCATAAATTCTTCTGTAAATTCTTCCGGGAGTTCAAACTCCACCATGTATGCATTTTTCATCTCAGTATCTTTCGTCTGTAATCATTTATTATACGCATAAGGGGTAAGAATTGTTGTATCGAGATTATCTTACTTGCTGCTACTTCAACCATCATGAGAAAGGAGAAGTTCCGGTAAGGAAAGAAGAAACGAACATGTTGACGAAAATCGATTATCTTGGTTTTCTGATTAATATTGCTAATTCATGCTTGCTAAGAATAATTTTATACCCCTCGCGAATAGCGCTTTGTCTTTTGAAATAGAGCACGGAAACCAACTGGTAACGATGGCGATTTGGCAGGGTGGAGTACTCAAGGTAACAACCCGCAACCAAGACCAAAGTACCTGGGGGTATATTGCTACAGGGACCGCTCAGTTAAGCACTAAAAGTGGTGATTTTGTGCTTCAGGCAGGCATGTATTTTTCAGCTGATCAGGAGGTGACTTTGAGGGGAAATGGCACCGGTTTGTTGATTACCCAAACCGGACAAAAGGCCTTCTTTCATCTTGGTGGACCTGTAGAAGAGAAAGGCCGCTTGCGCTATATTGATGGTTGTACAGATTCTTTGCTCGTCCCTCCTGTTATCAAGGGGGATGCTTGCTTGAATTTGCTGCATATTCCTCCACATACTTTCCAGAGTCAGCATACGCATCCGTCTTTACGGGCGGGAATCATCGTCAGTGGATCGGGGGAATGTATGACGCCCGAAGGCAGCCATTCTTTGTATCCTGGCTTGTCTTTTGTCATTCCGGCAGGCGGGCAGCATAGTTTTAAGACCGGTGACGAGGCACTGCGTGTCATTGCTTTCCACCCTGATTCTGATTTTGGGCCTACCCACGAAGAACACCCTATGATCAACAGAACCTACCTGACCCATGAAGTGTCCTAAATGCAGCTATAACCAACCCTACCGCAGCGGAATGGTTTGCGGGAAATGCAAGTACCGTTTCGTGGTGGATCCCAAGAGAGATGGGTATACCGACGGGAAATTCGCTACGGCCTTGCGGCGGGTAAGTAAAAATGGCACCCAGTATTTTACCTTCCATCAGTTTTATGCCACTTTATTTGTGCATCGCCCACTTTTTCCGAGTGGGTGTTTGGCCGCAGTACTTGCTGGAGCGGCAGGAGCGGTTGTCTATAATCTAAGCGAATCGCTGTTTTTGGCCGCCTTTTTTGCCATAGGAGCTGGTTTGTTGGGGATGTTTGGCAAGCGGCTGTTTCCATCGATGGCTCCACCTGAAAACAAGATCAGGGGCTTGTGGAACCAATGGTACCCAAAAGCCGAAAAACAGGAACATCTTTTCTTATCCAAACCTACACTCATTACTCCTCCAGCTACTGCGCCGGAAAAAGATATTTACGACTACGGCGTAGAAGGCATACTCATCGTAGATGAGGATATTTATGTTGATCTGTTGGTAAAAAATAAGCTTCACACAGAATTTCGTCTGCTTATTATAGCCCAGAGTGCCTATCCGTCCTATTTACACGAGCAGGCCAATCGTTTGCTGGCGGAGCGGAGTGATCTTCCCGTCTATCTTCTTCACAATGGGGTGACCATCGTGAAAAACATGACCACCAAATTCGCCCTCAAGGGGCAAAAGGTCCTAGACCTGGGTTTGAGTGAGCAAGACTTTGTAAATCACAAGCGTCTTCATCCTTTTCAAGAAGTAGCCCAAAAACCTTTGGATTTGTTGAGTACCAGTCTGATCCGACGAATCCTGCAACGCGCCACACAGCCCACCGATTTTGATACCGATAGCGGCGGCCCAATCATCATTGACAACGACCCTATGGAAGATACTACTCTGCCTACCATTGTTCTTTTCGGTGGCCTCGACGATGCGCTCAATGGAGATGATGATGGGGGCGGAGATGATTTTGGTTAACATGCTGGCTAAAATATACTTTTTGCAACGGTTTAGCCAAATACCACCGAAAATTCCAACACTTGTTTTATGGCAATCATTTTCGGCAATAATTCCCCTGATCAGCGTATACTGCACCAACAGTATGAAGTACTGAAGACCAGAGGAAGCGACACCAGACACGTACTCGCACAGGGTGCATGGCACCTCGGAGTGGGTATCAACGAAAGCGATGCCCAGCAGGCGCCAAGCAGTGGCTATTACCAGCAAGATGGCTGCGGTATTGTGGTTGCCGGAGAGGTATTGACAACAACCCTTTCCCCTTTGTCAGCTGCTGAGTTGTGGCGTTTGTTTCAAGATCAAGGCATCGCTTTTGTCAAGCAACTGCACGGAGCTTTTGTGTTGGCTATTGTGGCCCGTGACGTCCTTTATCTGGTACGCGATGCCGCTGGACAACGAACGGTTTACTATCAACTGGAAGAAGGTGTATTCACTTTTGCGATTGAAACCAAGGGCGTGAAAGTGGGAGGACTGGCACCTGCTGCTTTGTATTTACCCGCCTTGTTTCAATACCTGTCCTACAGCTTCGTGCCGCTGGAGCATACTTTATTGAAGGGCGTGAAGGAATTACGGGCAGGGTGCTATGTTAAATTTCGCCATGGCGATCCAGAAGTCCAACAGGATGATTTTTTCACCCTTACTGATATTCCAAAATCCGAGCGCCAAGACCTGCCCTACTGGTCACAACGCTTACGCAAGGAAATAGATGAAGACATTCAGCAGAAGCTACAGCATAAAGAAGAAGTAGGTGTATTTCTTTCTGGAGGATTGGATTCCAGTATTATTGCAGCACGTGTGGCGCAGCTTCACCATCGTCCTATCCACACCTTTTCCATTCATTTTGGTAAGAAATATCCCAATGAGAATGCTTTCGCGAAGCTGGTGGCCGATCGCTATCAGACTATCCACCACGAGGTAGAAATAAAGCCCCAGCATTTTGCTCGACGTCTGCCAGAGATCATCCGCCATCTTGACGAACCTAGTGGCGACCCCATCACGGCACCGAATTTTGAGCTGGCGCGTTACGCAAGGGAGCACGTAGCATGTATTTTCAATGGCGAAGGTGGTGACCCTTGTTTCGGAGGCCCAAAGAACATGTCCATGCTTTTGCACCATTGGTACGGCGAGCCCGTATCACGAGAACGGGCTTATTTGGCTTCCTACCGACGAGGTTACCAGCACCTGGAGCAAATCTTACTACCTGAGATTTTCGCGCAACTCGACCCAGTAGCGGATCTGGAACGCATACTGACGCCTTATTTTGAGGTGCCAGGCTTGTCTTTTTTGGATAAACTGATGCGGATCAACATCAAGCTCAAAGGCGCTCACCTGATCTTGCCAAAAGTAGAGCGGATGCTGGGGGCTCACGGGTTTGTGCCCTATGCTCCCTTGTTTAGCAAAAAAATAATTGCGAGCAGTATGGAAATGCCTTCCAATTTGAAACTGTATCAAGGAATTGAAAAATACATCCTGAAAGTGGCTTTCGCCGAAGATGTACCCGATGCCATCATCAAGCGCCCCAAGAGTGGCATGAGGGTGCCCGTTCGGTACTGGTTTCAGGGCGAACTGCGACGCATGGCCAAACAGCGTTTGAGGGAGGACCGCATCCGAGAAGGCGGCATTTTCGAACCCAAGGCGATAAAAGAGCTTTTGGCCTATGACCGCGAAAGCGGCCTCGACCGCCACGGCTTGTTGCTTTGGATGTTATTGACTTTTGAGCTTTGGCGGGAGCAAAATCTCATAGTACGAGGTACTTAGTGTACAGGGGTTTTTACGACCCTAAATTCGATATTGTACCAAGTACGATGAATAGTGAGGTTGTAGGTATTCAAATTACTGGTAATGAGAAGGGTAGACTTGTCGTGAACCCGCTGCAAAGTAAAGCCTCACGTTAAAGTACGGCCTCTCTACACTTGCTTATAATAGAGTTGTTCTGCTGGGGGCTGTTATAGCGAAAGGGCTAAAATTTCATTCTGAACGAGGCAGATTTTGTAGTCGAACCTGCCTGCAAGGCCAGCTTGCTGGCAGGCAGGTGCGGGCACCACGAAGTAGCCGCGAAGCGAATTCGGCGAAAAATCTAACGAAGTGCAGAATGAAATTTTCCGCTTGCAGCAAAACTTGTCTCAGTAGAACAACTCTAATAACCTACCCCTTTAGCAAAGTCTCCGAAATATCCGTCCTGCTGGCTTTGATGGCGGGCAAAATGGCTGCTACCAAGCCCAACAAGAGTGATCCTCCCACCAGGTACCATTCCTGGGGTAGAAACGTCCAGCCAGAGAAGGTGTAGCCGTAAGCTTTTTCCAGTGCTCCGGCGAAGAGTTGCATGCCTCCGTGACTCAACAACAGACCAAACACACAGCCGAGTAAGGCCAAGAGTAAGCCCTCTAAAATGATGAGGGTGAATAAGGTACCTCGGCTCCCGCCCATCACCCGCAGTAAGGCCAGTTCGTACTGCCGTTCTTTGAGTGAAGCGAACAAGGAAATGAAAATACTCAAGCCCGACACGAAAATGATCACGAAAGCCAAGATGCGCAAGGCTTTTTCCCCCGTATCCATCAGGCTGTAGAGGCGGTTGATTTCGATAGCAGGTGTAGCGGCTTGCAGGTCGGTGTTTTCGTTGATGCTACGCTGCATGTTGAGGGCCTGAAAATTGCGACCCTTGAACTTGATCAGCAAGGCTGTAATTTCTTTTTCACCAGGTTCTTCCAAGAGGCTCGGCACGATTGCCGAAGGGGATGCATGATCGTGATCGTGATCGGCGTGATCATGATCAGCGTGGTCCTCCTCCGTGGGGGCTGCTTCGCTGGCTGCATCGTGCTCGTGGGTGAGCCAGTAACTTTGGTTGGTCGTGAGGATGAGCTGATCGAGTACGGTGCCACTGGTGGCTAAAATGCCCACTACTTTGAAAGCCGTATGTTCATGCCCCAGGTTTTCGTCTTCGAGGAAGCCGTGCGAACTGCTAAAAGTGGCGCCCAGGGTGAGCCCTAATTTTTGCGCAACGGTATTGCCAATCACTACCTCAAAATTCTGCGCCCAGGCTTTGCCACTGGCCAGGCTTACGCCATAAAAATCGAGGATATTTGGTGTGGTGCCGACGATACGAAAAGTGCGGTAGCTGTCGCCCAAAGAAAGCGGAATAGACGTTTCGATGAGCGGGTGCTTGGGGTTGAGGAATGGCTTTACTTCCGCGATACTGATATTTCCCGTAGGCGCGTCGAGGTGATACATGCTGCTGAGAATCAGCTGCAGCGGGCTTCCTTTGGCACCAATGACGAGGTCAATCCCCGCCAGGTTTTTTTCGAAATTATCTTCTACCTGCTTTTGCAATAAAAAAAGCAAGGCCACCAGCCCGACACCCAAGGCGAAGAGCACAATGCTCAGCAGGGTAGAGAGGGGCTTGAAAGTCAGGTTTTTCCAACTTAGTCGTAGCAGGTTCATAACTCGATTTGTTGGTCAAAGATGTTTTTCAGACGGTTGTCGTGCGTGACCACCAACAGCGTAGCATTGGCCGCTTTCGCTTGGGTTTTGAGGAGCTCCACCACCTGCTCGGTATTTATATCATCTAATGCAGAGGTCGGTTCATCGGCCAGAATCACGGTAGGGTCATTGACCAGGGCACGAGCAATGGCGACCCGTTGTTGTTCTCCAACGCTGAGTTCACTAGGGAGTGCATGGAGCTTGTGTCCAATGTTGAGCTGCTCCAGCAAGGTTTTGATCTTGTTGCTATCAGCGGGTAGTCCCACCAATTGTCGGGCCAGTGCGAGGTTTTCGCCTACGGTCAGTGCCCGTAAGAAATGCGATTGTTGAAAAATGACGCCAATCTCCTTCCCTCGAAATTGATCCAGCTTCGCTCCCGATAATTGATTGAGGACCGTATCATTCACTTTGATATGGCCACTGAGTGGAGTGCGCAAGCCGGCTAGCAAGTGTAGCAAAGTCGTTTTGCCACTACCCGACTGCCCCAAGAGGAGCCAATGCTCCCCTGTCTGGCAGACGATATCCGGGAACTTTAAGGACGTGCCCCCGGCGGAATCAAAAGAAAAGCTGACGTTGTGGGTGCTTAGCATACTTTCACTTATATGGCCTGTAAAGTTGGTTATTTTTTTCTAATCCACAATCATCGCCTCTTTATCCAGTTCTTGCTGCTTGATATTAGCGGGCAGTTCTCTGTATTCGTATTGTTGGTTGCGCAATTGAGGGACATAACCAGCCTCGCGGATCGCCTCCTGGATACCGTCGGCTGTAAAACGGAAGCGGGCACCTGCGGCCGACACCACATTCTCTTCGATCATGATGGAACCGAAATCATTGGCGCCAGCGTGCAAACACAATTGCGCGACCTGCTTGCCCACTGTCAACCAGCTCGCCTGGATGTTGATCACATTGGGCAGCATGATCCGGCTGAGAGCAATCATGCGGATGTACTCGTCGCCCGTCACGGTATTACGGGCCCGTTTGATTTTTTTCAGGATGGTATCCTCGTCCTGGAAAGGCCAGGGGATAAAGGCGAGGAAACCTTTGGCATTGGCGGGTTTTTCGGCCTGCACGGCACGCATACGGACCAGGTGATCCATGCGTTCGAGGTTGGTTTCAATGTGTCCAAACATCATGGTCGCACTGGTCGTGATATGGAGCTGGTGGGCTGCGCGCATCACGTCTAGCCATTCTTCACCACCACATTTCCCCTTAGAAATCAGGCGACGCACGCGGTCGCTCAGGATTTCGGCGCCGGCGCCAGGCAAGCTATCCAGCCCTGCCTCGTGGAGGGCTTTGAGTACCTCGTGGTGCGAGGCTTGCTCTAGTTTGGCGATATGTGCGATCTCCGGTGGCCCCAGTGCGTGTAGCTTGAGTTGGGGGTAGAGTGCTTTTAGTTCTTTGAATAGCTTGACGTAATAATCCAGCCCCAGATCAGGGTGATGGCCGCCTTGGAGCAACAATTGTTCGCCACCAAAGGCAAATGTTTCTTCAATTTTTTGCTTGTACTGCTCAATGGTCGTGATGTAGACTTCTTCGTGACCAGGGCGCCGGTAGAAATTGCAGAATTTACAATTTGCAATACAGACATTTGTCGTATTGGAGTTTCGGTCAATGATCCAGGTCACCTTGTCATTAGGTACTTGCTGCATTCGTAGGCGGTGGGCTACGTGCATCAATTCCGCAGTGCTGGCATTTTCCAAAAGAAAAACCCCTTCTTCGGCACTTAAAAAGTCCATCTTTAAGCCCCGGTGCAATAAGTCGTCAGTACGCATTTTACTAGATTTAACTGTCTACACAACAAAAGTAACAAAACTAGGGTTTTGATATCTTTCATTTTTTTCTGAAAGATTAGGTATTGTCTGGAATGTCTAATGAAAAACAATGCTCCTTTACTTATTGTTAAACCGACACGTATGCACGTATCTTCGTACAAATTCTGCAAAGTAAGACCTGCTGGTACAAATTACCCCTTGAAATGAAGCGATCAAACCATTTAGAAAAATTGCGCACCGAAGAATTTGATTGTTTAATTATCGGTGGCGGAGCCAGTGGTGCAGGCTGTGCATTGGACAGTGCACTGCGGGGGTATAAAACAGCACTGGTGGAGAAAACGGATTTCGCCGCAGCGACGTCTTCCAAATCTACCAAGCTTATTCACGGTGGTGTTCGTTATTTGGAGCAGGCGTTTAAAAATTTTGATTTTGCCCAGCTCGCGCAAGTTCGCCACGGTTTGGATGAACGTCATACGGTACTGCAAAATGCACCCCATTTAGCGCGTCCTCTGGCACTGATTACGCCCGTTTTTAGTTGGCTAGAGGGCTTGTACTTCACCATTGGTCTTACCATTTACGGTTGGTTTGCTTCCGGCAAGGATACTTTGCCTAGCAGTAAATGGCTGAGCAAAGCGGCTGTGAAGGAGCGTATTCCGCGTATTTCCGAGAAGATTCACAGTGCTGTCCTTTATTACGATGGACAGTTGGATGATGCCCGTTACTGTTTGGCTATTGCCCAAACTGCTGCCGAGGCGGGTGCTGCGGTGGCGAATCATCTGGAGATAACGGGTTTTGAGAAAAACAATGCCGGGCAACTTACGGCGGCTCATGCCAAAGATTTACATACGGGGGAAACGCTACTCATTCGGGCCAAAGTAATGATCAATTGTACTGGGCCTTATGCCGATCATATCCGCCAGTTGGCCAATGAGGCCCAATCACCTCGCATTCGCCCGAGCAAAGGCGTGCACGCTATCTTGCCCTACAAAGTACTGGGGGGCGAAGATGCCTTGCTGATTCCCAAAACACCCGACGGGAGAGTTGTTTTCGCGATCCCTTTTCAGGGTAAACTCATGCTGGGCACCACCGATACCGAGTACCGTGAGCTGGCAAAAGAACCACAGCTGGAAGCCGCTGAAATTGATTTTCTTTTAGAAACCCTCAATCCCTATCTGGACCAGCCGGTAAATGCCAAGCAAGTGCTGGCGGGCTTTGGAGGTTTACGGCCTTTGATCGCTTCGGACCCCGACAAAGGCACCAAAGGCCTGGTGCGTGACCACGAAGTAGAGCACGATAAGACCTCCAACCTCATCAGTCTTTTGGGAGGAAAATGGACGACCTACCGCCTGATGGCCAAGGACACCATTGACTACGTAGAAGAACACCTGCTCGGGCAAGCAAAAGCTTGTACCACCGATCAACAAATCCTGGTTGGAGGAGAAGGCTTCGTGCCGGAAGATTGGCAGAAGATCATGGCCGCCAGCGGTCTTCCTGCGGATACTTGCCAGCACATTCACCAGCACTACGGTAGCCGCGCAACACTATTGCTGAGTGTATTGGAGGAAAAAGAAGCCTGGAAAACCCCACTGGTGGAGGGCTATCCCTATTTAATCGGAGAGGCCGTTTATGCCGCACGCTACGAGATGGCCGGCACAGTCAGGGATTTCCTGGCCCGCCGCATTCGTCTGGAAATTCTCGATTGGGATGCCGCCCAACAAGCCGCGGGCAGGGTCGCCAAAGCTATGGGACAGGAGCTAGGCTGGGAAGCAGCTTATATTCTTCAAGCCGCCGAGGAATACATAGAGCAGCTTTATGCGCTTCGGGATTTGGCGCAGGCTTAGGGAATATTCACCCGAATGCTTGTTGTTTTTCCTGCATTTCGGTATCCTTGTTTATTCAAGATGACCAACACGCTGGCTCTACGCTGATTATCATCGCTATTTTGCTGTTTTCCGGAGCTGAATACTGCTTAAATTATTCACAATACCGGCACCCTTTTCCAGACTGCAAGCAGTCACTGCATACTACTGGACATACTGCTTAGGCAGGCCACATGGCAAAATGGCGTTTTTGAAAAGAGGAAAGCCCGCGCCGATTACTGTGTAAGTAGTAAGTGGAGTTTGGTACGTTGAAAGGATGGGTTTGTAAAAGTACGGCAAAAAGGGGGGGCTTTCGCATATAAGTAAGTTGGCATTCATTTAAAACAGAATATTATGAAACTTGGAAAACTATTTTGGATATCAGGTTCCATATTGATAAATATTACAATAGGAATTTATATCTATTTGTCAAGTAGTGCACCGCTCAACCCATTGGAAAGACATAATTACGTGAATGAAAATTGGGATATTTATGGTATGCATTGGAAGGTTGAATTTCTTTTTATGACGTTCATAGCTATTGGTGCATTATACTTTGCCTTTAATCTAAAGAAAATAAGCTGGACTATAATTTCAGTTGGGCAACTGATTCTACTTTCAACCTATCCGATAATGCTTGGTGGATATGAAAATACATCCTTTGAATTATCCAAAATGGCAAATCAAATGGCAACCGTGGTTTTCGTATTTGGAAATTTGATTTTTTTAGGTGGACTTCTAAAGCTATACTCATCTGACATTTATCTAAAAAAATGGCTAAAATGGACTGCAATAGCACTTTCGGGAATTACATTTTTAACTTTCTTAATTACATTTATCGGAATTATTGATTGGAGACAAGCAATGATGATAGGACCATTAATCAATGTGCTTTATCTAATCAATGCCTATTACGGAATGAAATTAAAACTGGAATAAAAACGAAATGCCAACAATGTATAACCGCAATTACGGCGGATTCGACTACGTCCGAATCCACTCGGAATTGCTAACTTCAGTGTTCAACCGAAAAATAACGCATATTAACCCGTAACTGACGGTTATACGAGACCGTTGTCCAAGATACTCCGCTTCGCTTCGCATCTTGGACAACGTTTTTCGGGCAAGCCCGTGCTGCACAAGCTTCTTCGCTTCGCTACGAACCTCGCACAACACGGGACATGCGGAAATTCAAAAATTTTTCTCGGCTGCGCCGAAAATTTCCGAACTTCGGATGTCCCGAAAAACGTTGGCTGACATAAATGACAAGAAACTAAGAAACGTTAAATGAGGGAATTCACAATTATTAATCTTAATGAACAAGAGATAAGTGATAACTTAATAGATGAAGGGGTCGCGTTAAAGTCCTTAAATTACTATTTGATCCCATCAGATTGTACTGGTGAAATAGAACGAATAGTTGAACACTTCGAACTCGGTGTAGAGGATGTGTTTTCTAGTGCTAGTCGTTTATACGTCAACCTATGTATTGCGTTGGATTTTTATATTCAACAAGGAGTCACCGTTATTAATCTCAGTTTGATTATCAGATCTAGAGATCCATATAGACTTGTTGAAAAATTAGTCGAAATTGCCTTAGAAAGCAAGATATGTGTAGTCTGTGCAATAGGTAATAAAGGTCGAAAACAAAACTCAATCAATAGTCTATCTCGCATTCAAGGAGTTATTTCTGTAGGGGCCGTAGATGATGAACTTAGATTACTAGATAAATCTAGTGTTGCACCTCTAGGAGAAATGGGACCAACTTGCGTGGCAAATGGAAATACTAATCTATCCGAAAAATTGATAGATACTTCTCCTTTATACAAGAGGCCAAAGCCAGCCACAAGCTACGCTGCTCCCAAAGTGTCAAGAAGTATCTGTTCTATTTTTCTGATGATAAACGTTATTGGTGCCTTGATAAGATATTCAGTAAAGAAATCAAGTAATATTGAAAAAATAATTCTAACTAGAATTGGACTCCCTGATGATAGTAGAGACTTAAATATTGAGCAATATCCAGATGTAATTAAAAATATGTATAAGAACAATGACTTTAGTTTTGCAATTATTCCTGAAGCTGATGAGATTCGTTGGATCGAAAAGCTAAAATATGGTCTAGGGCAGATTGGATACACGAATGTTTATTTATCAAATCGACCTGATGAGATAGTCTTTGTTATTAAAGAAATAGCACAAAAACTAACAGGTTATGAAAAAAACGAAGTTGGATATGGGTACATAAGCATTGAGGCTGTTATTGAGTATTTTGTCAAATTCACATTTATTAAGTTTCTAAAACTTACCTTAAAAAACAAGTTCGAAGTACTATTCCATGGACCACATCGACAATTCATTATGCAACATGATTTAGAAATGAGGTATCTTTGGCGCGAAGAAAAAGCAAGAAATTATTGCTTACTTGCTTACAATTCTATTATGTATCCATTCAAAATAACTTATTGATTATGCTAAGTGCCCGCCAACTTGTTTCAGAGATTAAACTTGCGGTAAATGAGGCTAGTGAAGATTTACAAGAGGCAAGAGTTGAAATTGTAAGTTTTGATGTATCTCTTAAGGTTGTTCTAGAAAAAACGGCTGGGATAGGTGCCCAGGCTTCAATTGGTCCAATCAAAGTAGGAGCTAGAAAGAATTCGTCAGAAGAAAGAGCTTCTTCTATGAATATTACTTTTATTCCCAAGCCTCTAGATGCAGAACTACAGGGTAGTATTGGTGAAGAGTTGAGTGAACTAATAGTTACTATGGCAAAGGAGATTCAAGCAGTGTCAGATGAATATCCTGAATTCGGCTACTCTAAATCATTTATAGAGTTATACTTCACAATAACTGAAAAAGGAGATATTAAGATGCTGTTTGAATATGATGATAAGTCTCAATGGGTGCACTCTATTAAGATATATTTCTCCAATATGTAAAAAAAATTACGTCAGCCAACTTAGGCTTGGCGACAATGCTCGTTCCTCGCACTGCGCCCAGCCCGGAGTTGTCCAAGATACTCCGCTGCGCTGCGCATCTTGGACAACGTTTTTCGGGCAAGCCCGTGCTGCACAAGCTTCTTCGCTGCGCTGCGAACCTCGCACAACACGGGACATGCGGAAATTCAAAAATTTTTCTCGGCTGCGCCGAAAATTTCCGAACTTCGGATGTCCCGAAAAACGTTGGGCGAAATAATATAGAATATGTACTTTTAATTTCATGGTCAAATTTCAGATTCATAGGATTAAATTGTGAAACAATGCATAAACTATTAATTTCCTTTGTTTTATTCACAATGAATATTGTTTTTGGCAATTTGATAGTAAGTCAGCCTTATGAGTTGCGAATAACAGAGGGAGGTAGAGAATGGGCTACAGAAATGATTTATGATAATGGTTCAGTATTTATAGTAGGAGGGTCAGATAGCTTTATAGATGGACTCGATGATCATAGACCTTATTTTATAAAAGTCTCTCAAAATGGAGATATCTTATGGGATAGAATAATTGAATTAGATACAGAGGTTATACCAAGTGCAGCAGCTCAATTGAATTCAACAAGGTATTTAGCAGCAGGTAATACTTTGGGTTCCTTTAACCGTCAACAACATATATATATAGAAAGTATCAATTCTACTGCCGGGTGGGAAAGTTGGGCAGAGGTATACGATGATTTCTTCGGAAGTGTAAACGATCTTATTGTTGATGAAGGTAATATATACATCACAGGTGATTATTGGGAAGTTGATAGTGAATATGAGCCTAGAGATTTTCTTATGGCTAGGTTTTCATCGAGCGGAGAGTTGATCTGGAGAATAGCATTTGGTGATAATGATAATGAACGTGGTCTAAGGTTAGTAGTAGTAGATGAGAATCATTTGATGGGATTTGGAATCAAAAGCAACGAAATTTCAGGACAATTAGAAACGGTTTACTATAAGCTGAACAAAGATGGTGAGCTAATTTGGCAAGGATTATTGGATTATCAATCATCTATAGTTTGTAGAGATGTCCTTTTAGGAGAAGATGGTTTCATATATTTAAGTGGAGAAGTTTATAATGGATATCGATCTTTATTTGTAGCTAAAATTGATGTAAGTGGTGAGGTTATTTGGGTGAACGAATATGGGAGTAACTCAAATATTTACGATGCTAGGTTGTATTCTCAAAATGATAGGTTATTTCTGATGGGAGATAGAGAAGCTGATACAGAGTATCAAACAGAGATAGTCTTGTTTGAGATAAATTACGAAGGAATCATACTCTGCGAAAAAGTAGTAGTAGAGTCAGAACTTAGTGTAATCAAAACACTTGAAGACTTTGTGATTACGGAAGAAAATGAGCTGTTTATACTTGCGTCGGTTACTGATGTCTCGACTACTATTGGCTATGACCGAGTAATATTTATCAAAAAAGATGAGTCACCTGATTGTATTGTAAACACATTCGAAGAGACAGGTGGAGAATATTTTGTAAAGGTTTCAACTGTAGGATCCAATAGATTGTTAATTCAAACACCTGAAATAATTGACTCACACATTGACGTTTATGACGCTTTAGGAAGAAGGATAGATGATGCGAATTGGGTTTTACAGAAAGGGGCCAATTTTGTTAGTATTTCACTGAGAAAGGGGTTGAATATAGTTTGTATAAGTTCAAACAATGGATATATGAGTAGCCATAAGATTATAAATTATTAGGATTTCGCCCAACAAAGCTTGGGCGACAAGCCTCGTACCTCGGCCTGCGCCCAAGCCAGAGTTGTCCAAGATACTCCGCTTCGCTCCGCATCTTGGACAACGTTTTTCGGGCAAGCCCGTGCTGCACAAGCTTCTTCGCTGCGCTGCGAACCTCGCATATCCGAAAAAAAGTTGGCTGCAATGGTAAGAAAAAGGTTAGGAATGCAATAATGAATAAGCAATTTGACTGAAAGGTAAAGTCTTGATAATTTTGGTCTTAGATTGCTAACAAGTTAATTTACCCTAATTAAAATAAAGTAATGGACGCCATGAATAAAATAGTTCTCTCGTTATTGCTAATAACTCTAGTGTTACCGCTTTTTGGTCAAAATAAGCGGCACGAAATCCGTTTAAGATACCAAAATTCCCCAATTTCAACTGATTTCTTGTTCAATGAGATTATTGATAAAAGGTTTGTAATCGATAACATAGGTTATGTTCAAAAAGGACTAACTAACAGGAAAGTGCTAGCAAACCTAAAAGGGGACTTTAAAGAAACGGTTGGTGACTTTATCGGCGAGATGATTAATCCAAGAGATGCATCAAAGGTTTTAAGTTGCATAATTCATGAGTTTAATGTGTCAGAGGTCACTACATTTAGCACGGAAGCAGGAATTTGTAGAATAACTATTGAGATAGCAAAAAAAGTTGATTCAGTATATTACTCTTTAGGGAGTTTTTATGCAGAGATTGAAGAAAGGAAATTGGATGCGACGGGAAGTCATAGTGATAGAATTTCAAGTGCATTATTCAATTGCATAGCTCAGTTTGCTCAAAGTGAATGGGAAAAGCAAGAAGGCTATGAGATTGATTTAAAAAACTACTCGCCCAATTGTAATCTTGAAAACATACCTTCACCTGGGCTATATTCTTCTTTGAACAGATTGTGTAGTAACCAAGCGCTTGATACATTTATTAATGAATTAAACCCAATTGACTATAATAAAGCTGAAAGATATAGATATGTCCCTACAAAGAGCTTAGAAAGGGAAAAAAGAAGTGTGATGTATATCTCTGACGGGATAGACATTTATATGCATGCTTCGAGATATAGTTATGACAGTTATTTCATCAAAGCAGAGGCTTATGGAAAGTTCTTATACTTCGAAGATCATTTATCTAATGTAGCTGGATTAGCAGAAGCCAGTCCTGTTACAGCCTTATTAACTACCGCTAAACGAGGCATTATACTGGATACGACAAACGGGAAAATTTCTGTTTTAACGAATAACTTCCTTAGAGAGCTGTTGGCAGATAATCCTAAAATATATAATGCATATCTCGAGTCGGAACAAAAAACAGAAGACAAGAAAAGGGCGATTTTAGAATTAAATGAAACCTATTAATAGGAAATATAGCGGAAAATAACAGTTGACGATAGTATTGTATTCTGTTTGACGAAAAAATTGTAAAAATAAAACGGATGGGGATGATGCATAAAGCGTTCGTAGCCAAAAAAAATATGGCTGTGAACGCTTTATGCGAGACCGTTACCCAAGATACTCCGCTTCGCTACATACGCTTGACCGTTGGCGGATCATCCGAAGCAAGTTGTGCCACCCAAGCACATTACAACTTCAATCCCAGTTTATATGCTTCGGCCAGTATTTCCTCCAGCTCCGCATCGCCTTGATTCGCAAGGATGATTGCTCCTACTTTTGTATCCGGGTTGAAGGCCATAATGGTGGCTACTCCTTCCTCACCGCCGTCATGCCCCCACAGGCCATGCTCCGCGTCCATGACAAACAAGTGCAGGCCTACCTCATTGTTAATAGCAGGTATCTGTGGGGTGATCATTTCGTTGATTGTAATTGGCTTCAGTAACGCGTAATTGTTGGCCATACCACCTTGTACAAATGCACTCAAGAGGGTAAACATATCTTTTGCGGTAGACCGTAGCCCTCCGTTTGGATAATCTGTGAAGGTGTAGTGTTCTATTGCCTCATACCCTCCATTCGAAAAACTATAAGGCTGAACAATGGTTCCCGTGATTTCCTCCAGCCGCCAGGAAGTGTTTACCATTCCCAGAGGATTGAAGATATTCTGCTTACAATACAGATCAAACGGCGTACCTGTAAGACGCTCAACCAAAAAACCGATTAAGGCACTCCCGGTATTCGAGTATTCGTGTTGCGTACCAGGCTCGAAATCATAGAAATTGTCGGTGGCGTCGTAGAAATCTCCTCCGGGCTTGAGGTAATTTCGTAGAAAATATTCGAGTTCAACCGGGCTGTCTTCTCCGTAATAGTATTGGTCATCCAGAGCACTTCCATCAGCTATCCCCGAAGTGTGCGTCAACAACATTCTAAAGCTTATATCTGTGGTGTAACCAGGGATACTGACAGGAAAGGGCAAATAATCATTGATCGCATTATCTAAAGCAAAAAGCTCTTGCTCATATAGCTGAAGAAGAGCCGTGGCCGTGACTACCTTGGAAATGGAGGCCAGCAGGAAAGGATGATCACTTTCCAGTGAAACATTCTGTTCTATATGTGATTTTCCAAAATAGTTTTCATAAAGAATATCGCCCTCTTTAAACATCAATACGGACAGGGCAGGAATGTTTTGCAACGCCATTTCATCTTGAATATATTCTTCAAATTCAAGTTCATTATTAATAATAATTTCTTCCTTTCCACAACTTTCAAAGCATACCAGGATGGAGATCAGTAATGCCAGGGTCATGATTAGCTTTTTCATGCTTAAGGTATTTTCTTGTAGATTTATGGTCTGCGGGTGTTAATAAATGGGAAACGCAACGGTAAGTGCTCGATACCCGTAGATACTTTCATCATAAAACGCCAATATTTATTTTTAATTTTTTAATCCTATTGTTCTTAGCAAGGATTGCAAAGCATTCTTATTATTACCTTTTTAGCCAACCCAAAGCATGAAACTATCAAGAATACTAGTAATACCGGTGTGCATTGGATTGATAATACTTCTCAATCTGTTTCTGCCAAACGAAGAAGAACGAGAAGTGAGTAAACTAAAGGAACTAGGAAATAGAAATTTCCTGGAAAAGCAGCTAGTAGGAAAGTGGAACCATTCTGATTTCCCTGCTGGGCTGGAAAATGGCAGGAATTACCACCTGTTAAGCGCAGATGCTGGTTACACTTACCGAGGCTCGGATAATAGCAAAAGGCACGGGGGATACTGGTGGGTCCGAGTTGCCGACTCTGTCTTATACCTCAATTTAACCCCTCAAGTAAATAGCAAGGTGTACAAAATAACAGGTATAGGGGCCAACCATATAAGTCTCAGAAGGATAGAAAACGATAGCCTTACTGCTGTAATAGAATGGTTTCGGCATCCATAAAATACGGATAGACAGAAATTCAAAAATTTTCCCGACTGCGCCGAAAATTTCCGAACTTAGCATTTCCCGGAAAAAGTAGCTTCTCTACTGAATTTTTTTAACCAATAAGCATAAGTTGATGAACGAGCAACGTCCCTGGCTAAAGCACTACCCACAAGGAATTCCCGCCAACATTGATGCAGCTGCCTTCCCAAATCTGGTCAGTGTCTTTGATGATATATTTGAAAAGTATGGGCCACAAAAGGCTTTTTCCTGCATGGGCAAAGAACTGACCTATCGGCAAATCGATCAACAATCTCGTCAGTTTGGTGCTTACCTCCACTCGCGAGGCCTACAGCCGGGTGATAAGGTTGCGCTGATGATGCCCAATATGCTGCAATATCCGATTGCGCTCTTTGGCGCTTTCCGCGCAGGATTGGTCGTTGTGAATACCAACCCTCTGTATACGCCGCGGGAGATGAAGCACCAGTTTAACGATGCGGGCGTAAAAGCAGTGATCATTGCAGAAAACTTTGCGGCTAATCTGGCAGCTATTTTAAAAGAAACGGCTATTACCACCGTCATTACGACCAGCATTGGCGAACTGTTGGGTTTCCCCAAAAAGGTGATCGTCAATTTCGTAGTACGTACCCTCAAGGGGATGGTTCCCAAGTACGATATTCCGAATACCGTCTCTTTTTCTGAGGCCATTAACCAGGGTAAGAAATTCAAACTGCCGGAGTTTACCTCTACGCCAGACGATGTCGTAGCCCTCCAATACACAGGTGGCACCACGGGCGTTTCCAAAGGGGCCATGCTCACCAACCGCAACCTGGTCGCCAACATGATGCAGATCCGCGCCTGGATGATGCCCCAGCTCAAGGAAAAGGAAGAGATCGTGTTATGCCCGCTGCCACTCTACCATATTTTTGCCTTTACCGTAAATTGTATGGCACTGGCAAGCATCGGTTCGCTCAATGTACTGGTCACCAATGCCCGCGATCTGGGCTCGGTTATTAAGGCGATGAAAGACTATCCGGTGACCTTGATGACGGGGGTAAACACCTTGTTCAACGCCTTGCTGAATCATCCCGATTTCAAAACGGTAGATTTCAGTACCCTCAAAATCACAGTGGGTGGGGCCATGGCCATCCAAAAAGCCGTTGCTGAAAAATGGCAACAAACCACGGGCTGTATCCTCTCTGAAGGGTACGGCATGACCGAGTCCAGCCCTGTCGTCACCACCAATCCTCTGGATGGTACGGGCCGTATTGGTACCATCGGCCTGCCCATTCCTTCTACCGATGTACGTATCTGGGACGAAGAGAAGGGGCTGTGCGCCACAGGAGAAGTGGGCGAAATTCAGGTACAAGGCCCTCAAGTGATGAAGGGGTATTACAATCGACCCGATGAAACCGCCAACACCATCAAGGACGGCTGGTTGTGCACAGGAGACATGGGCACCATGGACGCCGAAGGCTTCGTGAAAATTGTCGACCGTAAGAAAGACATGATCCTGGTTTCTGGCTTCAATGTTTACCCCAACGAGATCGAGGAGGTTGTCGCCAGCCACGAAAAAGTATTGGAAGTTGCCGCGGTAGGTATCCCCGATGAAAAGTCGGGTGAAGTCGTGAAAGTTTTCGTCGTCAAGAAAGACAAGTCTTTGAAAGAAAAGGAATTAATCGCTTATTGCCGCGAAAACCTCACGGGCTACAAAGTGCCCAAAGAAGTAGAATTTCGCGATGAGCTTCCCAAAACCAATGTCGGCAAAATTTTGCGGCGGGCTTTAAGGGAAGAATAGGGTAATGTGAAGTTTGCTTTTACCTAACAGGAGACATTATGCAAAGCAAACTTCACGACACTAGGTACTAGGTATGGACTTTACTGCGGAACAGGAGGCTATTTTTTCTTTCGTGCAGCACGGCAGCGGTCACGGGATCATCGATGCCGTGGCGGGAGCTGGGAAAACGACGACGATTATGGAGTGTGCTCGGTTTGTGAAAAATCAGAGCGAGGTACTATTTTGCGCGTTTAACAGCAGCATCGCCAAAGAAATTCAGCAAAAATTCCGTGCGCGTGGGCTGCACCAAGTGACCGTCAAGACCATCCACGCGTTGGGGCGCAAAATTTTGGTTGCTCACGTAGGAGGAGAGACGACCTTAAAGCTGGACGAAAAAAAATACGCCGCCATTCTTAAAGAAGAGGGTTTCCAGGAGGAACTTAGGCCCTATTACGAAAAGCTCATCGCCCTCAATGGTTTTGACCCTGCGCAGTTGGGGAATGATCGCCAGCAATTTGCCATAAAAAACCTCGTCTACCGCATCAATCAGCGCTTACTGGACATTAATCAGAAGTTTCGGTCAACACTTTGCAAAGACAATCCCGAAGAATTTGAAGCGCTGTTGGCGCATTTCGGAATTTTCAACGAGCGGGCCCAGCAAAATAAAAACTACACCAAGCGAGTCAAAGCCTACTACTCAACCTGAAATACGTCGCCATCACGCGGGCCCGCAAAGAGCTCTACCTCGTGGAATCCATCCAAATCGAAGAGAAAGCTGGGGAGGGGAGCTTGTTTGATGATTTTCCTTTTTGAGAGAAAAATGCAGCTGTACTTTGCCATGGGTACCCCTCGGCGTCGGCGTTTTACCAAAAGTCGAAAAGCCCGCCTGGCCAACGGACAAGGGATGCGCGGCGATGCTATCGCCACTTTGAGTTTACCGTAGAGGGACTTATTAACAATAGGCACTATCATCGTCCTTATTTATACTGTCTAGCGCATCCAATGCGAACGTGTCTGGGGCGAATTATGACAACAACTATAGCTTAATTTCGCAAAAGGGAGTTTTGCAGACGCAGCAACGTAGGCACAGCCGACGCTGAACAGGGAATAGTAGATGAATAAAACTGTAACTAAATATAAAATCCTCGTTATGCTGAAAACAAAACAGCAGCAGTATGTTGAAAGAGAAACTTGCTTTTTTATTAATAATTGCTTTGTTTTTTCTCTCCTGTTGCGGGGTTAAATGTGATAAGGAAGATAGAAGTTTTAGAAAGCCTCAAGTAATTAATTCTGATTTTCAAGCGTATTCACAAGTTTTAAGAGATACCGTAAAATATGTTTCTGAGGTATTTCCTAAGGTAATAGGCAAGTATAAATTCGATCAAAATATAGATGTCAAAAAAATCAATCAGGACACTTCATTTGACAAAGATTTTCTTTTCAGTATTTCTTCGAGAAGAATTATTGATAGTTTGGATGTAAATGGTTTTGAGCTGATTCCAGATTATGGTACGTCAATATATTACAGAGATTGGTATTCAAAAGATACTTCGTTTCTTGAATACTACCCATTATATTTAGTTAACTCTACTCATTCTGATAAATTGTTTTTAGCTAAAGATGATTACGTATACGGGATACAGGAGGCTCAGTATAAAAGTAGAAACTATGATTCGTGGTACGCAATTGAAGGCGCGGGGTTTGATTTTTGTGGAAATGGCTCTTGGGGAGTGATTGTTCATCCTCAAGAGTTTATTTTGATTTTAATGAAAAAATATTCAGGAAATTACTCGACAAAAATTCGAGTACGTGTTCGGATTGGAGAGTCAACATACGTAAGTACGGCCTTTGATGGAATGATAGATGAAAGGCAATTTACAATGGATAAGGGTTCCTATCTATTTAATAAAATAAAGGATTCGGATGGGTATTTTTTTAGTGGATTATTTTATGGGGCTATACCCCGATGGGAATAAGTTGAACTTTCGGAAGAGCCTGCAAAGGGAGTGTCAACTTCCCATGCACAAACATACGAGAGATGAAAACAGCTCCGTAGAGCAGGGTTTCATACCCTGCGCAAAGGAGTTGTAGTTTCACGCGCCCTGCGCAAAGGAGCTATGCACAATCCGGTGCCGTATTGGTGTTTGTACCGCAACGCCAATACCAGCATGAACCCAAAATGTTCTTAGGGAAAGCCCCCGTTAAGCCTTCCCCTTTTTCGGCCCAAAAAACACCACAAATACCACCCAGCCCATTAAGACCAATCCACTTCCTACCCAGATAGGCATGGTGGTGTTGATGGTAATGAGATAGCCGCCGATCAGGGGTGGAATGAGCTGCCCCAGGGATTGCATCGACTGGTTGATGCCCAGAATTTCTCCTTGCTGGTCTTCGTTGGCTTGCATCGAAATGGTGGCCGTGAGGTTGGGCGAGGTAATGCCTTGTGCCAATGCCACGAGAGGATTCAGGGCGTAAAGCAGCAGGTCGTTGTTGGGGATCAAAATCAGCATCAGTGAGACGCTGAGGGCCAGGATAGAGTAGGTCAGGATTTGCTGTGGCGGAAAACGCTTACTGAGTTTGGGAACAATCACCCCCTGTGTGATGGCCAGCCAGATACCTACCCAGCCAAAAAGCAAGCCAATGCTTTTTTCCGAATAGGCGAAATCCTGGATCAGATAGACAGCAAAAAACTGTGTGAAAAAGGTAAAGCCCAGGGATAAAAGCAGCACGACGGTAAAAATTCGCCGCAAGTTGGGACTGCCAAAAGAGAGTGCCAAATTGCGAAAACCCGTCAAGGGATTAATCGCTGTCTCCCGTCGCTTTTTAAGCGTTTCCGGAAAAGCAAGGATCACAAATACGACATTGAGTAAAGTCAATACTGCTGTAAACCAGAAGGGCGTAGCCGCCGAAAACCACGAAACGACGGTATCATCGGCAAGTATTCCACCAATGGTAGGCCCTAGGATAAAGCCCAGACCAAAGGCCATGCCCACCAGACCGAAATTTTTGGCCTTGTTGGTATTGTCACTCAAGTCGGCAATACTGGAAAGGATGACCGCAATATTTCCTCCCGTAAAACCGGGCAGCATCCTGGAGAAAAACAACAAGGGGAGGTTTTGCCAGTAAATCGCCAAAGCCAAGAGGATGTACCCTAGCATGGTGCCCGTTTGGGAAACCAGCAGGACGGGCTTGCGCCCATAGCGGTCGGACAAACTGCCCAACATGGGCGCACCAAAAAACTGTAGCAGTGGAAAAACAGCAAGCAAAGCCCCGTACAACAAAGAGCGCTGGTCGCTGGTAAAGGAGCTGGCTACGATGCTGGTCTCAGGCTCAAAAAACAATGCAGGTAAAACGGGGATAATAATCCCTACTCCCAACATATCAATGAACACCGTTAAAAAAATGGTGACTAACGGTGAGCGGTTGTTCTTCATGAAAATGTGCTATTCTTTGGTTCTGCCCGCCAATACTCTTACCAGTGGCAACAACCAACTAGGTCCTGTGGCCAGGCGTTCTTCCCAGCGGTCGGCCAGCTGTTCACGTTGTTTGGGCCATTCTCTTTTGAACCAAACCATAGCGAGGCGATATTGTCTTTTTCCCCAAGTAGGAATTTGCCCGTAAACAAAGTCCCTGATGGTCTCAATGTGCTTGATGAAGATAATGTGCGCGTAGACAAAAGCCGCAGCTCCAACGATACAAGTCAGTGGGTCAAGGCTGCGATAACCAATCAATTGCGACAAGCCAACACCCAGCCAGGTGCCGTAGAGCACTACATAATGAGCTCCGTAGATGGTCAGGGTTTCACTTCCTATTTTGGTAATCAAACTGGGAATAGTGCCAATTCTGGGAACCACCCACATAAACAGGGAAATAACAATGAATACATGACCTAATCGCCAGAACAAGTAGTTGTTGTTGAACAAAACAGGTAGGTAATGCCAGCCCGTAAGTTCGTACAAGTTCACCAGCATCTGCCAGGAACCTAAGGTCAGGGTAATCCCAAAGGCCATGATCAGCGCAGGAAACCAGTGGGTAAAGGCCCATTGTGATTTCTTACTCAACACGTAACCAATAGCGCCTCCAAAGAAGGCAAAACCAAGCCAGGGAACCATGGTAAAGTTGGAACCCAAATCCATGGTAAGATAATGGGCAAAGACTATCGGCAAGTGATCCCAGGTGTTTTCTGTAAAGAAAGGATCCATCAGAAAGGTACCTACTCCAAACGCAATCATCCAAGTGGCCAGTGAGCCGCCCAGCAGTTCGCGTAAGCCAGTAACCGCAATCAGACCAATCAGCGCCAGGCCGATTACGTGGAGTACGTCTACTGCCCAAAACCAGGGACTCAAATAACCAAAGAGCAGGCCGGGGAGATTGATCTTCAAAAGGTAGCCAATACCCAGGAGGAACACCCCACGCCGCAGGCCTTTTTTGACCCTTTTGTTTTCCTTCAGCGGTCGCCCATCCTTCAAGAGCAGATATGTAAAAACAACACCAGTAACCGTAAAGAAGATAGGTGCCGTCATGCCTCGCATAAACGACCACAAGCTGAACAAAGAAGAATCCGCATTGCGGTAAGATGCCGCTAGCAGGGTGTCCACAAAGTGCCCTTGCAACATCATCAGGATGGCATAGGCACGCAAAACATCAATGAAGATGATTCTGCTTTTAGGACGAGTGGTGGTTGGAAGGTGCTCCAATGGCAAAAGTGAGTTATTCAATGAGTAATAGCAGTGCTCCTGCAAAAAAGAAACGATAGCCCAGGTAACGTTTCCTGAATACATTGGTATTAACCGATGCAAAGTTACGGGAAAATTTTATTTGGTGCTGCTAATTTTTTGATTTTCAGTGCTTATGCTGTATTTCTTGGCCGTCGTAGAATAAAGTATTGGAACTTTTTATCGGGCATTTTTTAAATTGGTATCTTGAGGCTTCTGTAGCTTATTCATTATGCAAGCACTCCAACAAGTTGGGCAATTACTGGTAGAAAGTAAACCTCTACCGGCGCTGGAACAACTCCTTGTGTGGGCAAGAGAGCAGCTGCCGGAGATGGTCAATAACATCGAACTCCAAATGTCGAGGGTCAACCTTGTGGTCCAAAACTTCCAACAGGGCCTGATGACCATGTCGGATTACCAGACAAACCTCCTGCAAATCAACAATGGTATCCTTTACCTGCTAGACGAGTGTAAAAAAAGCGTAGGCACCAGTATAACCGATGCGGGAGGTGCCGCCTTACACGAGTACCATGCTTATACCTGCGACCGGGTAGTTCACAGCGATACGTTTCGTGCATTGTTCAATCAACAGCAACAGCCTGTCCAGTTTTATTTCCTTTACGGAGGAGATCTTCAGTCGCACGAGGGGCTCTTTCGGCGAATTGCTTATGATCTTGAAGGTCGCTTGCAGGACTACCTCAACCCCGAGTTGCAAACCAATATCCAGGCCTTGCAGTTGGAGATGACCTTTGAGTTTAGCCGCCAGCTGGAGCATTATCAGCAAAATATCCTGCGCAGCTTTTTTTCTATGCTGGGGCTACCTCCCAACGAACACGAGCCTCTGTTGGAAAAAGACCTGGCGTATGCACTAGAGCGCAGTCCCAGGCTGCAAAACCTTAAGCCAACGGATTATGTCTGTGTCTTTCTACATATTAGCCAATACGATTGGGATGCCGACCTTACACCCGCAGCTGCGCGTTGGTTTATCAAAGTGTTTTGCCAGGAGGGAAAGGTCAAAGCTTCGGCTGCCATGCTCGTTTTTTTGGCGGTGGAATACGACGAAGAAGATACCGACCTCAAAGCCGAGATCATGACGGCCCTGGAGTCGGCCGAGCATTTGTCTCGATTACCCGAGTTGGACATGGTGAACCAAAGAGATATTGGTCGCTGGTTGGAACATTACAAGCAAGTTTCTCCCAACTCACGGACCCGAAAAGAGTTGCTAAAGACGGTTTTTGGTAACGCTCAGGAGCATTACATGGAAGACGTAGAGCTGGAATTAAAAAAGATCATCGATCAGTACAATAACAATATCGTGCAATGAGTATCCGCATTCACACCTCAACGGCCAGTCAACCTTCGGCCGAAAAATACATTATGAGCGATGCCCTGCGCAACGCCGTAGAAGTAGCCATTGCGCTGGAACAACCATTATTGCTTACCGGCGAACCAGGCACCGGCAAGACGCGCCTGGCTTTCAAAGTGGCCGCAGATCTGGCGAGCCAGCAGAGTCCGTTCAACTTTGCGGAGCAACCGCTGATCTTCAATACCAAAACGACCTCCACTGCGCGTGATCTTTTTTATACTTACGATGCCCTGGCCCATTTTCAAGCGGCCAATATCAGTAAAAAAGGAGAGGTCAGCACTTCTGAGTTTATTGATCTTCAAGCATTAGGTCGGGCCATTGCGCTGACGAATCCGCAGGGGCAAGCCGATGGGCGTTTCCGTGCCGATCTTGGCGATGAAGCTCGTAGTAGTGTGGTGTTGATTGATGAAATCGATAAAGCTCCCCGCGATTTTCCCAACGATATTCTGGCGGAAATAGAGCGCTACGAATTCCAGATCAAAGAGCAAGACAATTACACCGTACGGCGTGCTGGGCAGCAAAGAGTGGTGGTGATCATGACCAGTAATTCGGAGAAGAACCTGCCTGATGCTTTTTTGCGCCGCTGCGTTTTCTACCATATTCCCTTCCCCGATCAGGCTCAATTGCTGGCGATTGCCAAGACCCAGCTGGGCGAAGCCACCAAATTCACAGATGAGTTGTTAAAGAGCCTGATCGAAAAATTCCGCCAGGTTCGGCAGCAAGCCGTTCGGAAACCACCCGCTACGGCTGAGCTGGTAGCCTGGTTGCGCATCCTTGAAATGCGTGACATCATGAGCAAAGCTCCTGGTGAACAAAACGAGTACCTGCGTGACCATCTTTCTGTTTTGGTGAAAACCAAAGAAGACCTGGACGCTATGCAAGGTATCTTTTAATTCTCCATGGCCGACCTCAAAGCGCATATTGACACCTTTCCGTTGGAGCATCTCTTCCAGCGACTGAGGCTAGCGGGTTTTCGCCTGAGTCCGGGCGATCGTCTGCGGGCACTGCGCGTATTGGGTGGGCCGGGCAAAACCTGTCTTCAGGAGCCAGAAAAACTGAAGGCCCTGCTGGCGCCAGTATTGGTACGCAGCGAAGCGGAGCAACTGAAGTTTTACGAAATTTTTGATCAATACTACCAGGAAGTTTCGGCACCGCTGGAGCTGGATCCATCTTCACCGAAGGAAAACGATTGGTGGCGATGGCTGCTGATCCTGCCCTTGCTGGCCGGGCTTTGGTATGCCTACTATGCACTTACCCAGCATAAGCCTCGCCAGGAAGAGTTGTCGGTGTACATTGATGGGCCCAGTTTTGGCGCGGCTGGGGATACCGTATTGTTAAAAAACCTGAGCCGCTACAGTGGGGATAGCAGCGAGTTGAGCTGGCGTTGGAGCTACGTCAACCTGGCTACCCAGAAGGAAGAGGCTTTCTCTACGGATCAGTTTGATTGGTCACTGATTGTCCCGTCGTTAGACAGCGGTTCCTACCGTAGAGAAATTCGCCTGGCGGTTCATCATCCAGAAAAAGATACGGTGTATCAGGCTACCCTGCCTTTTACGGTACTGTGTCCGGCAGCACCAGCGGTAACGGGGATTACTGGCCCTCAGCAATTGGAAGTAGGGCAGGAGGCAAACTTTCGGACCTTGTTTTCGGAAGAAAGTTTATATCTCAAGGGGACGGGAGAAGAAGCGCAACTTACGGGTGCAGCATCAAATTGGGCCTTTACCTGGGAGTTTGGAGATGGGACACAAGAAGAAGGAACTTACCTGGCCCGGCATCAGTACGCGCAAAATGGGCAGTACCGGGTGCGCCTGACCGTTAGCGATACCACGGCAAAGGGCTTTTGTGTTGCGACACAAACGCTGGAAGTAAAAGTGGGGCAGGACCAAGCGTTTTTGCCTTTATTTGAATTGCGGGAAGACCAGCTGTCGGTGCTGGCGACCTGGGCCTGGGGTTTTTATGTCATCCTGGCTTTATTAGGTGTCGGTCTGCTCTATTATTGGGTACGCTGGTTGGTACATCGCCGCAAGCCTCTTACTGCCCAACAGATTGAAGACGCTCGTGACGAGGCCTTTGCGGCACGGTTTGCCCACAGTGATAAGGCCCCTTATTTTATTCCCCTGCGGGACCAATCGGCAGCGATCACTTTTTCATCAGTACAATTGCGCTTTGCGGATGCCCTGCGTTTGCGGCAGGAAGGTTTACGTAAGGAACTGGACATGACCAAAACCCTGCAGGCCACCATTGACCGTGGAGGGTTTCCCGACGTGCGCTTTCGGTATGCTACCCAACCGAGCGAATACCTCTGTTTAATTGATGAACAAAACCGTGCGAGTCATCTCGGAGAGCTGTTCAAATACCTGGCTCGCTCGCTCAGTGCCCAGGATGTGAACCTGGAAGTGTATTATTATCGCAAGCACCTCAGCCAGTGTTGGAATGCCTACTTCCCGAAAGGGCGTACGCTGGATCAATTGCAACGGGCTTACCCCAATCACCGCTTATTGGTTTTTGGTGACTTGCACGAGCTGATCGACCCTCACGCTGCCGGGCAGCCTCGTCTGCGATTGGGTGCTGCTGCGGTCTTGCGGCAGTGGCCTTTGCGCCTCTTGTTTACGCCCGTACCACCGGTGAGTTGGAGTTATCGCGAAAAATTATTGGCGCGGGTTTTCAGTGTTTTTTCAACGGATACGGAAGGCTTGTCGGCCGCCACCTTGTACATTGAAAACGAAGGCGAGTTGCTGCCCGATGGAGCCGCCTATGATCGCTGGCAAAACCGCCAACAGGAACAACGCCGGGATGCCGATACTGAACATCGCAACTGGCGGCGCTGGCGCTACATCAAGGAATACCTCCAGGCTTATGATGAGGATTTGGTGAGGTGGTTCAAAGCACTGGCGGTGTTTCCCTTGCCCAGTTGGGAAATGACGATTGCCATCGGTAAAGCCCTGGAGGTAGCTGTGACTTACGATAATTTGTTGCGCCTGGCCCGTATCCCCACCCTCCAAAGTGAGCGTTTTGATGAGCGCTTACGCCGCGAATTGATGGCTGAACTAGACGAGACCGACGAGTACCTCGCGCGGACTGCCGTGCAGGCGGAGCTCTCTGCGGTAAAAACCATTAGTGCGGGCTCTCATGCCCATCGCGATCTGGAAACAGCCCTGGCAATTCAAGATTTTGCGCTGGCTCCTGAAGAGGAAGGCCATCGCGATACGCTTCGGTTTTTACTTCGTCGCAACCTCCTAACGCCCGCTCAGGAAGCAGACCTTGATCGGATTGCCGACCGGGAGACAGGCGGCAGAATGCTACGCATGACCAAAGGTGGGAGCTCACTAGATCATTCGCCAAAATCTATCCGGGATTGGCTGGAAGAAGATACTGATATTCAATTAGATGCGCCTACTCCGCCATCAGCGGATAACCGTAAAGACCTGCGGCGGGCATTGTGGTTTACCGCAGCTTACGTGATCCTACTGGCACTGGGTTGGAAGTTTGGGGCATCAGATGCGCTCTACCGTTTGGCTTTCGCCGAAACGCCGGAACAACGTGCCGAAAGGCCTGCGGAGCCTCTCCGTAATTACATCCTCGTAAAAGAGACCGCTGTGATCGACAGTGCGATTATTTACAATAACCAGGGGGTTCGTCAGGCACGCATCGGTGAAAACCGGGATACACTCGCAGCCCGCTATTTCGAACAAGCTCTAGGAGCGGCTAACAGCTTATTATATGGCAAAGGCGAGGAATTTAATGGCAAGGCAGTACCTTATTCCCTGGCCAATGCCAATTTGGCGCGCCTTTATTTCAACGCTGCTGCGGCCAACCTGAATGCTTATTTACAGGACAGTCTTGGGCAGGCCATCTTGCCACGGTCTTTGGCTTTGCTGGACCAGGCCTACATCAGTGATAGCGTCGCATTGGATGTGCTACACGCGCGCGGAGTGGTGCATTATTATGCCGGTAGCCCGGAGGATTCAAGTTTGTACTATTATCGTTTGCTCGATTCGCTGGACTATTTTACAAACCTGGATTACACCCCCAATCTGGAAACCCTGCTGGGCAGAGAACGCTCCCGTATTGTAGCTGTAGATGTTTCGGAAATCGGGGGGCAAGCCTTAGAGGTGAGCGTTGAATATTATTACGATCCCAGCGTTGATCGCGAAGTAGAAATGGTAATGGAACCACAGGGTGACGGCAACCAACCAGCCATACAGCCCCAAAGCTTGAGTCCGGGAGCAGGAACCCTAACTTTCCGCCTGGCACCTCCCAGAGCGCAGCCTGGTGCCTTAAAGAGCTTGAGAGTACAGATGCGCCGCCGGAATGAAACAACCGTCATTGATAAGAAAGAGATTGCTTATCAACATGATTGGAACGCTCCCGCACCTCGTCAGCGAACTACCACACAACCGCCGACACCTAATAAGGTAAATCGCTTTGAATTGCGGGGCCAGCTCCTGGATGCTGCTACCCAAGAACCGATCGCTGAACAAGCACTGGTGCTAACGGAGCAACCCAATCGAGGGGTCAAAATACCACTTACCTTCAATGGCAAAACAGATTTCTACGGAGAGTATGTGCTTCGTGGGGACTTGGAGGGTCACCTCACCAGCACCTTTGTATTAGAAGTCATCGCCGATGGGTACAAAACCTACCGCAAGACCTTTCAATTCGGGGAGGAACTATTAAAAGAGCGTCCACTTACACTGGCGCCCATCTCTTTGGAAAAGAATATTCCGCGTCCGCGGATGGAGCTTATCAGTGGTGGTGGCTTCCAAATGGGGAGCAGTGAAAAAGGTGCTTACAACGACGAGCTTCCCGCCCACGAAGTGATTGTTGGTAATTTTTACCTCGGCACGCGGGAAGTAACGTTTGCCGAATACGACCTCTTCTGCGATCTCACCGCGCATGTAAAACCCGACGATGAAGGCTGGGGCCGCAATCAGCGTCCTGTCATCAATATCAGTTGGCTCGATGCCGCGACTTATTGTAATTGGCTTAGCGAGCAACATGGTTATACCCCCGTTTATGAGATTAACCTGAAATCAGGAAGTGCAAGTCTGCGTAGTGAAAAAGGCCGCATCCCCAACGGCTACCGCCTGCCCACCGAAGCAGAATGGGAATACGCCGCCCGAGGAGGAGTGATGGGTGATAAAAGTGAACGCTACTCGGGGAGCAACAACTTGTCGGAAGTAGGCTGGTACGAAGCCAACAGCAAAGACCAAACCCACCCCGTGGCGCAGTTGCAACCCAACAATGCCGGTATCTATGATATGAGTGGCAACGTATGGGAATGGTGCTTCGACTGGTACGGCGAGTATCCAAGCACCCCGCAAAGAGGTCCTATTGGTCCGGATGCTGGTTCTCACCGCATCATCAGGGGAGGCGCCTGGCTACAGTCGGCCGATGATTGTCGTGTTTCCACCCGGCAATACCGACGTCCGGAGGAAAAGACGGTTTATATTGGATTTCGCTTGGCGCGGAATTAAGCGCACCAAACTCCGTAGCTCCGTAGCAACGGGTTTCATACCCGTTGCTACGGAGCTACGGAGTATAGGCCGTCTAATACCCCCGCAAATCCGAATATTGCCCCAGCGCAATCACCTCCCAGGCATCAAGTACATGTAGCACTTCGACTTGGTTTTGGGCAGCTATCGCAATGAGGGCATGATCGTGGGGTGCGTCGCTTTGCTCGGCAGGCAGAATAGAACGGCCATAGTATTCCGGGAAAGCCTGTGGATTTTCGATCACCATTGCTCGTGCGGCGTTGGACCAAATTTCAAATCCTAGCCGGGCATCGTAGCACAAGCGTTCGAGTTGTTGAATTTGCTTGGCCGAGGCATCGTGAATAAGGCAAGAGTAAGTACGGTAATGCGATCTTTTGAAAATACCCATTTCGGCGTAGACGGGCACGCGCTTGCGCGCAACGATGTGGTGACCGATGGGTTTGCGTTCGTACAACACTTCGTCGCGAAAGCGAAAACCAGAAGCAGGGTGGGGAATACTAAGAATCTTGGCCCGCGCTGGGTCAACGGCGGTCATCCACAATATCTCGAAAGTACCATCGTAGGTGAGGCGCAAGCCTTCGGGTGTTGCGGGCAGATTACTAAGGCCAAATTTAGTCCATACATTGCGGGCTACCCGCCATTTCTTAAGTGCGGTAGCGGCAATGCCCAGGCACCACCAGCCTTCCCGTAAATCAGGGAGAAAAGCAATGGTTTTTTTGAAATAGTAAAAAGAAGGCTTCCATTCGCGGCGCTGATGGTAGATGCGTGCCAGCGCGAGATACGGAGGGTGCCAGTCGGGTACCAGCTTGATGATACGCTTGTGTAGCTTGACGGCGTGGTAGACGTCGCCCAGCTTCCAGTAGCGTTCTGCTTCTTCAAATAGTTGCTGATGATCCGGTGGTATATACATAAATCTTTACCCTCTGCTCGTTGATAGTTGGATACAGAAAACGCCACACGGGTGTTTCTGGTTGCAACAAAATTAAGCGGTGCAAGAGTAATGTGCAAGGACATTAACGATGTTTGAAAAAATCCCTACCTTCCAATGATAAAAACGATACTTCAGCAATGGCATCACCATCGGTCATCATTATTGGCGCCGGGCCAGCCGGATTAGCATCGGCAGGGCAGCTTCGGGAAAAAGGGATTTCTTTTATCATTTTGGAGAAAGGTCAGGGAGTGGCCCAGTGCTGGCGCGACCACTACGATCGGCTGCACCTCCATACCGTTAAGGAGTTGTCTCACTTGCCGGGCGAGGATTTTCCAGAGGATTATGACCGTTATGTCCATAAGAAAGACCTGGTGCGCTACTACGAGCAGTATGCCGAAAAAAGAGAGATTAAGCCACTCTTTGGTAAAAACGTTGTAGATATTGAAAAAAAGGACCAGCAATGGCAGGTGCTCTGTGAAGATGGTAGCAGCTACGAAGCACCCGCCGTGATCATCAGTGCAGGGATGAACAGGGTGCCTTTCCGACCTCACTATCAAAACGAGGAAGATTTTGCGGGGGAGATTCTCCATAGCCACGATTACCAAAATGCACAGCCTTACCAGGGCAAACGGGTGCTGGTAGTAGGCATGGGCAACAGTGGTGCCGAAATTGCGCTTGACCTCTGCGAGCACGGTGTAGATACCTCCATCAGTGTGCGCGGACCCGTAAACATTGTTCCTCGCGAAGTCTTTGGCACACCTACACAGGTGACGGCCTTGAAAATTGGTAAACTCCCCCACTGGCTGGGAGATGCACTTGGCCTGGCAGTACGCAAATTTACCGTAGGCGACCTGCCCAAATACGGCATCGAACTCCCTGCGATCTCTCCTGCCAAGCAACTCCGTGAAACCGGCCAAACGCCCGTGATCGACCTGGGGACACTGGATTACATCCGCTCCGGAGAACTCAAAGTACTACCCGGTGTAGAAGAGTTTGCCGTCAATAGCATCGTCTTCTCCAACGGCGAAGAACATCCCTTTGATGTGGTCATCCTGGCCACTGGCTTCCGCGCCGCCCTCAGTGAGTGGCTCAACCTGGACGCCGAGCATTTCGATCAGCGCCAACTTCCCCGCAAACCTGTCGGTAGTGGGCCTTATGCGGGCTTGTACTTCCTCGGCTACAACAATTACGCCCCCGGCGGCGGATTGGGGATCATCCGTCAGGATGTGTTTCCGATAGTGGAGGCGGTGGAGAGGCAGGTGCTATAAGTCATCGAATGGTAGTATGGTTCGCAGAAGGGCTTAGAGTAAATTGTTTGGTATGACAAATTTTGATAAGATTAGTGGCAGGGATGTGTTTTTTTGTAACAAATATTTACTAAATTTGTTACAAATTAAAAAATGATAAGTGTACAAGATAAAATACGGACCCAAATAGAAAGGCTTCCAAAAGGAGAGCTATTGTTGCCAGCTGATTTCAGTGAGTTGGGATCATCGGAAGCGGTAAGACTTTCGTTATTCAGACTTGAAAAAGAAGGCATCATTGTCAGAGTGGCTCAGGGTATATATGTACGCCCTAAAGAAAGCAATTTAATAGGAAAAATGTTGCCCACAGCAGAAGAAGTGGCAGAAGCCATAGCCAAGAGAGACCGCATAAGAACAGTACCTGCTGGAAGCTATGCTATAAACGCATTGGGTCTGAGCACACAAGTGCCAATGAATATTGTATTGCTAACTGATGGCTCGCCCCGAGAAATTAAAGTAGGTAAACGCAAGATCAAGTTTAAAAAAACTACGCCAAAAAACCTGTTGGCTAAAGGCAAAATAAGCCGACTGGTTATTCAGGCATTAAAAGAAATCGGCAACGGTAAAGTGAGCGAAGAAGAAGAGAAAAAGGTTGTTGATTTGCTTAAAAAGGAGGATAATAAAGATTTGAAACACGACATAGCCTTGGCACCAGTTTGGATTCAACAAGTAATGAAGAAAGCATTGAGCGATGGCAAAAATTGACTTTTATACGACAGCACAAGCAGAGAAAGAAGCCATTTTTCAAGCCGCTGCCGCAAAAATAGGAATGACACCTTTTGCTATAGAAAAAGACTGGTGGGTCAGTCGCACGTTGGAAATCATCTTTCAAATGGACATTGCTAAACATTTGGTGTTCAAAGGAGGAACATCCCTAAGCAAAGCCTGGAAGCTGATACATCGGTTTTCAGAAGATATTGATTTGGCTATTGACAAAGAGTTCTTTGAAGGATACGAAGGCCGTCTCTCAAAATCAAAAATCACTAAATTGAGAAAGGAATCCGGCGCATACACTACCGGAATATTCTTCGAAGAATTACAAAACGAGTTTCGAAGAAAAGGATTTAAAGGTCTTTATTTTCAAGTGATAGCAGCAGCAGATAGCGACCAAGACCCAAGGATCATTGAAATCTATTATCCAAATATCATTGCACAGCCATCAGAATATGTGATGCCACGTGTACAGTTAGAAATTGGTTGTAGGTCATTAAGAGAGCCGTTTTCCGTTCAAACATTTGGTGCATTGGTAGATGAAGTGTATGCTGATAGAGATTTTGCCGAACCCTTGTTTGAAGTACCAACCGTAAATCGAGAAAGGACATTTTTAGAGAAATTATTCTTGCTGCATGAAGAGTTTCATCGTCCGGTCGGAAAAATGCGAATAGACAGATTGAGCAGACACTTGTATGATCTTTATCATCTCTCCAAAGCGGGCATTACAGAAAGGGCTATTTGTGATAAGGAACTGTACGAAACAATTGTAGCTCATCGCCACAAATTTTCAAAAGTAGGTGGTGTAGATTACAACCATCATAATCCTAAAACCCTAAACCCCATCCCGTTTCCCGAAATAATAGATGCTTGGAAAACTGATTACGCTAAGATGTTGGAGAACATGATTTATGAAGAGAACAAACCATCCTTTGAGCAATTGATTGATAATTTAAATGAAGTGAGAACGCAACTTCAGGAACTTAACTGGGAGTTTGAACTTGAGTTTCCAAAACCCAATCACCAATAATTTATTACCAACAACTAATAACTGATCACTGTATCATTGAAGAAATAGGACAATCTAATCCATCGAAATAGACCATTAAAGGACCAATAAACCACCATGGAAAACAACGACTACAAATCAACCCAAAAAAGCCCAACACCTTTTGCACAAACGTACTTCCACGGTACAAAAGCAGACTTAAAGGCAGGAGACTTCATCCAAGCTGGTTTTAACTCCAACTTTGGCCAGCAAAAAAATGCGAAATATATTTTCCTCTCCGCAACCTTAGATGCTGCAGTTTGGGGCGCAGAACTCGCCCTTGGAGAGGGACCTGGAAGAATCTATTTGGTAGAACCCACCGGGGCCATCGAAGATGACCCCGACTTGACGGACAGAAAATTTCCAGGCAACCCAACTAAGTCCTACCGTTCTACTCAACCGTTTAGGGTTGTTGGAGAAGTTGCGAGTTGGGAAGGCCATTCCGCCGAACAAGTTAAGGCGATGAAGGACGGATTAGCCAGACTCAAAGAACAGGGTGTTGATTCCCTCAATGATGAATAAAAGTATTACTGAATAATCAATTTTCCACTCCCCAGAAATGCTCCCTCTGACCAAATCTGGAAAAAATAAACGCCTTTTGCCAAGCCCATCGCACCGAGGGGGAATTGGTCGTGGTAGAAGGAAGCCTGAGCCACCTTCTGACCTTGGGCGTTAAATAATTTCATCTCGGTATTTTGCGAAGGAGCTCCTTTGAGGCGCAATTTGGTGTTAGGTGTCGCGGGATTCGGATAAACTTCCAGCGATAGCGTTTCCTGATACGGGGCGTCAATAGCTACGAGGATGAAGGCTTCGCCAATGGTGTACCAGGTGGTATTGGTAATGATGGGGGGATTGAAATCGAAATAAATGGCTGCACTGTTTTCAATGACAGTACCATTGGCGACGTCATTCTTGGGAGTAATGCGGTATTCCACAAAGCCGTGAGACAATGGCTCGTTGGCAATACTGTCCACCAAGTTGATATTGGGGAAGGAGAAGACCAGCACATTGCTTCCTTCCAGTTGTACGTCATAACTGTGGCTCGAAGCTCCCCGACGGAAACTGGTGATGTCCAGGAAGGAGGAAAGAGTGTCCCGAATAACAATATTGAATGCCGTATCCGTTCCAGTGTTTTGAAAATCTATTTGGTACTCCAGCAAAGTATTGGCTTCGATGAGATGGTCCGGGCCATATCCCGTGGGGGTTGCTACTTTGCGGTTGGGGTCATAGGAGTTGACGACTTCAACGCATTCTATATCCTCGCTCGGCGTGGCATTGTTTAGTGGAAATTGGTTGATGAATCCGGTGCTAAAAGGATTGTTGAGATTGGGGTTTTGGCAAAAAGCAACTACATCTATAGCAAAATTGCCGTTTGGGTAGCCAGGTTCTTGTTCCGCTTGAGCAATGTAAGTGCTGTGGGTGTTGGGAATCATGATGTCGTAGGTTTCTCCTACGCCCAGGTCGAATTCACCTTGCATATACATTACCTCGTCTTCTACGACAATAAATTCCAGCGGAGCAACCATGTTGGCTTGGCCAATATTTTTGATTTTGAAATCAATATTTTCCCCGCTACAGTCTCCTTGAACATCAATGACGGCTCCCATCCACGCCATGTCTCCACAGAGGGTATCCGGGTAGATATTGGCTTGCAGACACAGTTCTTGCCCCAGTTCGGCGTCACAATCAGTGAGTACCTCGAAAATAATTCCTCCAGTAACACCAGGATCGAGATCGCCGAGTAAAAACTCATACTGGTTCTCCGCAAGGGAAGTAAAAGGCATGGAGGCCGTGGTGATGGAAAGAAGTGGGTCGAGGCTGATAATGATCGAGGCGTTTTCGGCTGTAGCTGTACCGAAGTTTTCGTAATAAACACTTGCGTTTTTTCCTACACATGGTCGCATGGGAGGGCTCGCCAAATCTACGTAGAGGTAGGGACATTCTTCTAGCAGCGTACCTTGTAGGTCCTGGTACACGGTGTCGGGAGTGTTTCCGACAAGGACGGGAAGTGTCTCCGCACAAGTTCCCCAATAGCTCATCGGTGGATGGAGGGTCAGGGTGTAAATACCTGGTGAGATGGGAAAGAAATAATTGCCATTTGCATCCGTGAAGTCATAATAAGAAACGGCACCGTCTTTCATTTCCACGATCCAGTTTTGCAAATTTTGCCCGGCACCATTGAATATGCAGTCACCGTCGGCATCAAGATTTACATTACCAGCGATGGCGTGAACGGAGGCAACGCAGGCATCATCCATTTTGGCGAGTGCCAGGTTGGAAAACGTCGAAAAGGCAAGGGTAGTTGCTGCAATGGCTCCACCATCAGTAGTAGCTTCCACTTCTACGGCTTTCCAGTTCCAATCACCGTTTTCGTTGAGTTGGCAGATGAGGTTTCCATTGGCATCTCTTTTTTCCACTAGATTGCGTCGACCGATGAAAAGTTCTCCGGCGGCGTTTTCGCTGAGCGATTCTGCCCCGTCATTCAGGGTGGTGGTGAAATTGGTCCACAACTCATTCCTATTGGCATCAAATTTCCAGAGGAAGCCTCCTCGGCGTTGGTTATTAGCCCAGCGGCTGGCAGCTACTAAAATTCCACCATCATTGGTTATTTCCAAATCTCCGGCTTCGAGATAGTCAATTTGCGGATTATTCAGCGTGGTGTCCCAGACTTCTGTCCCCAGATCATCGATTTCCGTCAAACGAAGGGTGCCTTCCAGGCTTCCGATCATGAGGTAATTGCCATTATCCCGCATGACTACTCGTCGGAACCCATCATGAAGGAAAAATTGCTGCACGGTCATTTCATAGTAGCTGTTTGACCAGACCTCATCACCATTCGCATCGGTCTTGATGGCTAGGGCGGCATAGGGTGCTTGTGGGTGTAGTCCAACGATCAAATAGCCACCGTCAGGTGTCTGGATGACATCATTGGCCAGATCAGTACAACAGGCAAAATCTTTCAGCCAAAGCATATTGCCCTGTGCATCGAGCTTTACGAGTGCTATGCCATTATCTGTCGGACTGGTGTAATGATGCCCTGCCATCGCATAGCCACCATCCGTCGTGTTGATGATGGCGTTCATATTCATTACACCCGAACCGTAGGTCTGTTGCCACAGCATAACTCCATTGGGGTCAGTTTTTATCACTTGGGTCAAACCAGAGAAAGCTGCTCCAGATCGCCCAAGTCCAATGTAATTTCCGTCACTGGTCAAAAGTACATCGGAAGCAGCATCCTGATCATTAGGGCCATTGTAGGCTTCTTCCCAACCTTGGGCAATAAGTGGCATGTTCAGAAAGGAGAGAAAGGCGGTAAAAACCAGAAGGAGTATATTTCTTGCGATCATGGTGGAAGTATTTTTGATACGACAAACTTGGACCATCTCCTCTGGTTTACAAAAGACAATTAATCAAATTTATAAATCTAAAATCAGTAAATAATAGCCATTAAGCCCTATTTTTATTGAGATAGATGCTTTTTTTATAAAAATAATAGACCTCCAGTATCTTCAATAATTTCGAGAAAAATGCAAAAAAGCCGCCTTGTTGAACTCATTGCTACGCTCAATCACAAAGAAATCAAGGAAGCGCAAAAGTTTTTGGCTTCCCCTTTTTTTAACCTCAGAGAAGATGTGCAGGCCCTTTTCGAGCTAATCATCAACAAGGAAAGTACGCCAACCAAAGAAGAGGCTTTTGCGGTTTTGTTCCCTCGAGATGCTTACGAACCACAACGCATTCGGCAAGTGATGAGTTGGTTGCAAAAATTGCTAGAAGAATACCTTTTCATTCGATCCGTACAAGCAAAAGAAATCAATCGGAAAACGGAACTTATCAAGGCGTTTCGATCCCGGGGACTAGATCGACATTTTATGTTTACGGTGCGAGAAGCAGAAAAATTACTGGACGAATCGCCCTCTAGAAACGCCGACTGGCACCGACAAAACTTCAATCTCCTGCAGGAAAAACACATGCTGTCGGAGAAAAGGCAACGAACCGGCGAACAGCACCTGCAAGCACTCACGGACGAGTACGATGCTGCTTACCTGATGGAAAAGTTGCGGCATGCCTGCCTCATCCGTTCCTATCAGGCTGTCAACAAAGTGGAATATGACTTGGGCTTATTGCTGCCCCTACTGCCCCATTTTGCGGATCACTTTTGGGAAAAGTGGCCCGCTGCGGGGATTTATTTCTATAGCTTCAAAATGCTAAGCGAAGCAAATGGCCAGCCATTTTTTCATAAAGTGAAGGAAGAACTAGGAAAGCATCACCTTCTTTTTCCTCCCGATGAATTAAGGGATATTTACTTGTTTGCGATCAATTTTAGCATCCGCCAATTCAACGAAGGCAAAAAGGAATCGGGCCGAGAAGCATTTCAACTCTACCGAGAGATGCTTGAGGCAAAGCTCCTCACGCTCGATGGCAATATCTCCCGGTTTGCGTATCGAAATATAGTCGCGCTTGGTCTCAAATTGGAAGAGTACGAATGGGTGGAAAATTTCCTCATGGAACAAAAGGAATTCCTCGAAATTCAATACCGGGAAGCCATTTTTAGTTTCAACCTGGCGAAGCTGGAATACGAACGACAAAATTTTACTGCTGCGATTGTATTGCTACAAAAAGCAGACTATAGTGATCTTTTGCTAAATGTGGCCGCCAAAATTTTACTCATGAAAATTCACTTTATCCAAAAGGAGGAACGATTGCTGGATTCCCACCTTTCGGCCATGTGGCGCTTCCTGAAACGCAAGAAAATGGTCGGCTATCACCGCGAAAATTATCTGAATATCATCGCCATCTGCCAAAAAATGACCAACCTCAACCCCTTCGATAAGAGCGCCAAAGCCAACCTCAAAATACTCATCGAAACGACAGAGCCACTCACCGAGCGAAACTGGCTTTTGGAGCAGATGGACCAGCTTTAAAGGGGGTATGTTTGGGGCCATGGCGGCGCTGTGTGTGCCACCGCGACAATATTTGCTCTAGCGCTACGAACAGGGCTTGAAGTAGCAAACCATTCATCGGGCCAATGAAGCCCAAAAAGCGGCGCAGAAGTGATGTATGATTACTGTGTTGTTAGTTTTACAGTCCTGTTATACAACAAAAATTAACACCATAGAAGATATTTCTAATAGAGAACTAGAAATTCCATTAAGGCTCAATAGTTTCACCATTATTGATGATCGAGACTCTATTTCGACCGATTTCGATCTCCATATCCCCTTTTTTACAAGCTATAACCATCACAAGAGAAAATACATACCACCGCATAATAGTAACCATAAGGCCATAATTGCTAATATTACAGAGAGGGTATTTAATGGAAATGTAGGCACAGCTTCAGTTGTTGATGTTATCATAACTATCAAAGAAGGAGGCGTTGAAAAATATTCACACTCGGGGACTTTAATTTCAGAATGGGCTACGGTAGAAATGAAAACAGAAATCGTCGGAATGACGGGAAAAGTTTCATCGACGATGACCGTCACGGAAGCTATCAATAACATGTGGAACGGTCCAGGAGCTAAAAAAGATATGAAAAGCCGGGTTGATGAGCTCTACGTATTGACGTTAAAAAATGCAACTTATCGCAGTCTTGAATATATAAAAGAATACATGATTGAAGAGGGAGTAATAAAAAAGTAATTATTGCTGGCTCTTGAGAAGATTAATTTTTTTTTCTTAGAAACGCAGAGGATATTTAGCGTGTTACCAAAACTTAGCTACTACAGTACAACACAAAGCCACGACAGCCACTGAAGATGAGTTTATAAAAACGCACTGGAAGGTGTTCTTCATGGCTCTACCAAGCGTTTCCTGCGCCGAAGGTGGTGGTGAATAAGATGATAGATGAAATTGGCACATTCATGGACACAAGCCAGAAATTACGCTATTGCCTCACGAAGAAGGAGGAACACCTGAAAGCTGGAAAATAGAAGTCAATCGTGAAGAGTTACTCATGTCGGGCTTGTCGGATAGCAACCGAAGTGTGGTGCGAAAATACGTGAGAAGAAATACTTTTTAAAAGCTCTTGCTTGGTTTAGGGCCTTTTTAAAACAATTGTAGACCATCGTCAAGGACATCCACGCCACTAGCATTTTCCTCGCGCAAGCTGCCTGTAGGGTGCGAACGAAGTGAGCAGTGCCGCCCTGGTGGCAACGGTGTGCCGCTGCCACCAGGGCGGCACGGAGCAAAGCGAACCCCGAAAGGGAGCGACCCGCCCTAGCGGGATGCGCCCAAAGCCTAATTCACAAGTGATATTTCCTTGTCTAAGGGCATGTTTGGAGCTTGCTTACACCGAAAACCAAGCATTTAGCAACCTGGCGTCACTCAAAATCACTTACTTGACCCGCCAAGCGCGTGATTTTGAGTTTAGCCAGAACGCTAAATCATTGATTTTCAAAAGTAATCCGCTCCAAACATGCTATTAGGGGGGGGCTGAATCAATTTCATGATCTTTGAGCTCTACAATTGAAAATAGATACATTTCAAATAAGCACCCTCCGGGAATCCTATCGGGTGATCCACATCGTGGAAGCTGCGCTCCATTTCGGTGAAAGGTTGTCCGGAAGCTTGCAACTCCTGGGTCATCAGGGTGAAAAATTCTTCGGTGGTCACTCGACTGGAGCAGGAGGCCATGACCAGTATGCCGCCTCTAGCCACCAGGGGCCGGGCTAGTTTAGCCAGGCGGCCGTAACTGTGTAAAGCCCCTTCAATTTCACTGGCTTTCTTGGCAAAAGAAGGTGGATCAACGATGATCAGTTCAAACTTTTCGCCAGCCTGTTGCAGTTCTTCCAGTGCTTTGAAAGCATCCTGTGCCAAGGTGCGGAGCGGCGGATCTTCGAGGTTGAGCAGGGCATTTTTTTTCGCCATTTCGAGGGCCTGGGCACTAATGTCCAGGCTGGTCACTTCTTTAGCACCGCCAGTCAAAGCATGTACAGAAAACCCGCCAGCGTAGGAAAAGACATCCAAAACCCGCTTCCCGGCTGCTAATTCTCCAATCCGTTTGCGATTGTGGCGATGATCCAGGAAGTAGCCGGTTTTGTGCCCGGCAATGACGTTAGCACTGAACAGTATCCCGTGCTCGCGGAAGATAATCTCCGGATTGGGTAATTCGCCATAAATGATTTGCCCATCATGTAAGCCTTGCAGGGTTGCTTGTTGCTTCTGAACATTCCTACTCAGCCGCAGCACCAGCGTCTTGGTTTTGCTTTTTGCCAGCAAAAGCTCAAAAAGATCTTGCAGATAGGGGAGCCAAATCAGGCTGTACAATTTCACGACCAGCACATGATCGTACACATCGGCGATCAAGCTGGGGAGCCCGTCGTTTTCGCCGTAAATGAGGCGATAGCTGTTGGTGTTTGTGGCCAAGAGCGGCACACGTTTGGCGTAGGCTTCGTCAATTTTTTCTTCCAACCAACCCCGATCAATATTGGCCGACTGCACGTATTGGAGCAACTTAATCCGAATCGGAGAAAAGGGGTCGTACAAGCCCAAGGCCAAAAACTTATTTTTCTTTTGGTCAAAAACAATGGCCAAATCACCAGCCTTCCCTTCTTTGTTCTGCTTCGTGATGGAAGCTTCAAAAACCCAAGGGTGCTGTTTGCGCACCATCCGCTCCGCCGCCGGTTTGAGCCGAATAGCCAGCCGGTCTTGACTTACATGAGGAAGAAGAGGAAATGAGGACAAAGTAATTGGTTTTGCTAATAGACTTGTTCGTAATGCAAAAGTAGACAGAGAATTTTGAATAAACAGGCTTGTGCAAGAAAACATGAATAGCCACTAATAAAGCACTAAAATTCTCAAAAATATATTCCGTGCCATTCCGACTTTTAGTGCGGGGTGCGGTAATACTTCCGACTTCCGACTTCCGACCTCCGACTTCTAGTGCGGGGTGCGGTAATACTAAGGTGTTTGTGTGCCTCTATGGTTAAAAAATCTTTTGTGTAATTCCGTGTTTTCGTGCTTTAGTGGCTAAAAAACCTCCGTGTCTCCGTGGCGAATAAAAAAAATCCGTACCTAAGCACTAGATCACAAGGTCTTCCCCAGGATGGCCTGCGCCGTCACCCGCGCCGTGATGACGCAGCCCCCCAGGAAAGTGCCTTCCAGCGAGCGATGACCATGCATCCCGCCGCCGCCAAACCCTGCTGCTTCGCCGATGGCGTACAAGCCAGGAATGGGTGCTTGCTGGCCAGCAATATCCGGCTTTTGCAGCACCCGTCCACTCAGATCAGTCTGGATGCCACCAAGGCTTTTTCGGGAAAGGATAAACTCCCTGATGGCCACAAAAGGCCCCTTTTTAGGATCACCAATTTTGGCCATGTTGCTGGTACGGGCCTTATCGCCCCGCCACTGCCGGGCATGTTGGATGCGCTGTTGTTGCTTGTCGCGATAGGGTGGCCCCTGGTCAATGCTCTCGTCGTAGGCAGCTACGGCGGCTTTGACATCCTGTAGCTGTACGGCATCCGTACCTTGTAGGGCATTCATTTTGTCGACGAGCTCTTCCAGGGTATCAGCAACAAGCACATCTTCGCAATCGGCGATTATTTTATCGACGAGTTCTTTGTTGCCCAATAATACCGTCTTGATGACTTTGAGGAATTTCTTGTCGCGGAAGGCAGGATTGTGCTCCGAGCCAGAGATGGCAAACTCTTTCAGCATGATGCCATAGTTGAGTACCTGCCAGGAGTATTTCTCTTCCTCCTCACAAATGCGCTCTACCAGGTAGCGGGTGTCGTAGGCAGTAATCAGCGGTTCCGGGCCCATGCGTTCGCCCCGATAGTTGAGCCAAAGCGCCGTTTTGCAAGGGACGAGGCTGAGGCCATGGTCTTTTTTGCGCGGTGCATAGTGCCTAATACCCGCCGCATAGTTCCACTGTTTATCGAGGTTCACGACATTGCCGTCAATAGCGGCAGTAGCATCGTGCAAGTCACCAAGCGCATATTTGTGTGCACCATTGAGGATGACCTCCGGTGGTTTGCCCCAAGCGGGGTACCAGTTTTGTCGTATTTTTTCGATGTTGCCGTTGATGCCGCCCGTCGCCACAATCACCGTTTCCGCTACAGCGGTAAAGGCGGTGTCCTTGCCCTCCAATTGGCCATGCACCCCCTGCACCCCTGCGCTATTGCCCAAGAGTTCCAGTACACGATGCTCATAATGAATGCTTAAAAGGTGGTGATTGCGGTGCCCTAAAAGCTTGCGCTTAAAAACCTGCACCAGCTCCCAGCCCGTACCCCAAACCATGTGGAAGCGGGGGACGGAGTTGCCGTCGTTGTTCAGTCCTCGTTCTACCCAGTTGAGCACTCTGAAAAAGTCAATCCCATTTTTTCTCAACCAATGATAGCCGTGATCGGTGCAGAGGTGCAGGTACTGATCGGCCCACTGTTTGCCCCAGTATTCATCTTCCGCAAAATCGGCGAAATTGTACCAGTCCTGGCGCGCCAGTTCTATGCTGTCTTTGATGCCGTTGCGGCGTTGGTGTTTGGTGTCTACAAAAAACATTCCCCCAAAAGCCCATTTTGCGAGCCCACCCAGCTCCTGCTCCACATCCCGGTCGAGGATCAATACCCGTTTCCCGGCATCGAGCAACTCAATAGCTGCGATAATGCCAGCAATGCCGGCACCCACAATAATAACATCCGATTGATAATGGAGCGTAGAGGACATGAGAAGAGTATGTTTAGCGTGACCAATATCGCAAATTTCTAATTTAAGGACGTGAAGCTGTCCGTATCCCACTACAACTTTGACCCAACGGCTAAAGTCCAGCTAATTATTTCTTATTTTGCCAGCCTTATGGAGCTGATCAATCTGGATGCGTTTCGGCGCTATTACAATACCCACATTTTTCCAGAGCTGCAGCGCACGGAGCGCCTGCGGAAGCGCCTGCTTACCCTTATTTTTCTTTCGGCGCTCATTATTTTCCTCATCCTTACCATTTCGGCCTATTTAGGGGTGGTGCTGATCTCGCTGTTTTTGATCATGCCCATCACTTTCTATATTTTTTACCTGGGTTATCAAATTCAAAAATTCCGACAAACCTTCAAGCCGCGTATTGTAGGGCTGATCCTCGACTTCATGAACGAGCAGCTCAATTTTACCAACCTCAGCTACGATCCTCGCCAGATGATTCCCAAATTGCTGTTTCAGCAAAGCAATATTTTTACCACGCCCGCCCAATACTACGTGGGCGAAGATTTTATCAAGGGGATGGTAGGAGAGATGCCTTTTGCCCTGTCGGAGCTGGTCGTTCGCGATATGTCCAGCATGACCAACAAGCTGCAGGATGTTTTTGAAGGGGTTTTTCTACACGCTATTTTCGCCGAAGAAGACACCCAAGGCACCATTGTGGTGTGGCCTCGCAAGCGCAAACATTTTTTGACAAAAAGTATCAAAGAGTTTAATTTCCAGGGCGGTGTAAATGTGGATCACGAGATCAATGATCCTTTTTTTCGTGAACATTTTCTGGTCTACGCCACCGAAGATACCCATGTTCAGGGTATTTTGTCAGAACCCATGCAGGATGCACTCGGCCGCTATGTAGAGATCACCGGAAAAGACATTTACCTCTCTTTTATTGACCGAAATATTTTTACCGCCATCAGTGAAGAGCGAGACTTGTTGGAGCCCAGCATCTTTACTTCCAATATCCACTTCGACCTGATCCGCGAGTTTTATTTCGACATTATGCTCGTCTTGAAAATTGTCGAGGATTTTGACCAAACGCATTAGCACCAGGTTGTCCATTGCTCCTTCATGCAGGGTATAAAACCCTACTACCTACGTAGCAGGGTATAAAACCCTGCTCTACTTAGCGGCTCCCATCCCTCTTATGTTTGTGACTGAAGGTCGGTATGGTATTCGGGGCCCGCGCTCCAGCCTCCGGCCTGCGCGCTTATCGCCGGACGGGTTGGACAAATCGGGGTTGGGTAAATCAGGCAAATTCATGAATTTGCCCTGTAAGCTCCTCCTTAAATCCCCGTTCGGCGTTGGCTGTGCCTACGTCGCTGTATTCCGTTGTCTATGCCTACGTCGCAAAATTCCGGTTTGTGTAGTCTGTTTAAGTACAAAAAAACAAAAACGGCGGCACCCCGAAGGATACCGCCGCCTGTAATCGTATTTATTGGAATAGGGCAAATTCACAAATTCACCCTATAACCATCCATCCTTACTTTACAGCAATCATCTTCTTGGTAGCAGTGAACTCACCGGCCTGTCCGGCTTCGCCATTGGCCAGACGGGCAGTTACCGTGTAAGTCAATACACCCGTTGCACCTTGGATCATCTCCTTGGTCAAGTTGATCGTGTTGTAACCAGCTGCGTAATCACCACGTACTACAGTCAGGACGCGACCACTTGCGTCGCTGATCGTTACTGTTGCTTCTGCATCCTCAGGTAAATTGAAACCGATCAAGGTTTCTACCGCGAATGGGTTTGGCGTGTTCTGGTATACCGTAAAGACGCTTTGCAAAGCGTCTCTGCCGCTAAACACCACCCCTAAACCAAGCACCTGTTCTCCCCTCTCAGGGGAGATGTCCGCGAGGACAGAGGGGTAGGCCTCCGCAGCAGTGTAACGGCTAGATACATTGATTACGTCACTCAACTCAGCATCCACTGTTGGGCGGATAACCAGGCTGAACAATACGTCCTCAGAAGTAGCTTTACCGTTCCAAGAAGTAGTGATCTGACCTTCAGCAGCGTAACGCATACCGAAGTTCTCAGCTGTAGCTACACCGTACTCGATGTCTACCAACTCTGCTCCGTTCAGGTTCAGCGTACCCTGGAAGCCTTCTACCGATGCCATGTCAGCACCACGGAATGCTACCGTGTATACGTTACCAGCTTTCACGCTTACGTTCTCTACTTCGAAGTTGAACTGACCGTTCAACGTACGATCGTCACCAGCCAAAGCATTGGCTTGAGCGTTACCGTTTACGTCACCAATCTTCACGCCTACGAAGTTAGCATCAAGAATGTCAGCGGAGAAGTTGTTCTCATTGATCAACTCAGGGAACGCTTCGTGCCATGGGTTGGTAGGTACAGGGAACTCGTAAGCAGCATCCACAAAGCGCCAGCTCGTGTTGTTGGCAAACTGCGTATCAATGTTCAAGATTAACTTACGCAACTGGATCATATCCAGCGTCGTAATACTTCCAGAACGGTTGATGTCCGCAGCAATGCGCTTGTAAGGGCTATCAAGAACCTGTACTCCAAGAACGTGCTTGCTCATCAATACCAAGTCAAACGTAGACACACCATTCAGTGGGTTAGCGTTCAAGTATGGAGTGATAGAGTAGTCACCTCCTAGCTCAAGATCAAAGCTGTAAGTACCGTCTGTATTTGTAGTCATGCTCATTACAGCACCACCATTCACACTTACTTCCACACCTTCAATCGTTTCGTTATATTCTGTAGCGATCACACCTGACAGGGTGCCTGTTCCAGCGCCACAGTCAACGTGCTGCTGTACCAGTACATAGGTCTCACAGTAGTCGTAGTTGCCATCTTCGTCGAAGGCGTATACGTAAACTACGGTTGATGCATCATCATCCTGCGTCAATACCAGTCCAGTATCATCTGGGCTTGGTACGAAGTTAGGATCAGCTTCTACATCTGCTGCACGGTAGATAGCGTACTTCGTCACGCGAGGTAGACCACCGAACAGTTCTGGTCCTTGACCAGTACAGTCACTGATTGGTGAACCTTCGAAGTCAGAAGCCCAGATCGCCATCGCACAACCACCATCTTCCTGAGGCATCAGGGTCACGGTCAAGCCGTTGATACATACTGGTGCTGGTCCTTTACAGTCGATCACATCGAAGACGATGGTCTCGCTGGTCTGGTTACCACAACCGTCCTCAAACAATACGCGTACTGCGTGGTAGACATTGTCTCCCATCGCGTTGGTAATGATTGGGAAAGTACCTGCGAATACGTAAGTGCCGTCACCATTGTCGGTGATCAAGGATAGTACGTTCTGATCTGCTACGAATTCGTTCGACTTGATGTCGCCGTCGCCGTTAGCGTCTACTGCGAAAGCATCAAGCTCAGCAGATACGATGCTTACCACCAGGTTACCTGCTCCGTCAAACAATTCACACTCGTCAGATACACTGAACGGAATGCTTACTGCTTCTTCACAGTTACCATCATCATCACCAAACTGGCCAGGAAGCAGGTTAGGGCAGTTAGCCGTTGGGCCACCGTACTCTCCCACTGCTACCACTGGTGCGGTAGAGTCGTACACTTTCACGAATTGCGTGTAGATGTAGCGACCGTAGTTGCGACGACCAAACTGGTCGGCAGGAATACAACCAGGAGTGTTGCCTGGGATGTTGTCATAGATCACATCAGCGATGTCAGAATCTCCGTCACGGTCATTGTGGCGGCGATCGATCACTACGCTGTACTGGATGCCTTGCTGAGCATCAGCTACACCATCACAGTTGTTGTCTACTGGGCCAAAGCCACTCACCACCCGTACTACTGGGCGCTCGTTGCCTTCTACCGCACGGTCTACAGGAAGTGCCTCACCGTCGTCTTCGGTCATGCGAGGAAGAACAAGTCCTTCGTACTCACCATCCCAAACACACCAGTTGATTACATCGTAAGTGATCGAGAACTTGTAGCACTCATCACCCGTAGCAGAGAAGATCACTGGCTCACCAATGTTTACGCTCAATACATCACAACCTACAGTGGTCGTAATGATCGTTGGTACATCAGGATCGCCACAATCAGCGTCAGCATCTTCTGGGAAGTCGATCGTGAAGTCGTGTACTTCCGTGATCGTGATCAGCTGGCTACAGCTGTTCGTCGAACGGTATACTTCGTTGATGTCGATAGCTCCGTTGCCGTTAGCATCGCCCTCTGGGCGCAATTGCCAAGCTTCGAAACGACGCGTGATGGTTCCCCAACCACAATCGTTAACCTGCAAGTTTGGCGTACGCTCTACGATGGTATCCACCGCACAGTTGTCTGTACCGGTAGCACCGCCGAAGATCGCGCTCATCATGGTAGAAGTAGCAGCAAAGTCTTCGTCGTAAGCCGTAGCAATATCACCAGGGAAGGCCAGTGGCAGATCAGAACAAGTCAAGGTGACTGGTGCTGGTGCGTAGCAGAATGGGTTCAATTTATCTTCTGGAGTAACAACTTGCCAGCAAATGTTGGTGTTGCCAGCTTCGTCGGTTACACGTAGTTCGATAGTGATTTCGTTGTCGATATCACAGCAGTAGAAGTCTACAAAGTCACCCCATGGGCTCCAGCGGCTGGCACTTGCATCACAAGTGTTGTTGCGCCAGTAGTTACGACGTACTTCCAAGGTTACTTCACCACAGTTGTCGTTAGAACCTTCGTCCACGTCAGCAGCGAAGAGGCGCGCGATACCTTCGATACCGTTGGCTACATCACCACCACCGATGGATACGTTGATGTCGTCGTTACAAGAAGCTGTTGGCTCGATGTCGTCGGTAACCACTACCGTGTATTCTTCACAAGTTTCGTTACCACAAGCATCTTCGGCACAAAGGATCAGGGTGTGGGTACCAATTGGTGCCTGCACCACATCACCATCAGCAATGTTACCACCAGCAAAGAAGCTTTCGCCAAAGGCCAGTACGGTGTAAGACGTTAGGAATACGCTAGAACAACCGTTGCCATCCGTGATGGTTGGGGTGGGGATAGCGATATTGGCCAAACAGCCAAATGGTGAAGTCGATACGTTGATCACCGCAGGAATACCTGTGATTTCAGGACCCGTAAAGTCACCAACTTTGATCAACTGGTTCGCAATGATCGAACCGCCGGGGTTACACCAATCGATGATGTTCCACTCACGACGGAACTTGTAAGCACCATCACAAACGACGATCCGTGGTTCGTCGGAGTAAGACGCGCCCAGGTTGCAGTAAGACTGGTTCAGCGACTGGTAGCCAAATGTCGTGTGGACAAATGGGTAGCCTGTCACATCAGCCGATGGGTTGCCATTGGCATCCACGGTGAAGGCCTCGTCACATTCGATTGGCACCGTAAATGGAGGGAGGAACAAGTCGGCCAGCATAGGCTTACGAACGGTAATGATCTGCGTGCAGACGTCCGTCCGTGGTGCGCCGATACAGTTAGAGTTGTAGCGATCAGCAACCGAGAAGGTCCGGCTAACGGTCCAGGAACCGCAGTCACCAGCTTCTGTTACGACATCACTTACCGTCACGAGTACCTGACCACAGTTGTCGGTCGCCACGGGAATACCCGTGTAGCCCAACTTTTCGAGGAAAGCATTGAGTGCCGTCTGGCTACCCCCAAAGAAGGTGTTGCGCGTAGCAACCACATCCAGGGTACCATCCGCATTGACGATCCAGCTTTGTGGGAAGTCGAAAACGATCTCGTCGATATCCGTACAAATCAGTGGTAAAGCCAACTGCAATGGAACATTGGTTTCCTCGAAAGGAAGACCAGGGATGGATCCGTCGCCATCAGCGTAAGTGTAGATACGGTAGTCGCCAGTAGCATTGGCAGGCGTACGGCTGGAGACAAACAGCGTGTAGGTCTGGTCAGCCTGTAAAGGCAGCACCATGCGCAAGCCAGGAGCAAGCAAGTTGCCCACCGGTAAGAAGTTCAGTGCTTCGCTGTGACCGATGATGTTCTGGCAAGGCTCATCAGGGTTGAAATCACCAGCATACAGCGCGATGTTTGCATTGAAGGCAGGGCCAATCAACTCACCAATGAAGGTGTACACATCCGTTGTCGTTACCGTGAAGGTATACGTATCATAGTAGTGAAGACCAGCAACCGGGCTCAGGATCTCCAAGAAACAAGAGTAGTTGGCCAGCTCCAGCTGGGCATCCGTCACTGACAAAGCACCACCAAAGTAGCTTACCTCTTCGGTGATCGTCGCAGCATCGGTGTCGTCTGGACATTCAACGATAGGATCGGTCTTGTCTTCGGCGAAGATGTTGCCCCAGCAGGTGTAAATTTCTTCACCATTCTGGAGAGCAACAAGCATGTAAGTGTGGTTGCCACAACCCGTCACGACGTCTGTATTACCATCATCAACGGTTATTATAAATTCGTCTACACAACCGATAAACCCAGTGACGACCATACCCGGAGTAATAGTAGTAGAACAGTTGGCTCCCAGGGTCACATTCAAATCGCCGATACAGGCCAGGTTGGTGGTTAGTTCTTCAATGGTTTCTTCCACGACTGATTCACATCCGGTAGCATCTGTGATGGTAATTTCGTAGACACCGCTTGATAGATCGGTGATCTCAATAATATTGGTTGCGCTACTACCATTTGTGCTTCCACTGTCATCACTGATGGTGTAGCTCAGAGGAGGAACAGCTCCTAAAACTTCAATGGTAATTGCCCCGTCTCCATTGCCATCACAATCGCCTTGTAAGTCAATGACGACTGCTTCACAGAAGCGGCGACAAATTTCCAGGCTATTTACATAAGCGTTCCTTTGGGCTTCGCCACCAGCATCTGCATTAAAGAAGCGTACCTGAGCAGGAACCTGGCCAAAAATTGGCGCACTCAAGGGTCCGGCAAAGTGATAGGTATTGCCATCACCTAAGGTCGTAATCGTTAGCTGGTAGGTCGTTGCATCAACCAGGAGGATGCTTATATTCATTCCTTCATCGGTAAAAGGAATACCTGTCGACTGCAATCCATTAGCATCGACAATACTGTAGGTGGCATCTCCGGCAATAAAAAGGAATTCGACGAGGTTTTGGGTGTTTGCATTTTGTAGGCCTACTCCAACAGCTCCGCCGTCGACCCAACCATTATCGAAACTAAAACTCAACAGTTCGCCAGGAAGTAGCGGAGCCGTGAAAGGACGGGTCGCTTCGGATACGTCACCACTATTGGCATAAAACCCTAGTGCGCTACCACCGGTGTCAATATCACCGTCACCATTGGTATCGCCATCGCCATTTTGAGTAGAGGTGAAAATAAAGTGACCGCCGTTGGCTGGGTTGCCGAATTGGGTATTCAATACCCAAGGTCCGAAGGCATCGCTATCGCCGTCACCACTCTGCCAGCCATCCTGGTAAGAAGCGCCGGTGGTGTCATCTCCGTTGCAATCGATTTCAGCGAGACAGCCTTCAGGGGCGGTAAACAAACCTTCCAGGACGAGGGCACAATCTTCATCCGTAAAGTTGATATTTACATCAACGGCAGCGCCATCTGAGTTCAAACCCGCAAGCACAACAGTCTGTGGGCTGCCCGTAATTGGGAACAACTCCCCGTTGACCGCCAGGAATCCTGTGGCGGGAGCATTGCTGTAAGTGATAGTGATCTCTTGGGTGTAGGTATTGGTTAGGAACTGACAAGCAGTTTGGGCACCTGCTGTTGCTCCTTCAATCATACAAGGAGGGCAGGCCTCCGGAGCAGTGAAGAGCGCATTAGCGGTAAGCGTACATTGGTCTCCGCCGGTAATTTCGGCCGTGACATCCACAGCCTGTCCATCTGAGTCTAAACCAATGAGTGTAATGGTTTGTGGACTGCCAGTGACGGCAAAGCTTTGTCCATTGACGACCAGCATTCCACCCATCGTAGGATTTTGGTAGAATACGGTGATTGCTTGTGTGTAAGTGTTGTCAGTGGCGTTACAGCCGCTTTGTGCGCCTACGGTTAGGTTGGTGATACTACAGGCGGGAGCCGGTGGTGGCAAGCACAGTTCAAAATTATTGAAATAAGCATTGCGCTGCCCATCAGGTCCTGCATTTGCATTGAATAGCCGCACTTGCACGATGGCTTGTCCACCGCCAGGGCTATTGAGTGTGCCGTTGTAGTTGAAGACGGCACCACCATCAAGGCTAGTGACCATCAAGCTGTAAGTAGAGGCGGAGGTAAGGGAATAAACCAAGGAAAGGCCTTCGTCCGTAAAACCTACACCGGTACCTTGTTCTCCGGCAGCATCATTGGTTTTGTAGTCAGGCTCTCCGCTGCGGAAATAGAATTCTGCCAAGTTTTCTCCGCTAGCGTTTTGCAAAGCAAAACCCACAGTGCCTCCATCAATCCACCCATTGTCCATGTCCAGCGAAAAGGTAGCTGATGACACCATTGGGCTGGCAAAAGGTAAAATAGCAGTGGAAACATCACCACTATTAGCGTACATCCCGAAAGCGTCTCCTCCGGCATCAATGTCACCATCTGCATTTGAATCACCATCGCCATTACTAGTGGAGGATGCGATAAAATGGCCACCGTTGCTAGGGTTGTTGAAATTAGTGGACAAAATCCAGGCCCCGAAACCTGCACCATTAGGGTCGCCGTTTTGCCATCCATCATCGAAGGCAGCAGCATCGGAGGCAGTCGATTCACATACTGGTGCAGGAACAGGATTACAGACTTCAAAGTCTCCGATGTAAAAATTAGGCGCTGCTCCGCCACCCGCATTCGCATTGAAGAAGCGAATCTGGGAGATAAGCTGTCCACCACCTGGATTATTCAAAGTTCCATTGTAAACAGTCATTGCTCCATCCAGCGTGTTTACCGTGAGTTCATAAGTAGATGGGGTAAGCAAGGTGATGGTAAAAGTCATCCCCTCATCCGTATAAGCAAGGCCCGTGCCTTGTTCGCCAGCGGCATCATTGGTTTTGTAGTCAGCTTCGCCCTGCCGGAAATAAAACTCCATCAGATTTTCACCGCTCAAATTGCGTAAAGCAAAACCAACAGTGCCATCCACAAAACCATTGTCAATCGAACCACTTACGAAACCATCCACGGCTACTGGTTCGGAAAAAGCACGAACAGCTTCTGCAAGTCCACCGCTATTGGCATACATGCCCAGTGCACGACCGACACCAAAATCAATATCGCCATCCATATTGGTATCGCCATCACCATTTTCCGTAGATGTAGCTACGAAGAAACCACTGGTTCCCGAATTGGAGCTAGGGTTCAACATCCAGGGGCCGAAACCCACGCCATCATTGTCGCCATCCTGCCAGCCATCGTCGAAAACGGTACTTTCGACCGCTGTGTTAGCACAGGGAGGCATTTGAGCTATCAATAATGTGGAGTTGAGAATAAGAAAAACAAGCAAAGTACTGTATCTAAAGTCTAGATTAGCCAGTACTCTACCCATCGCGTAGAGCTGTTGCATAAGATTACAATTTGTTTATTAACAACACTTCGAACCGATCAGAACGGTACGTTTACAAAACGATAGCTGGTCAGGCTATCTCATTTTATGGTCGTAACAGGATAGTATCAAGGCCACAAGGCCATATATCTTTCAAAAATACGACTAAATTTTTTATTAAAAGCTTATCAAAAGATTTCATTTGGTGTAGAAGCTCCTTTTCCAAGTACAAGTGCTATTGTCTATTCACCGATGGTAATGGCTATTGATCGATTAGAGTGGGGAGATGCGAAAAAAAATATAGAGCTTTAACAGATCAACCGACAAGTGCTTTAAATGAGTACCATGCAAAAAAGCTTTCGCCAAATCATCTGGTCTCGGGAAATGCTGTTAGTGGCAGGGTTTTATGCGGCTTTCGCCATTTTTTACTTTCTGGCTATCAATTGGTCAAGTGGAAGAAGCACTGGGGACACTTATTATCAATACCAGGTTTTTATGGATTACCCGCTGAAAGGCTTGCTGACGCTTCCTATTTGGTGGCTCATGTTTCGGCTTTTGGTGGATTGGCGTTTGAGTTCAAAAATACTGTTGCATTTGCTGCTGCTGCCCATTTTTGTAAAAGTGTGGCAGCAGCTTTATTATGCTTTGTGTACCTTCCTGGGCCTTGGCTACTTGAGGGGGCCGGGGGAGTGGTGGGATATCTACATTCCGGCCTTGTTCTATGTTCTGCAATTCGGTATTTTTCATACCTATGACTATTACCAAAAAGTACAGGAAAGCCAGCAGCGGGAAGCGATGCTCAAACAGACGGCATTGCAGAGTGAGTTGACGGCGTTAAAAGCCCAGCTTAATCCTCATTTTCTGTACAATACGTTTAACACCATCAGTGCGTCGGTACCACCAGCGCAAGAATACACCCGCGAATTGATCGCTGACCTGGCAGATCTTTTTCGCTATCAGTTATGGGCAAGCAATCAAGAAGTGGTGCCCCTGAAGGTAGAAGTCGATTTTGTCAAGAAATTTCTTCAATTGGAAAAGGCCCGCTTTGGAGATCGTCTGCGGGTTGATATTCAGCTGGATACCCAGGCGGAGGATGCACCAGTGATCCCAATGCTGCTTCAACCTTTGGTGGAGAATGCTATTCGGCACGGTATTAGTCCTTTGGTGGATGGAGGTAGTATTGCTATTAATATTGAAGAAAAAGCGGGTCAGATTCATATCCATATCCGAGACACCGGTGTTGGTTTCACGAACAGCACCCCTACCAGCGGGCAGGGCATAGGACTGGGGAATACCCGTCGTAGACTCCAACTGAAATACGGGAGCGAATTGAAGATCAGCCCCAACCATCCCCAAGGTACCAACATCCATATTACCATCCCCAGAGAAGTTTACCATGCAGAAAGTAATTCTCATTGACGACGAGGCTCCCGCCCGGCAGCTACTGCGGGAGTACCTGTCCAATCATCCCGAGTTGATTATCGTAGGAGAAGCCAATAATGGCGTTGATGCGGTACGGATGATCAAAGCACTGCGGCCCGAATTGATTTTTCTGGATGTACAGATGCCTGGCCTGACGGGGCTAGAGGTGCTCACCCATCTGGATGAACTGCCACTGATTATTTTCTCCACGGCTTTTGATCAGTACGCGCTCAAAGCCTTTGAATTACACGCGGTAGATTACTTGCTCAAACCTTATACCCGTGAGCGTTTTGAAGCAGCTATCAATCACCTGAGTAAACGACTTCACCAACCACAACAGGCAGTTTTGCAACTTACCCAAGCCATGGTGGATGACAAAGACCGCAATGCTTATCCAAGTAAAATTTTGGTCGCCAAAGGCAGCAAACTCGTGGCCGTCAGTGTGGCAGATATCCAATATATAAGTGCCGATGGTGATTACAGCAGCTTGATCACTGCCGAGCAACGCTTCCTTAGTCAATACGGGATTGGTCAAATCGAAGTCAAGCTGAATCCCCAGCTTTTTTTACGGATTCATCGCTCTACCATTATTAATATTAACTATGTCAAAGAAGTCTTTCGCGAAGGGCATACCTACGACGTAAGGATGCACAATGGCGATGTAGTGAGGGTGAGCCGGAGTTATGCCCCCAAGGTGAAAGAGATTATTTTCTGAGTGGTGGGAAAATAAGGAAGGCGGAAGTTGTCCAAGTACCGTAGTTTGTAAATCGAGATTACTGATAACTATTTTGCTAAATCAATTTCCTATGAAGCCTATCTTGTTCGCCTTATTGAGTCTATTCGTTACTACAATTGCTACTGCGCAGAATTTTCCTGTAGAAGGTCGAATTACTGATGCTGCTAACGGAGGAGTATTACCCGGTGCTCACGTTGTGCTTGTTGGTGAAAACAATAGCAATACCCTTGCTACCATCACAAATGAGAGAGGTGTTTTTCGATTTGATGCCGTGTCAAAAGGCGCTTATCAATTGTCGGTTTCGTTTATTGGCTTTCAGGAAATTCGCAGAGAAATCATTGTCAATGACCGAGCCCTCGACTTGGGGGTGTTGTCACTTCAAGAAGGCGTAGAATTGGAAGAAATACAGGTGACAGAAAAAGTCTTGCCTGTCATACAAATGGGCGACACCACCCAGTTTAATGCCGATGCTTATAAAATACTCCCCGATGCTAGTGCCGAGGACTTGATTGAAAAAATGCCCACCGTTAATCTTGAGGGTGGTAAAATTCAGGCCCAAGGAGAAGATGTAAAGCAGGTCTTAGTGGATGGAAAACCCTTCTTCGGTAGCGATCCCGCTGCCGCACTTCATAACCTCCCCGCGGAAGTGATAGATAAGATCCAAATTTTTGATCAACAAAGTGACCAAGCTCAATTTACGGGGTTTGATGATGGTGAGGTCTCCAAAACCATTAATATTATCACCAAAACGGAGATGCGTAATGGTACTTTTGGCAAAGTTTATGCTGGCTACGGTTATGAAGATAAATACCAGGCAGGAGGGAATATCAACTTCTTCAGTGGTGACCAACGTATTTCTTTACTTGGCCTGTCAAACAATATCAATCAACAGAATTTTTCTTCGGAAGATTTACTGGGTGTCGTAAGCTCTTCTGGTGGTAGTCGGGGAGGTGGTCGCCGAGGCGGCGGCAGAGGGCGGGGACGAGATGGTAATAGTGGCAATGCCAACGATTTTTTGGTTGCCCAACAGGGCGGGATTACGAGTGCGAATGCCTTTGGTGTCAATTTTTCGGATAAATGGGGCGAAAAGATAGAACTGTCCGCAAGCTATTTTTTCAACACATCCATGAACAATGCTACTCAATTAACACGGCAGCAGTTTTTTGATACCGAAGGGATCAACGAATTTTATACAGAAGAAAGCCGGGCGACGAGTACCAATACTAATCATCGCTTCGCAGGCCGTTTGAATTATGATGTCAATCCCCAAAATTCTATCATCTGGCAACCCAAGCTGTCTTGGCAAAGCAACAATGGTGTAGAAACCCTATTGGGGCAAACCCTGTTGAATGATAACTTACTAAGTCAAACCGACCTCGATTTTAATGCTGACCTCGCGGCCATGAATTGGAGCAATAGCCTCCTGTGGAGGCACAAGTTTGCTAAAAGAGGCCGTACTTTTTCCGTTAATGTCAATGCCGGTTATGCCCCTAAGGAAGGGGAGAATTTCCTTTTTTCTGAGAATATATTCACAACGCCTTCACCAGATTCTACCTCGCTACAGCAGCAGTCGACCCTCGACTTAAACAGCTGGAACATGGCAGCAAACTTTCAGTACACCGAACCTCTTGGAAAAAATAGCATGCTGACTTTCAATTATCGGACGAGTTATCAACAAGAAGAAAGCGACAAGGAAACCCGCGACTTTGACGAGGCAACTCAGGATTATGACTTGCTCAATACGGGCCTTAGTAATCTTTATTCCAATGATTATTACACCCAACAATTGGGAGGAGGTTATAATTTTCGGCAAGGAGATCTGTCAATCACGACCAGGGCCAATGTACAGCAGGCCAATTTGATAGGTGAACAAGTTTTTCCTTTTGAAAACAGCAGTGAGCGTACGTTTTTAAATGTGCTGCCCTTGCTCAGGTTGCGTTACCAGTTTTCCAAAACGGAAAACTTTAACTTGTCCTATCGTGCCAGTACGCAGCTCCCTTCTACCGATCAGTTGCAAGAGGTGATTGACAACAGCAACCCGCTTCAGTTGACCATTGGCAATGCCAACCTCGTACAAGCTTATCAGCACAGCATGAATGCGAGGTATTCAAAGACGAATACCGAGAAATCTTCCGTGTTATTTGTTTTGCTCAGAGGAGGGTATACCAATAATTACCTCGGAAAAAGTACCTACTTGGGAACCAGTACCAACGATTTCCCAGTTCTGGTCGAAAACAATGTTGCCGCAGGAAGCCAACTTACCCAAACGGTGAACCTTGATGGCTACTGGAATTTGCGCTCTCTGGTTACCTATGGTTTTCCCCTGGCTGTTATCAAATCAAATATCAATCTGGATTTTTCAACCGATTATGTTAAAACACCGGGAATGGTCAATGAAGCTTTGAATTATTCAAGCAATACCAGCTATGGAATAGGGTTTACCCTGAGCAGTAATATTAGCGAGCAAGTAGATTTTACGGTCTCTTCACGCAGTCGGTACAATGTGGCTACCAACTCCTTGCAAACCCAAAGCAACAACAATTACCTCAACCAAAGCACCCGCTTGAAGTTGGCCTGGATTTTGGGCAATGGCCTGGTGTTTAGAACCGACCTTACGCACCAATTCTACCAAGGGCTTGCGGACGATTTTGACCAAAATTATCTACTCTGGAACATGAGTATTGGGAAGAAAATATTTGAAAGCCAAAGAGGGGAGATTTCGCTCTCCGTTTTTGACCTTCTCAAGCAAAACAACAGTCTGTCACGAACAATCACCGAAACATATACGCAAGACCTGCAAACCAATGTCCTGCAACAATATTTTATGCTCAACTTTAAATATGATTTGCGGCAATTTAAGGTAGGGTAATAGAGAGGTTATTGACAGCAGCCAGCATATTTACAAAAAAAGAAATTCTGCCTTGGAGGACTATAAAACCCCTCTGCTACGATTTTAAGAAAGCCAACGCTTGTGCTAAGCCGCGGCGCTTTTTCAAAGTAAGCTGTTTACCGCTTTTTTGGTTGTAAGCCTTTACGAGCTCTGTTTCGTATTGGTCGTAGAATTCAGGATCGAAATTGGCGAGGCCTAAATTTTGGAGGACTTCTTCGACGTTCGTTTTTTGTGCCAGCCATTTTTCGCAGACTTCATGGCGGTAGCGAACGCCCATAAGGTTGAAGCCACGAATATGGCCATCATGGGCGTCGTAGTTGATGCGAACTGCTTTTTCGCCGTCTTCGTGTTCCCAATAGAGGGTAGCCATGTCTTCAGGAATATCGGCAGGGACATCACCGTAAACCTGGTACTCAATGTCGACGAATTTAGCAGAATTGAACCAGATGCCTGGATCGTAGGCCGTTGGTTTGCCACAGATGTTATAGGCAGCTACTTCCCCCATCATGCGTCCGGTGTACCATATTGCCTCAATGGGGCGTCGGCCCGGGCGGGCTTCCCTGAGCTGGGCGCAATCACCGACAGCATATACATTGGGGAGATTGGTTTCCAGGTTTTCATTGACTAAAATTCCCCGGCCTACTTCCAGGTCGGTATTTTTCAAGAAGGCGATGTTGGGGCTCACGCCGGCAGTAAGCCCTACGTAGCCACAATCAATCCGCTCTCCGGTATTGGTGATGACAGCAGCAGCCCGGCCTCTTCCATCATCAATAATTTCTTTTAATTCGGTTTCCAGGCGCAGATCAATGCCACTTTTTTTGATATGTCGATTGATCATCTCCGATTCCTCAGCAGGCAGAACGTTGTTCCAGTAGCTTTTTTCTCGAACCAGGAAGGTGACGGGGATATGGCGCGAATGGAACATTTCGGCCATCTCAATACCGATCAGTCCTCCACCTACAATCACAGCATGTTGCAAACCCTCGCTATGGGATTCCATGTTTTCGAGATCCTGATAGCTGTATAGGCCACCTACGCCTTCCAGGTCTTGACCCGGCCAGCCAAACTTATTAGGGGTGCTGCCCAGTGCGAGTACCAGTTTGTCGTAGGGCATATTTTCTCCATCTTTAAATTGGAGGGTTTGCTTTGTAAAATCAATGCTTTCAACATACCCCTTTTTGAGGTTGATCCTATTTTTTTTCCAAAAATAAGGCTGGTAAGGTTGCGTATCGGAAAACCGCATATGCCCCATGTAGATGTACATGAGTGCCGTGCGAGAAAAAAAATAATCAGTTTCTCCTGAAATCAAAGTGATTTCATGATCGCTCTGCTTGCGCAAAAAACGAGCTGTAGTAACGCCGCTAATTCCGTTTCCGATAATCGCAATGTGCATAGTACGTGGTTTGTTCGTTGAAACAAGGTAATGCTTTCCAGGAATATTTGCGTTTTTGCCAAATACCTAATCACGGGTAGCGTCCGTTTCTGGACAATCTTCTCTATTTTCGTTATATGTACGTCAATTCCGTTCTCCTTGCCGATTAATATTCGTTTTTTCCCATAATCTTTGCAAAATTTGTCGGAACGGAGTCATGACCTTGCCGCATAAAGAATTAGCTTTGGCCTATGGTTAGTTGGATCAAAAGTGTATTGGTGGTTTTTACAGCTGTACTGTTCCTTCCCTTGGGAGTCAGTGCCCAAACCATTGTTAGTACCAGTCCGCAAAACAAACATGCCGTTGTCGAAGAATTCGGTGGTATTTACTGTGTATACTGCCCACACGGTCATCAGATTCTGCAAAGTTTGGAAGAAGACCTAGGCGAACAGTTGGTGCTCATTAATTACCAAACAGGCCCCTATGCGACCCCCATTGGTGATGATCCTGATTTAGGGAATGACTACAGTGCCTTGTTGCAGGAACAATCACAACTCAGCGGCTATCCTGCTGCTACGGTGAATCGTCATGTTTTTCCTGGCCTAGAGCAGAGTATACCGGGGTCTACAGCTGTTGGAAGGAGCAATTGGGCGGAAGCCATTGGCGAAATTCTTCCCCAGCCAGCCCCCGTAAATATTGCGGCTGAAGCAACGCTGAACATATCTACGCGGCAGCTTGAGCTCTATATAGAATACTACTATACCGGGGATGTTGCCGTCAATACTAATCGTTTGCACGTAGCAGTTTTGCAAAATAATGTTCTCGCTCCTCAGCACGGAGGTAATGCGGGAGATTATTACACCCATCAACATCTTTTCCGAGAGTTTCTGACGGGGCAAGGAGGTCACATTATTACAACTACTTCGGCAGGTACTTTTGGAAGCTTAACTTACAATATTGACCTTCCCGTCTACTATCGCGATGTCTGGATGGATCCTGTCAATATAGAACTGGCTATATTTATTAGCAACAATCAACAAGAGGTACTTAATGGTGTAGAAGTTGTGCCCCACCTGGTTTCTGATTATCTTTCCGATGCAAATTTGGTGGCCGTTATTGCACCCGACGATACCTGTGACCCCTTCCTTAGTCCATCAATTATTTTCAGAAATGATGGGCAGGAAGTACTTACCTCTTGCACCGTGAACTATGGTATACTTGGTGGAGCAACAAACTCCATCAGCTGGTCTGGGGAGGTAGCACCCTTGGAGTCGCTTACTTTGGAGTTGGACCCCATTGCTACACTGGCTGGAGAAAGTACCAATACCCTTTACGTCAACTTAGAGGGGCCTAATAACTATGCTGATCCTACCAGCTTTAACAATGCGCGTGAGCATCACTTTACGTTGGCTCCACAAGTTGAGGATTCTTTTTTTCAATTGGCAATACGTACGGACGAATTCGGGTATGAACTTTACTGGGAGGTTGTAGATGAATCGGGGACGATTCTAGCCAATGGCGGTAATGAAGTCGTGGGCGAAACCAATGGAGGATCGCAAATTGCTACTCCCTCTGATCCCGGAGCATACAGTAATAGTACCTTCATCATTGAGGAGTTTTATCTCCCTGCGGCGGGCTGTTACGAGTTGCGGATTTTAGATGATTATGGAGATGGCCTTTGCTGTTATTATGGCAATGGTTTTTATCGACTTCGGCAGGCCAATGGTAATGTACTCCTACAAGGGGCAGAATTTGGCACTTTAGAAGAAAAGCATTTTACCGTCGGCTCCATTACTACATACAATACCCTGTTGGAGGATGAAAAGGCCGTTCCACGTTTGTTTCCTAACCCTTTGCCAGCAGGGCATACGCTGCAAATTGTGTGGCCAGACACTCCACCAGCTACTTATGAATGGCAACTCGTGTCAGTGAATGGTGCGGTGCTGGAACAAGGTGACCAGTCGCGGTTGCCGCAAAATAACCAACAACCTGCGGGTTATTACCTATTGCAAATTCGCTACAACGAACAATTGCATACTTTGCCCTTTGTTGTGCAGCCTTAGTATTGCCACATTTTTTTATTTTTGTGGTGTTCCTTCGTCTCAATAATTCCATCTGCCTTTATTATTTTGTACTAACTTTGTTGGATAGCTCCAATATTACACGCTGTATTTAGTCATTATGAAGGCAAGTTTACTTTTTACCTTATTGTTGGTTTTCGGCTTTTCTCTTGCTGCCCAGCGATCATTGAGTATCGAGCCAGCAAGTACCCGTAAGCAAATTAGCATCACCTCCAATGATGTTAGTTACGAAGAAGTAATGAAGGTAGAAGTTAAGAATACCTCTGGCCGCCGGTTTAAGTTGCGCTGGGATAAAGTAACGGCTTATCAGCCTTATGCCTGGGAGAGCCAGGTGTGTGATAAAGAGGCGAGTTATCCACCAACGGTGACCAGCAACTACGACCCTTTCCAAGGTGTTTTTGCACCTGTAGTTCTTGAAGCAGGGGAGTCTTTCGATCTTTTTTTTACCGTTACCCCTTACAATACGACTGGGCAAAACAAAGTAGATATTGTTTTTCGGGATATTGATCGGCCCGAAACGATTCTTGGAACGGCATCTTTTCAAATCAACCTCACGGATGCTGAAGATACGGCAAAATTGGTCGAGGTTGGCAATCGTATTAAGGTCTACCCCAATCCGGTTCACGATCGGTTTTTCCTGACAAACACCCCCAGCTTGGCGCGAATTGACCTTTATAATACCCTAGGGCGTAAAATCCGATCTTACGAAAACCCACAACCAGGGGATAGTTTCCTGGCGGGTGATCTCCCCCAAGGCGTCTACCTGCTCAACCTCGTTGATAAGAATGGTAAGGTTGTGCATACACTGCGTTTGCTGCGGAGGGATTTCCGTCCATAGCAAAGAAGAGGAGTTCTGAGTATACGCTTACGCGAAAAGAATGCCTTTTCATCTAAAGACCGGTGTTGTTGATCGAACTATTGGTTTCTTTGTGTGGGAGATTACTAACTTTGGTCAGTTCGTTATAGCTGTCACTGGAGGTGCCGGGTAGGTAGCTCTAAAGCCCACTGTTTCATGAATACCTTAGAAAATATAAGCATTGCACTCGGTTCGGTGCGCGACAATTGGCTTCGTGCCATTCTTACCCTAGTGATTATTGCTTTTGGCATTATGGCGCTTGTAGGTATCCTCACGGCTATTGATACGGCTATTTACTCCCTCAATGATAACCTGTCTTACTTAGGGGCCAATACGTTTGATATTGATCCTGCCGGAAGAGGCGTGAGCGGACGGCGCGACGGGCGCCAGCAGAAACAGGGCGACCCCTTCAGTTACCAGCAGGCCATAGCGTTTAAGGAGCGTTATGATTTTCCCTCCAATGTTTCTTTGTCTCTTTTTTGTAGCGGCCTGGCAACGATAAAGTACGAAAATGAAGAAAGTAATCCCAATGTTACTGTTTTTGGAATTGATGAAAATTATCTCGAAGCCCGCGCTTTTAACCTAAGATATGGTCGAAACTTCACCAGCAGAGAAGCTCGTAATGGAGGTATGGTAACCATTATTGGCTCCGACATGGTGGATGTTCTTTTTGCAGGCAACGGTGACCGGGCAATGGGCAAATACATCACCACGCCCAATGGGAAATACCTGGTAGTAGGCGTGTTGGAATCAAAAGGTTCGTCGATGAACCAGAGCGAGGATCGACGTATTCTCATCCCTCTTCAGACCGCAAAGCGCTATTATGGTGCTGAACGAACCAACTATAACATTATGGTTTCGGTAGCAGACGCCAGCCGGATTGATGCGGCTATAGGCGAAGCAACGACCACCTTGCGTAACGTTCGTCGGCTTTCGGCCGGAGATGAAAATGACTTTGAAATCTCCAAGAGCGATGGCCTATTGGATATCATCAAAGAAAACACGGTTTATTTGAGGCTGGCAGCCGTTAGCATCGGTTTTATCACCCTTTTGGGGGCGGCTATTGGTCTGATGAATATCATGTTGGTATCCGTAACGGAGCGAACGCGCGAAATTGGTATCAGGAAGGCATTGGGAGCAACCAGCAAAAATATCCTTATTCAGTTTTTGACAGAAGCGGTAGTGATCTGCCAGATAGGGGGCATACTAGGGATTATCCTTGGCGTAATGATTGGCAACATTGTAAGTTTCCTTTTTGGCAGTGCGTTCCTGTTTCCCTGGCTTTGGATTACCGTCGCATTGATCACCTGCACCGCGGTAGGTTTGCTGTCAGGCTTGTATCCTGCATTGCGGGCCGCTGCGCTGGATCCTATTGAGTCATTGCGGTATGAGTAGGGGGGAGTAAAGTGAGCCCTTATTCCCGTAATCTTTCCAATACTTCTGCCAGTTCTTTTTCTTTGGAACCAATGAAAAATCGGTAATACCAAAGGGTAATATAATAGGTAGGCACCGCTACGGCAATCAGAGAAGGGATGGTGATCAACCAAAACTTGAGGTGCAGCAATGCGGAGTAATCATTTTCACTTCCCAGGCCAAATCCGGCCATGAAGCCGACAACGAGTCCTAAAGGCATAAGCAAGATAGAAAGTCTTACCAATCGTTTCTTATACCCGCGGAGAATATTCAGATAGGCCTCCGTAGATGCAACGATGTTCATTGCGGGCACGGCCTCGATCTCTCTCGAGAATCGCAAATAATGCCGGTAAGAAATGACCATCACCAGGAGGATGGTAAATTCCAAGAGTAGAAAGAAAAAGAGATGAAAATTTTGCCAATAAAACAGCAGGCCAATAAAGGCCATAGCACTAAATAACAATTCCCCCTGTACTAAACGGCGGATACGTTGCAGGATGCTGTCGTTCTTTTGGCGAGCAATGGCTACCAAGTCTGGTCGTAAGCGATCATACCAGGCTTCCGCCCGATCATCTGCCTGACCCCAAAGTTCCTGTAGATCAAACTCTTGCATACCCCTTTGCTATTAAGCTTTTTTGTAATCGTTTTTTTACCCGCAATAATCGCACCCCTATATTGTTGACGGTAATCCCCAGGATATCAGCCATCTCTTCGTAGGAATTGCCCTCCAGATGCAAGAGAATCACTGCCCGGTCTTCTTTCTTGAGTTCATTGATGCAGTCGTAGAGAAGGTTGATGCGCTCTTCTTTTTGTCGGAGTTCTTCGGTTTCATTGCCCGAGTTGTCTGGCAAGTGGTAGAAATGGTCCTCTATGCCGGCTTGGTCCACCCTCCGTTTTGCTTTGCGTTGGTGGGTAAGCGCAGTATTCAATGCCACGCGATAAATGAAGGTAGAAAGCTTGGAATTGCCCTTGAAACGGGCATAAGATTGCCATAGCTGAATCAACATCTCTTGATACAAATCATCAAAATCAGCTTGGTCCTGGGTGTAGGCCCGGCCAATTTTGTAAAGAATGCCATAATGCTGATCAATAATATTTTGAAATTCCTTCTTCAATATGGTGTCATATCTGCTGGCCTATTGATAAGTATTCTTATTGAGCATAATATTACAGGTTGTGTGGACAAAAACAAAAGTCATCCCGGAGATCGGAATGACTTTTGCCTTGTAAATGGAGACCTACTGTTTGTAAGGAGGTCAGAAACACTTTAATTTAATTAAGATTTCTTAAAAAATAAGACCCGCCGTTAGCGCTAAGCCACGGTGTTGCAATTTTTTGAAATCATTGTCATTGTTGTTATTAGCATCGTCATCAAGAATGTTATTGATGCCGTGATTATAACGCAGGTCAAAGAACAGGTTGCCCAAGGTAAGACCTCCGCCTAAAGCTGCACCAAAGTCAATCCGGCTCTGATCATCTTTATCATCGAAGGTGATGTCTGTTTCCACGTCGCCAAGTGGCGATGAGGTTTTGCTCTTCCCATTAAAGGCGTAACCAATGTAGCCACCACCATTGATGTAGATGCCAAGCCCTTCTCCGTGCGTGTCGCCTAAGCTGAGACGAAGCAGCAGCGGGATGTCGAGGTAGTTGTACGTAAGGTCATTGGAGAATTCCTCTCCCAGAACAGTATAGGTGCTTTTTGCTCCTTTCTGAGCAAAGAGCAGCTCTGGCTGCAAAGCTAGTGCATCACTAAAAGGCAGAATGAAGGCTACACCTGCTGTAAATTTAGTGGCACCATTTTTAGCCAGGTCTTCGATGGAGGTGTCGTCCTCCTCAAAGAGCATATTCGAAAAGTTAACGCCAGCCTTGATGGCTACCTGTGCGTGTAGCGAAAAAGCCATACCAATGGCTAGAACTGCTAATGAAATTTTTTTGGTCAATTGCATAGAAGTGAGTGTTGTGTTAATAATTAGTGACGGATCAAGAATAACTGATTCCATTTTTGATTCGCTAAAATTTTCTAAGCAAGCAACTAAAAGGAGCTTGCGTGAAAATATTTGCGAATCGTTGGAAAAAATGGAATCAGTTATTTCCGTCAGATTACTTATTGCTGGAGTGTCCAGGTGTCTTCTGCGTTCTTGAAACCAATAACTCCTTTGCCAGGTTCGATGTACACGGCCAGAGAATTTTCTTCATAAACCAGAATGTCGTTATAAGTTTCTCCGTTCAGCACCATAGTGGCTTCTGGTCGGAAGAAATCAGTAATCCCTAAGGTGTTGATATCAAAATCACCGGAGAACCGGGCTTCAATAACATGATGGCCGGAAATGCTGGGTGTTCCAAAGGAAAACCCTAGCTGGAAAGCATCGTAGAATTCGGCCGTCCCGTAATCGTATACGTCAGAATAAAGCAATAGATCCAATACCACCGTATTGTCTTCACTAAAGAAACCAAAGCGTTCGCTTTCCGAGGTGTAGTATTCGCAAGAGGAGGGGCTGTTGTATTTGGCTTCGGTACAGGTTGTGCGGTAGCAAAGCTGATCTTCGCCTACCTCCTTACCTCTAATAGCTGTAAACCTAAGCTCAGCAGCACTGGCATTTTTGAAAACGAGGACTTCGCTACCATCGTAGCCGAGGAAGTTTTTAGCAGCGTCACCAAGCGCCAATTCACCAGTTTTTTCGTCTGGTGGGCAGCCGCAAGCCGTCCACAACAAAGGCGTAAGTATGATCAGTATGGCAAATATTCTATTCATCGAATGCTGTTTTTTTAGCGCTACATCTATTAATAACGTTGCTGAAGCTGAAAAAGGTACAAGAAACTGCCTTTTGTATCGTGTGAATTATTGTAGTCTACCTTTTTTGCTGATCCTCAATTCCTTGATAAAGAAAGTGCTTTAAATATAATACTTGTTTACTGTCATTATTTTACTTACCTTTGTGGCGTTCTTACGGAAGAGCATCCCAAGAGGGAACCCTAGCGGTTCCCTCTTTTTATTGTCTGGAGGTACTAAATGTTAATACTTACGTGGAAGAAAAGATCATTGATCTGTTAGAAGAAAAGTTTACGGAACCCGAATTTGCCAACTGTTTTTGGTTAGATGTGAAACTGCATGCTGACAAAAAACTGGAGGTGATTATTGATTGTGACACGGGCGTTACCTTCGCTACTTGTCAGCAGATCAGCCGTCATTTGGAGAGTGTTATTGATGAAGAACAGTGGCTGGGGCCTAAGTACACCCTGGAAGTTTCATCACCCGGAGCAGAACGCCCTTTACAACTTCCCCGACAGTATCACAAACACCTTGGTCGTAAACTCGAAGTGAAGACCAAGGAAGGCGAAGACTATGAAGGTCGCCTTAGCGAAATAACAGACGAAGGAATCACCCTGGACTACAAAGTTCGCCGTAAGGAAGGAAAACGCAAAGTGACGGAAGAAGTGCAAACCACCATTGCGTTTTCAGCAATAGAGAAAGCTAAAGTAAAAATTTCATTCAAGTAGCGGATGCGCTTAAAGGCACCCATGAGCTACCTAAAATAAAACTGTGTGTAATGAATCTAGTAGACGTATTCTCGGAATTTAAAGCCGGGAAAAATATCGACCGACCAACGATGGTTCGCGTACTGGAGGATGTATTCCGCACGCTGATCCGTAAGAAGTACGGATCGGACGAGAACTTTGATGTCATTGTTAATACCCAAAAGGGAGACCTTGAATTGTGGCGAGTGAGAGAAATCGTCCCCGATGGCGAGGTTACAGATGATCGGAGCCAGATTTCTATCTCAGAAGCACTTGCTATTGACGAAGATTACGAGATTGGTGAGGAATGCTATGAGCAATTGTTCCTTGAGCACTTTGGTCGTCGGGCGATTATGGCTGCTCGTCAGACCTTGATCTCTCGTATCATGGAACTCGAGAAAGACGAAATTTACCGCAAGTACTCAGAACGGGTTGGAGAGTTGGTGCTAGGAGAAGTACACCAGATTCTGAAGCGAGAAATTTTGATTATCGACGATGTTACAGGTACGGAATTGGTATTGCCACGGCAAGAAACGATTCGCGGTGATTATTTCCGGAAAGGAGATATGGTTAGAGGTGTTATTAAAGAAGTAGAGATGAGGAACAATAACCCTGTTGTTATTGTTTCCAGAACTGCTAACCTATTCCTGGAAAAACTACTGGAGCAAGAAGTACCCGAAATTGAAGACGGCCTGATTGTTGTACGTAACATTGTACGGATTCCTGGTGATCGCGCCAAAGTAGCTGTAGAATCTTACGATGATCGTATCGATCCGGTTGGCGCATGTGTAGGTATGAAAGGATCTCGTATCCATGGTATCGTACGCGAATTGCACAACGAGAACATTGATATTATCAACTTCACCAACAACGTTTCGCTCTATATTCAGCGTGCCCTTACTCCGGCAAGAGTATCGACCATCAATCTGGATATGGAGAAGCGCCAAGCCAATGTTTTCCTAGAGCCCGATCAGGTATCTTTGGCCATTGGTAAGGGAGGTACGAATATCAAATTGGCTAGCCGCCTGACAGAGTTTGAGATTGATGTTTATCGTAACAACGATGAAATTGAAATCGATGACGTTCTTCTCGAAGAATTTACCGATGAGATCGAAGATTGGATCATCGAAGAACTCAAAGGTATCGGTTGTGATAGCGCTCGTAGTGTGCTTAATCTCAGCTGGGAGGAAATCGCTCGCCGTACCGAATTGGAGGAAGAAACAGCAAAGGAATTACTACGTATTCTAGCTGCTGAATTCGAATAATAAAGTAGAGTTGTTCCGCTCGGTTTTGTCCGAGCGGGACGCTTTTTTACATAGAAGGGAACAACTTGAACAGCAAACAGTGTTGCTGAAGGAGGAAAAGACAAAAAAATAAGTACTATTTTATGTAGACTTATTCTCTTTAGAGTTATTCTCTACGGTTTTTAAAGTTTATCTTTGCATTGGTTTTGCCCAAGCTGGCTTTTGTTTTATCAGCGTGCAGGGCGTACCTAAAATTTTAGAATGGAGCGACGTTTAGTCAAAATAGCGAAAGAATTAAATGTGGGTTTATCGACCATCGTAGACTTCTTGCACAACAAGGGGTTTGATATCGATCCTAAGCCCACAGCGAAGGTTTCGGATAACATGTATCAGGAACTGCTCAAGGAGTTCCAGAAGTCTATTGCAATCAAAGAAAAGGCGGATCAACTGGTGATCGGTACCCGTCCTGTTGCAAAAAAGGAAGAAGAAGAGGTCAAGCAAGAAGAGCGGCCCAGCATTCCCGTTAAATTAACAGGAGCTGCGCCATCTACTTTGAAATCCAAACTAGCTCCTCCTCCTGCACCGAAAAGCCAGCCAGCCCCCGTAAAGCCACCGGTTGAAGAACCAGTTGCTAAGCAAGAGCCACCTGCACCCACGCCTCCACCAGCACCTGCTGTAGAAGCTACCCCACCACCAGCCGATCCTCCAAAGGAAGAAAAAGTAGCGGAAAGAGTATCTACTGCTCCTGGGTTGAAAGTACTTGGGAAGATAGACTTGGATGCTCCGAGGAAATCAGCGAAACCTACAACTTCTAATGCGGAACCTACTCCTCCAAAGGAAGAGGTGAAAGAAACGCCTGCGGCAGCGCAGCAACCCACCGCAAAAAAAGAAGAAGCACCTCAGGCTACAGAAAAGCCAAGTGTGCCTAAGGAAGAAACGCCTCCTGCAAAACCTTCTGTCGAAGCTGAAAAGGCAATTCCTGCAAAGGAAAGTGCGGAGCCAAAAGGTGAAGCTGCCAAGAAAGATAGCGGTGATATAGCAGGATCAGCCCCAACGGCATCAGAAGACGGAATTACGCGTGCCAAAACACCAGAACTCCGTGGTCTGAAAATCATGGGTAAGATCGACGCCAGTAAATTGGGGTCAGGTCGTGGTCGCGGTAAGAAAGACAATAAGGCGAAAGAAGCTGATAAAGCTAAAGACGCCAACGCCAATAAGAAAAAGGACACAGCATCGTCTTCTACAACAGACGATAAGCCAAAACGTCGGCGTACCCGTCGTCGGGTAGGGCCAGGTGAAAGCCGGCCTAGCACTGGCGGCGGCGGTGGCAACACTGGTGGTGGCAATTCCGGCGGACGCGGAGGTAACAACCAACGTAGCGGAGGATCATCATCCCGTAAAGGTCGCGATGAAGTTAAAGAAGTCTCTAAAAAAGAGATTGAAGATAAAATCAAAGCAACCATGGCCCGTATGGCGGGCACTGGTAAGAAAAAGCGCCAGAAATTACGCCGTGATAACCGCGAGCGGCACCGTGAAAAAGCGGAAGCTCGCGAACAGGAAGCACACAACGAAAAACTCCAGGTAACCGAGTTTATCTCGGTACAGGAGTTGGCCAACCTGATGGATGTTGATGCTACGGATGTGATCATGACCTGTATGAACGTAGGGGTGATCGTATCGATCAACCAGCGTCTGGATGCCGAAATCATTGAAATCGTCGCCGAAGAGTTTGACCACGAAGTTGAGTTCATCTCCGTAGAAGAAGTCGATGAAGACGAGGAAGAAGAAATCGATGATCCAGCAGATTTGCTGCCACGTGCACCGGTAGTTACCATCATGGGACACGTTGACCACGGTAAGACCTCTTTACTCGATTACATTCGTGAAGCCAGCGTTGCTGACGGTGAAGCCGGGGGTATTACCCAGCACATCGGTGCCTATGAGGTGCGAGTTGGAGAAGATAAGAAACGCATCACCTTCCTGGATACGCCTGGTCACGAAGCCTTTACGGCCATGCGTGCACGTGGTGCCAAGGTGACCGATATAGCAGTGATCATTATTGCTGCGGATGACAACATCATGCCGCAAACGAAGGAAGCCATCAGCCACGCAGAGGCGGCGGGTGTTCCGATGATCTTTGCGATCAATAAGATCGATAAAGCAGGTGCTAGCCCCGAGCGGATCAAGCAGGAGTTGGCTTCAATGAATTACCTGATTGAGGAATGGGGCGGACCTTATGGTTCGGCTGATATTTCTGCCAAGCAGGGAACAAATATCGACGTATTACTCGAACGTATTCTGTTAGAAGCAGAAATAAAAGAACTGAAGGCCAATCCTAATAAGAAGGCTAGCGGTGCAGTACTTGAAGCTTCGTTGGATAAAGGTCGCGGTTACGTTACCAAAATGCTTGTTCAGTCCGGTACGCTAAAAGTTGGAGACCCAATGGTTTCTGGCGAGCACTCTGGTCGTGTTAAAGCGATGTTCAACGAACGCAACCAACGCGTCAAAGAAGCAGGCCCTTCGGCACCAGTACTGATCTTAGGCCTAGGGGGAGCACCTCAAGCCGGTGAGCGTATTAAAGTCGTAGAAAGTGAGCAGGAAGCTCGGGATATTGCCAACCGCAGAGCGCAAATCTCTCGCGAACAGGCCAACCGTGCTACCAAGCGAATCAGCCTCGATGAAATCGGACGCCGTCTGGCACTCGGTAACTTTAAGGAACTTAACCTTATTGTGAAAGGTGATGTGGATGGTTCGGTAGAAGCACTAGCCGACTCCCTCATCAAGCTGTCACAGGAAACGGTGAAGGTGAATGTTATTCACCAGGCTGTGGGCCAGATCATCGAATCAGATGTTCTCTTGGCAACGGCTTCGGATGCCATTATCATTGGTTTCCAGGTTCGTCCGTCTTCCGGTGCGCGTAAACTCGCCGAACGCGAAGGAGTTCAAATTAAGACCTATTCCGTCATCTACGAAGCCATCGAAGAGATCAAGTTGGCCATCGAAGGGATGTTGGATACGATCAAAGAAGAGAATATCCTCGGTCAATTGGAAGTTCGTGAAATCTTCAAAATCAGTAAAGTGGGAACCGTTGCCGGTAGCTACGTTACGGAAGGTAAGATTCTGCGCGACAACAATGTCCGCCTGATTCGCGAAGGTATCGTTGTTTACCCAACGAAAGAAGGTGTTGTAGCCGAAATCAAAGCCCTCAAGCGCTTCAAAGACGATGTGAAAGAAGTTCGCGCCGGTATGGAGTGTGGTGTTTCGATCAAAAACTACAATGACCTCAAAGTGGGCGACGTTATCGAAGCCTACGAAATCGTAGAAATCAAACAGAAATTGACCCTGTAAATTTTGCAGGATTGAAATATTACAAAAAGCCGTTCCAAGGTTACTTCGGAGCGGCTTTTTTATTCGCTATTTGCCAGATTTTTTTATCACTATCTAAACTTAAATGAGTACTCAAAAAGAATTAATTGCCCGTAGTGGCAGCCAGTGTGAGTTGTGTGGTAGCCCCGAGAACTTAGCTAGCTATCCTGTGGCTCCCCGTTCCGGGGACTTGGCTGCTGATTGTGTATATGCCTGCGCTACTTGCCGTACTCAATTGGATGACCCTGCGCAAGTGGATCCCAACCACTGGCGGAGCCTCAATGATAGTATGTGGAGTGAAGTGCCTGCTGTACAAGTTGTTGCGTACCGTATGCTCCATCAGTTAAGAGCGGAAGGCTGGCCAGGAGAATTGCTGGAAATGCTTTACCTGGGGGAAGAAACACTAGCATGGGCCAAAGAGGGCATCGCCGACGAAAACGCTATAAAGCATATCGATAGCAATGGCAACGAACTGGAAGCAGGTGACACCGTCGTTCTAATCCAAGACCTCAAAGTAAAAGGGGCCAACTTCACGGCCAAACGGGGTACCGCTGTACGCCGAATTTCCTTGGTTCACGACAACCCCGAGCACATCGAAGGTAAAGTAGACGGGCAGCAGATTGTTATCCTGACGAAGTATGTGAAGAAATCGAAGTAGATTAAAGGGAAAGATAGGCCTCCCAAGCCTTACGCTGCTTAGCTGTAAGAAAGGTCCAGGCGAGGATACGGCTCGTCTTATTGCCTTGCGCCATGGGGATGGTCTTTACCGCTGTGGGGCCGATCTTTTCCAAGGTTTGATAAAGGAATTTCAGGTGTGCTTCTTTCGAAACCAAACTGGTGAACCAGAAACAGGAAGTCGCAAAAGCTTTGCTTTCCTGGATCAGGTTGCTCAGGAATTGTTTCTCGCCGCCGGGATACCAGAGTTCATTGCTTTGTCCGCCAAAATTGAGATGAGGTTTGGCTTTGGGCTTACCCTTCAAATTGGCTTGTTTACGTTGGTTGGCGGCCTGTGCTTCTTGCGCTGATGCGTGGAAAGGAGGATTGCAGAGAACCAATTCGACGCGCTCGTTTTCCAGCAGAATTCCTTGTAGGAGCCTGTCCGTGTTGGGTTGCAGACGCAGCGTAACTTTGCTTTGCAAGCGTTTGTTATTTTCGACAATACTTTGCGCATGCTCTATCGCCACTTGGTCAACATCGCTGCCGATAAACGACCAGCCGTATTCACTACTACCAATGATGGGGTATACGCAGTTGGCCCCTACGCCAATGTCTAGGCATTTAATTTTTTCGTTGAAATAAGCTTTGGTCGCAGGGCTTGATTTCTCGGGGTAGAGTAAATCGGCCAGATAATGGATATAGTCGGCCCTGCCAGGAATGGGCGGGCACAAATAGCCATCGGGAATATCCCAGTAATCAATGCCGTAATACTGTTTCAGCAAAGCCTTGTTCAGCGCTTTTACCGCCAATGGGTCAAAGAAATTGATGCTATCGTTGCCGAATTTATTTGGCTTTACAAAAGAAGACAAGGCTGGATTAGTCTCCTTAAGTTGATCAAAATCATAAGGTCGGAGATGTTTGTTGCGAGGATGCAGCTGTTGTTTGGAGGCAGTAGGGGGGCGTTTTTTATCAGACATATTTACCTCTTTTTTGCAACGATGATTAAGTCTATGACTGGGGCTTTACCCGGCACAGGGGAAGAAATTCGCTGAGCAAGATGAATAACTAAGCCGTTATCGAGCAACGCTTTTACGAGATAGTCCTCTTGGTGGTAATGCATATAAAGCTGCTCTTCGCCACCAGAGCTAGGACCCACCCAGCCCGATAATGCATCCTCTCCCTCCATGGTGCTCAAATAAAAAACACCTCCAGGGTTCAATAATTCAGCTGCGTCGTTGATGAGCTTTACGCTTTCTTTCTTGGATAAATAAGGTAAACAAAAACCACAGATGATGCCATCGTATTTTCCGGGTAGTTCACCAATGTTCCGGCAATCAAGCCGTTTAAAAGTAGCGGTAGGATTATTAACGCGCGCCAGATCCAGCATTTTGGGCGCCAGATCAATACCTAGCAGCGTCGCACTGGGATGTTGATCAAGCACATATTTAGTAATGTTTCCTGGCCCGCAGGCAAGGTCTAATAGATGAGGTGCTGTAGGGACTAAAGAACAAAACAAATCGAGCGAGTCATGGTATTTAGTCAAGTCCATGTATTTGGACTGGTATTCTTCGGCATGGCGATTGAAAATTGAAATGGCAGCTTGTGTTTTATCCATTATACCAGTAGTTTTTCGAAGCCTCCTTGCTACTTTCTGCCGTCTTTGAGCAAATTTGCTGCCCAAATCATAAAGACGTACAATGCAGCAGAAGCATATAGGCCTGCAATTAAAGACCTTTTCAATACTGCTACCTTATCAGGATTTACTCCCAACCCAATGAGGAGAAAAATCAGAAACATTACTATAAATGTCCAAATGACGGGTTGCTTGAGGTAGCGATGATAATTAAGAAATTCTTCCTTCTTAGAAATTGGAGATTTTCGTAGCCAAGCTTTAATGATACCAATTAGTGCTCCAAAGAGGAAAATAAAAAAGGGTTTAGCTAATTCCGTCAAAAAATCGTCCATACAGTTATTAATTAATTTTTAAAACGGAGGATACTGGCAGAATGCCTTTTTTACCCCACACTGTTAGCAAAAGCCAGTAGTGACGCTTCGCCCCAAGCAGGTGCCATCAATTGCATGCCCAGCGGTAGTTGGGTGCTTTGGTGTGTTCCACTAGGAAGGCTAATGGCTGGCAAGCCCGCCATGTTAGCTGCCACGGTGTAAATATCGGAAAGGTACATCGCCACAGGATCTTCAAGGCTTTCCCCTAGTGGCCAGGCGGGAGTAGGAGTGGCGGGAAGACAGATAAAATCGTAGTCAGCAAAAATTTCGTTGACGCGATCCACCAGTAATCGTCGCACTTTCTGGGCACGCGCATAATAAGCATCGTAATAACCCGCACTAAGCACGAAGGTACCCAGCATGATTCGGCGTTTCACCTCCTGACCAAAACCCTCGGTACGTGATTTTTGGTAAGTATCGAGCAGGTTTTCTGCTTCACTGCTCCGGTGTCCGTAGCGGATGCCATCGTAGCGCGATAAATTGCTGGAAGCCTCGGCAGTAGTAAGGACGTAGTAGGCGGGGATAATGTAATCCAGTAAATCAAATTCTACTGCTTCCACAGTGTGTCCCTGCGCTCGGAGTTGATCGAGAAATGCTTCGGCATTGGCGCGCACTTCCTCATCAAGGCCAGGATGTTCCAAGGCCGGACGAATATAGGCGATCCGGGCTGGTTGGCGCTGAGCAAGGTTGCTGCTGTAGGCGGGTACTTCGATGGTGCTGGCAGTACTGTCAAAATCATCAGCACCCGCCATGATTTCCAACAACAAAGCGGTATCCTGCACACTGTGGCTAAGGGTGCCGATTTGATCAAAAGAAGAACCATAAGCCAGCAGGCCGTGCCGTGAAATTCGGCCATAAGTAGGCTTAAAGCCAATGACACCACAGAAGGCCGCCGGCTGGCGTACTGATCCTCCGGTATCACTACCGAGGGCGGCCAGACAAGTATCTGCTTGTACGGCTACCGCAGCAGCTCCCGACGAACCTCCAGGAATACGGGTAGGGTCGGCCGCATTACGGGTAGGACCATAGATAGAGGTCTCGTTGGTAGATCCCATAGCGAACTCGTCACAGTTGGTGCGACCAATAATGATGGCATCTTCTTTTAAAAGACGTTCAATGGCCGTGGCTGAAAACAGCGATGAAAAACCTTCCAGTATTTTCGAACCCGCGGTTACCTGATGGTTTTCGTAACAGATAACGTCTTTGATGGAGATCACCATTCCGGCTAAACGACCAAGTTGTTCTCCTCGCTGGCGACGCTCGTCTTGCTGTTGGGCAATAGCGCGTGCTTCTTCTGCCCAAACTTCTACGTAGATATTCAGGTCCTGGCTAGCGGCAATTTGCTCCAGGTAATAATCGACTATCTTGACGGTGGTCAGTTCTCCTTGTTGGATGGCTTGTTGAACTTCCGCTAAGCTGGTAAATTTTGGCATTGTGGAGTGGGGTATTAGCCGATGCGGGATTGATTTGTATTATTGAACCATATAAGAAATATAAGGCCATTCGATTTTCTAAAAAGAAGGCTTATAGCAACTTATTAATGATTTTTTCTATCGTCAATTTCTCCTGCTCCCCACTTTCCATGTTTTTGAAGCTCAGTAGACCGCTGCTGACCTCATTTTCGCCAATGAGGATCACGTAGGGTACCTTGCGGTCATTGGCGTACTTCATCTGTTTTTTGAGCTTGGTGGGCTCTGGGTAGAGGTCGGCGTTGATGTTGGCCGCGCGCAATTGGTTGAGACAACGGAAGGCATAGCGGTGACTGTCATCATCAAAAGCAATCAAGAGTACTTTCAGGGCAGCAGCATCTTCGGCAGGGAATAAGTCCAGTTCTTCCAAAACATCATAAACCCGTTCTGCACCAAAAGAAACACCTACACCCGGCATGTTCTTCATACCAAAAACGCTGGTCAGATCGGCGTAACGTCCGCCACCACCAATGCTGCCCATCTTTACGGAGGGGTGAGCGGTAGCATCTACATTGACTTCAAAAATACAACCCGTGTAATAGTTGAGGCCACGGGCCAATGTGATATCGAACTGTAAGGTGTTCTTGAATTCGTACCCTTCCAGGTAAGCAAAAACTTGAGCAATTTCTTCTACACCGAGCAGACCGGTTTCGCTGGTGGAAAGGGCTGCTTTTAGATCCGCTAATTCCTTGATGGCCAAAATTTCTTCGATCTTGGCGATGGCAGCCAGGTCAATACCACGTTCTCCCAGTTCTTTACGAACACCCTCAATACCTACTTTGTCCAACTTGTCGATGGCTACAGTCATGTCAACCATCTGGTCAGGAATGCCTGCTACTTCCGCAATACCAGCCAGGATTTTGCGATTGTTGATGCGGGTGATGGTCTTGATTGCCAATTTACCGAATACCTCATCATAAATTTGTACCAATTCCGCCTCGTAGCTCAAGGAATCCGATCCTACTACATCCACATCACACTGGTAAAATTCCTGGTAGCGTCCTTTCTGAGGACGGTCGGCCCGCCAGACAGGCTGAATCTGGTACCTTTTGAACGGGAAGGACAAATCATTCTGGTACATCACTACATAACGGGCAAAGGGTACGGTAAGATCATACCGCAAACCCCGCTTGGAGATAGAAGGAATCAGTGCAGTTGAGTTCCGTTCCTTGAGTGCTTGCTCATCAGCTTTGTTTAGAAAATCACCGTTGTTGAGCACTTTGAACAAAAGCCGGTCGCCCTCTTCCCCATATTTCCCCGTAAGGGTACTCAGGTTCTCCATCACAGGCGTCTCGATGGGTTGATAGCCATACTTGACGAAGACACTACGAATGGTTTCGAAAATATAATTACGACGGTTTACCTGTTGGGGTAAAAAATCGCGCGTGCCTTTTGGAATACTTGGCTTCATGGAGGATTGGAATAAAAATCAAGATTTAGGAGTAGAAGTAAAGATGCGTTGCCCTCAATTGTTGAGCGCAATAACCAAAGGGTTATTCACCTACAATACTCCGGTAAACTGTTTTAAGAAGCGAACATCGTTTTCAAACATCAGACGAATGTCCGTGATATTGTACAACATCATGGCCTGGCGTTCAATCCCCATACCGAAGGCAAATCCGGTATACTTTTCGGAATCAATACCACATTCCTCCAAAACGTTGGGGTCAACCATACCACAACCAAGGATTTCTACCCACCCGGTGTACTTACAGATATTACACCCCTCGGCATTACAGATGAAACAGGAAACATCCATCTCTGCACTAGGTTCCGTAAAGGGGAAGTAAGAAGGGCGCAAGCGAATGCGCGTGTTCTCCCCGTACATCTCACGAGCGAAGTAAAACAGGGTCTGCTGCATATCCGCAAAAGATACTTTCTCGTCGATGTACAAGCCCTCCACCTGGTGGAATTGGGCGTGTGAACGCGCTGAGATAGTCTCATTGCGGTAGACCCGTCCGGGGGCAATGATACGAATCGGTGGCTGCGTACTTTTCATGGTTCGTGCCTGTACCGAAGAGGTGTGCGTACGCAACAGTTGGGCACCCGCACCAGGTTCGTAGCCTTTCAGGTAATAAGTATCCTGCATGTCGCGGGCCGGGTGGTCTTCCGGCGTGTTGAGTGCCGTAAAATTGTGCCAGTCGTCTTCAATTTCAGGTCCCTCTGCTACTGCGAAACCGATGCGCTCGAAGATGCTCACAATACGGTTCATCGTGGTCGCAATCGGATGGCGCGACCCCAAAACCAGGGGCTCTCCCGGTGCGGTCAGGTCGAGATCACTAGCGGCAGATGCTTCGGAAGCGGATTCCAGATTGGCTTTCAGTTCGGCAAACTTAGCCTCTGCGGCTTGCTTGGCTTCGTTGACGAGCTGGCCATATTCTTTTTTGCGCTCGTTGATGACATTGCGGATTTCGCCCATCAACGGCTTCAATTGGTTCTTACTCCCCAGGAATTGAATACGAAACTGTTCGAGTTCTTCACTCGAAGTAGGGGCAGCGGCCTTGATGGCGCTGATCAGGTCACGTACTTTATCGAATAACTGTTCTGCCATGGTGCGTAATCGTAATCGTGATTTGTCAACCGGTGTTGACTTGATTCAACAAGTTGAAAGCTTAAAAAATTCCCTGCGAGGGGGAGCGTGCAAAATTAACCAGTGATGGTCGGTTTGTCTCTATATCTTCTCCTATACTTCAGCAATGAAATTCATCTCAGGCTGCGGTTAGTGGTAAAGTGACGAACGATGTTGGTAACAATGTAAATCAGCACAATGGGTGCGAGCGCCACTTCACGCCAGATCAACAAAAAGACCAGTGCTGAGGCCGCAAAGATAATCCGCAGGGCGTTGCCTTCCCAGCGTAAGTGCTTAAATTTGAAACTAAACATGGGGATTTCCGCCAATAATAGCCAGGAAAGGGCGAAAATCAGGGCATACATCACGAATCGTTGTTCTATAATTTCTAAAAAGAAAGGAACTTCAGCCCGGTAGAGCATCAATAAGCCAAGGACAAACAGGGTACAAGCTGGCGTAGCCAGTCCAATAAATCCTTCGGTCTGCCGCTCATCCAGGTTGAAACGTGCAAGACGTAGTGCCGATGCCCCCGTCAAAATAAAAGCTGGAAATGCAAACCAATGGATACCGCCTTGCATAGGATTGGAAAAATCAGGATGTGCGCCTACTACCATTAAGGTGTAAAGCATCGCTCCCGGCACCAATCCGAAAGAGATAAGATCGGCCAGGCTGTCGAGTTCTTTGCCTACGGGTGAGCTTACTTTTAGTGCGCGCGCCGCAAGGCCGTCAGCAAAATCAGCCAGGGCAGCGGCGGCTAACCATCCGGCGGTGGCAAAGTACCAGCCTTGAAAAAGACTGAGTATAGCCGCACAGCCACACAGTAAATTGACGAGCGTAATGAGGTTGGGAATCTGTTTCATACCTCAAAAGTGATAAATAAAAGTTAAAATCTTACTTCCAGACAGCAACTAAACAGACAAAAGCTTCTTATATAAAGACCAAAAGCTACGCTTTTGTGTTTTTAAACGTTAGACTAAAAGCCAAATGAGCATACTATGCGCAAAATATACTTCTTATTCCTATTTTCAATCCTTTATTTACCTGCCGTTTGGGCACAACCTTCCAACGACGAATGTGTGAATGCTATCCCACTGGATGATATCACGCTGTGGTGTTCTTCTCCGGATGCCTTTACCACGGTCAATGCGACCGTCTCGCCGGAAGACAGCCCCTCCTGTTTCCCCAATAACCAGAATGCTCTTGATGTTTGGTTCTCTTTCACGGCAATAGCACCTATCGTCAGTATCAGTGTGATCGGAGAAACGGATGTCAACGATGGAGGTACCATTCAAGATCCACAGTTTGCGCTCTACGAAGGGACTTGCGATAATCTTGGCGATGCGATCGCGTGTGCATCAGACAACTCCAATGCCGATCAGGTAACGATCTTCGAATCGGGACTCACTATTGGCCAAACTTATTACATTCGCGTCAGCGCTCGCTTCAACCAGACGGGAACTTTCGAATTGTGTGTCAACAATTTCAACGAAGTCCCTCCACCTGATGGCGATTGTGACTCTGCCGTAATTCTTTGTGATAAATCACCATTTTCGGTCGCTTTTGTGCTCGGTGTCGGTAATACGCCTAATGAGATAGGAGATGTGAGCTGTAGTAGTGGTACCTGTCCTTTTGATGAATCCAGTAGCACTTGGTACAAATGGACCTGCCAGGATAGTGGCCCCTTGGCCTTTACGCTCACCCCTCTGAATCCTGCGGATGACCTCGATTTTGTGGTCTTTGAACTACCCAACGGGCTGGACGATTGTAGCGGAAAACAAGACCTTAGATGTATGGCTTCTGGCGAAAATGTGGGTGCTCCTTTTGCGGAGTGGGCTCCTTGTACGGGCCAAACGGGCCTCAGTCTGGCCGATCCGGATATCGGAGAAACCTGTGGTTGCCAGCCGGGAAACAACAACTTTGCTCAGGCAGTAGACATGGTTGCAGGCCGCAGCTACGCACTGGTCGTCAATAATTTTAGCCAGTCGGGAGCAGGATTTTCAATTGAATTTGATCAGAGCCCCGGCACGGGCACCTTCGTGGGGCCGGAGGCTAATTTTGTTTTTGAACCCTCAATTGCTTGTATTGGCGAAACGATCCTCTTTACGGATGCATCTTCTTTTATTGGCAATATTGACAGTTATACCTGGGATTTTGGCACAGGTGCTGTACCACGTACGGCTACCGGGGAAGGCCCGCACGGAGTTGTTTACAATACGCCAGGTATCAAGCCGGTTATCCTGGAAGTTACTTCTGAGCGCGGTTGTATTGTCACCCGTATCAATCTGACTACCGAGGTGGTCTGCTGTGATGATCATTTTACGACCGGTGCTATTGTGAGTGATGTTGACTGCCCGGACAGTACCGATGGCGCGATTGATTTTTTAGTGAGCAACGATTACGGGCCTTATGGGTATGCCTGGAGCAATGGCGCCAATACCGAGGATCTTACTGGTCTGGCTCCCGGAGTGTACACGGTAACGGTTGTAGATGAAGCGACTTGTCAGGATGCGTTTTCTTTTGTGGTAGACAGCCCTCCCCCTTTTACTTTTGATACCCTGGTGGTTATGCCTACCTGTAACGGGGGTACCGATGGTGCAGTTACGCTGGTGGTAAACGGAGGAACACCTCCCTATCAATACAACTGGCAGAACATGGGCTTCGGACCTGACAATACCCTGAGTAATATCAGCCAGGGTGATTATACCGTCATCGTTCGTGATGCCAATGGCTGTCAGTTTACCCAGGTTTTACCCGTAAGGGAACTTGAGCTACAGCTCGATCCTACGGTACAGACGATCACGCCTCCCAGTTGTTTTGGGTTTAGTGATGGTTCTATCGTGATTGTGATCAACAATGGATTGCCTCCTTACGAGTACAATTTTAACGATGGGAATGGGTTTACGCCCAATAACACCTTGAACAATATCTCTGCTGGAACCTACCAGGTAGATGTGCTGGATGCGAATCTCTGTAGTGGCTTTTTTGAATTGGTGGTTGAAGATTATCCGCCACTTACGCTGGACTTTGCCATCGACAATGTTAGCTGTTTTGGTGAAAGTGATGGCACTGTAGAGGCGCTCGTCACTGGTGGTTTCGGAAGTTATGCCTACAATTGGAGCAATGGAGCAAACGGGGCTATCAATGGAAATCTCATTGCCGGTACTTATGATCTACAGGTGACCGATGAGAACAATTGTCTGATTACTGGCGAGGCCATCGTTACACAGCCCGATAGCTTGGGGCTAGGTTTGGTGGAAGTCATTGATAATATTTGTTTTGGCGAAAGCGCAGGCAGTATTGAAGTCGAGGCCGTTGGTGGTTCGCCCCCTTACGAATATAGCATTGACGGTTTTACGTTTCAAACGGATCCAATATTAGATAATTTGCCCGCCGGGAATTACGAAGTGACGGTATTGGATGCCGAAGGATGTACGGCTACCGTTGCTGCGACGGTCACACAACCTCTCGAGTTGATTGTTGATGCTGGTGGCGACCGTTTTATTGTTCTGGGCTTTGATACGTTGGTAAGGGCCGTCTCCAATTATTCTCCCGTGACGTATACCTGGACGCCAATGGATTCACTGAGTTGCCTCAATCCGGATTGCAGCCTGGTGCAGGTCGATCCTACAAGCACGACGACTTATCAGGTACTCGTCACCAATGAAAATGGCTGTACGGCTACCGATGAGGTGACGATTAGGGTCATCAAAGATCGGCCGGTCTTTATTCCCAACGTCTTTAGCCCGAACAACGACGGAAGCAATGATGGGTTTACCATTTTCAGCGGACCAGGGCTAGAACTCATTGAGAAATTACAAATTTTCAGTCGCTGGGGCGAATTGGTGTTCGAAGCGAACAACATCTTCCCCAATGATGAAGGAGTAGGCTGGGATGGCCAATTCAACGGCGAGCCCGTCAACCCGGGTGTTTTCGTCTATCTGGCACAATTACGTTTCGTAGATGAAGAAATTGTGGAAGTCAAAGGAGATGTGACCCTAATCAGGTAGTTACCTGTACAAACCACTCCCTTCCAGGTATTCATACACGGCATCTGGCACCAGGTACTGGACTGATAACCCTTCCTGAAGGCAGCGGCGGATATAAGAGGCTGAAATTTGCATGAGCGGAGCTTCCCAAAGATGAATGCTGGGATGCTCCGCTAATTCGCCTAATTCATATTGGGGGCGCTGGTAGACGTAGATTTGGTAATCCCGTAAGAGGATTTCATAATTTTTCCACTTGTGTAAAGTCCCCAGGTTGTCTCCGCCCATAATGAGGACAAACTCGCGGTCGGGGTATTTTTCCCGAAGGTAGATCAGGGTGTCGACCGTATAGGAAGGCTGTGGAAGTGAGAATTCTACATCCGAAGCTCGGAGGTGAATATTCTCTCCAATGGCCAGCCGGACGAGGTGTAATCGATCGTGATCTCGTGCTAGGCTCTTTTTGTTTTTCAGCGGATTTTGCGGACTGACGATCATCCAGACCTCATCAAGATCGGTTTGGGTGGCCATGAAATTCGCAATCACCATGTGGCCGGTATGAACGGGGTTGAAAGACCCAAAGAATAGACCTGTTTTACGCATAGGATCAGTTTTCAGCAGCCGAGGTTTCTTCGGTAGTGATGACTTCCTCGGAAGTACTGGTTTTTCCGTCTTGCGGTTGATGATGTACCCGCCAGCCTTCGGCACCTTTTAGGAGGAGATACTGTTCGGGATAAACTTCGAAACCATCGTCAATCATCGCCTCACACCGCAACAAAGTATCGCCGCTTAGTGGTTGGCAAAGAATACTATTGATGATGACGGAAGAAGTGTCAGGCAAAGCCTCTGGATCAGCCATGATGGCCTCAAGGGCATCCACATAGGCCGCTCCGGCAGGCGTGCAGAACGCTGCGGCCCCCGTGAAATCACCACGATGGAGAGTGTTGATATAAGCCCCGACCACCTCTTCTGGTTCTGGTGAGGAAGCCTTAGCGCAAGCACCTAGCAATAAGCACAAGCAAGCACCATAAAAGAAGTAGTGATGCATTAGTTACTTAGCATCACGGGCATGACCAGCATCAGGATTTCTTCCCCTTCGGTTTCTTCAGTAGGCAGAAGGATACCGGCACGGGTAGCTGAGCTCATCTCAATTTTCACCTCATCGGATTCAAGAATACCCAGCATTTCTACCAGGAAACGAGCGTTGAAGCCGATCGTTAGCGGGTCACCATCATAGGTGCAAGTCAGTTGTTCTGTAGCTTCGTTGGAGAAATCAAGATCCTGCGCGGAAACCGTTAGGCTACCATCACTGATACTGAGAATTACCTGGTTGGTGGTCTTGTTTGCGTAAATCGCAATCCGCTTCAAGGAGTTTTGGAAGTCCGTCCGGGAGACGCTCAAGACGTTTGGATTATCCACGGGGATAACGGCATTGTAGTCGGGATAGCGTGCATCAATCAGGCGACAAACCATACTGGTGCCAGCGAAGCTAAAGAAAGCGTTGGCTTTATTGAAAGACAAGGTTACTTCTACGCCATCGGGCAGTGCACTCTTGAGTAAATTGAGGGCTTTTTTAGGAACGATGAAGGTTGTGGAAACTTCACTGGTCACATCGTTGAAAGCGTATTTTACTAATTTGTGGGCATCCGTCGCCACCAAGGTTACCTTGTTGAAATCTACCTGGAAGTAAACACCAGTCATGGCTGGCCGCAATTCATCAGAACTGGTGGCAAAAAGGGTGTTGTTGATTCCTTGCAACAAAGAACGAGAAGGTACCGCAACGGTGTCAACCGTATCCGCTTCAGGGACATTGGGGAAATCTTCGCCATTCTCTCCGGCCAGTTTGTACTTTCCGTAGGCAGAAGTAATTTCGATACCAAAATTACTGTCATTTACCGTAAAGGTAATGGGCTGCTGGGGAAGTGCTTTCAGTGTTTCCAACAGGATTTTGGCGGGTACTGCTACCATGCCATCTTTATCGGCCATTACTTCAATGGAGGTAATGATGGAAGTTTCCAAATCCGTTGCCGTAATTGACAATTGGTTGTTCTCGATGCGGAAAAGAAAATCTTCCAGAATCGGGAGTACCGGATTAGAACTGATAGCTCCACCTGCTACTTGCAGGCGCTTGAGTAAATCGTTAGAGGATACACTAAACTTCATAGGTAATTGTAATGGTGATAGCGAGTAGCAAAAATACAATTAAATGAGCGATAAAGCGGACTAAGATGTTAACAATATGTGGATAAGTATGTTTTTATAGCTTTGCATTTTATAACAGAGCAATTTTTGCTCCCTATTCACTAGCGAAAATTTATGCCAGCTCCTCCACCGATTTTTCCCGTTACCCATATAGAGCTTCCTGATTTTGAGCAGCACGTGCTTGCCAATGGCTTGCCTTGTTATCATATTAATCGTGGAACCCAGGATTTGGTTCGCATTGAGTTTATCTGTTGGGGTGGTCGGCCTTACGAAAAACATCCTTTGGTTGCACGCACCACGGCAGCCCTGCTTAAGGAAGGCACCCATCGGCGCACCGGAAGTGATATTGCTGAGCAATTTGATTATTACGGAGCGCATCTCAGTGTTCCTTTTCAAATGGATACCGGTAATTTGGCTATGCACTGCCTCAACAAGCAGCTCCCGGAAATATTACCACTTTTTGTAGAAATACTTTGTGAACCCGCTTTGCGGGAAGCTGATCTACAGGCATATGTAAAGCGTAAGCAACAAAGCCTCAAGGAAGACTTGAGCAAAGCGGAAGTGATTGCTTATCGCAATATAACGGAATATTTTTTTGGTAAGGATCACCCCTATGGTTACAATTCCAACACAGAAGTTTACAACAACCTCCAACAGTCCTGGCTGGTAGAGCACCATTACCGATGCTTTCATGCGGGCAATGGCTTTGCGATCATCAGTGGCCGTTTTGACGAAGTGACCACCAGCTACATCCACGGCGAATTGGCGCGTATCCCTAATCGGGCGGCAGTATCTCCCAAGCTGACACTTGATGTTGATCAGGCGCCTCACAAGATAATAGTCCCTCATACCCAGGGAGGTCAAGCGGCAATACGAATCGGCCGCCGACTCTTCCCTCGGACGCACCCAGACGCCAATGGCTGTTACGTCTTGGCCAATCTTCTGGGCGGCTATTTCGGAAGCCGTCTGATGGAAAACATTCGAGAAGATAAGGGGTACACTTATAATATTTCAGCTGCTTATGACAGCTTCCGCTGGGGCGGAACTTTCCAAATCGATACGGAAGTAAGCCCGGAATACGTACAACAAACCCTGCACGAAATCCAACATGAAATAGCGCGCTTGCGCGATGAATTGGTCGAAGAAGAAGAGATGCAAATGCTGCGTAATTACCTAATGGGCTCTTTTCTGACTATGGTCGATGGACCATTCAACTGGGCAGAAACCGTGCGCACCTTGCTCACGGAACAATTGGGTAAAGAAGATCTGGCGGGCCTGATCAAAACGGTGCAAGAAATTACCCCAGAAGAAATCCAAGGCCTGGCTCAGCACTATCTGCAAGACAAAGACTTGTGGACGGTAGTGGTTGGGCCCTAGAAAATCACTGCTTTAGACCTAAAATTTGCGGTTTTTTGCTTTGCTTTGCAGAAAGAATAAATTAAGCGTAGAAAATAGCCGAGGCTATACACTATTTTACGTAATTTCAGCTTTTAAAGCAGGGTAGTACATCATTCGCCCACTTTTGAAACTAAGGAGAATAAACAATTAATGAAGCTATTTAGCTTATTCAAGCAAGAATTGGCCATTGACTTGGGAACGGCCAATACACTCATCATCCAAGACGGTGTGGTTGTTGTCGACGAACCATCTATCGTTGCGTACAATCGACGTTCGGAAGAGACCATCGCTGTTGGCCGGAAGGCTATGCAGATGCACGAGAAAACACACGAAGAGATAAAAACCATTCGCCCCTTAAAAGACGGTGTTATCGCCGACTTTAAAGCCGCGGAAAATATGATCGAAGGGATGATCCGGATGATCGGCCGTAAACGCCGATTTTTCACACATCTCAAAATGGTCATCTGTATTCCTTCAGGGATTACAGAAGTAGAAAAACGTGCCGTATTCGACTCTGCTGACCACGTTGACTCTAAAGAAACTTACCTCATCTATGAACCAATGGCCGCAGCTTTGGGTATTGGCCTTGACGTAGAGGAGCCGATCGGTAATATGATTATTGACATTGGTGGAGGTACGACGGAGATTGCTGTAATCGCGCTTTCTGGTATCGTAACTGACCAGTCGATCCGTATCGCTGGTGACGAGCTTACTACGGATATCATGAATTACATGAAGCGGCAGCACAATATCCTCATCGGAGAACGTACCGCTGAGCAAATCAAAATACACGTAGGTTCGGCATTACCTGTTTTGGAAGACCCTCCGGCAGACTTTGCGGTCAATGGTCGCGATTTGATGACGGGTATCCCTAAGCAAATTTTTGTGACCTACCAGGAGATCGCTCACGCTATTGATGAATCGATTACGGCCATCGAAGAGGCAGTGCTGCGGGCATTGGAGGCTACACCACCAGAGTTGGCCAGTGACATTTACCGCACCGGGCTTTATTTGACTGGGGGAGGGGCTTTGCTTAGAGGGCTGGACAAAAGGATCAGTTCCAAGACCAAGCTTCCTGTCCACGTGGCAGAAGATCCGCTTCGGGCGGTGGTTCGAGGTACTAGTGCTGCGCTAGCAGATACCGATCGCTATATGCCAATTCTAATTCCTCGGGGTAGCGTATAATCAACCTTGCAGGTCTGAAATCAGTTAGGTATGAGTAGTTTACTCCAACTCTTTACACGTCAAGGAGCATTCTTTCTGTTTGCTACCCTGGAAGTGGTATGCCTTTACCTGATCATCACTTACAATACCCCTCAGCAAGAGGTCGCTTCGTCTACCTGGAATATGTACTCGGGAGTCGTTATGGAGCGGGCCAGCAAAGCCCAAAATTATTTGAAGCTCGAACAACTCAATGACCAACTCCGGGAAGAAAACGCAGCTTTGCTATCCAGAATGCCCAATGCCTTTTATACGGAAGCCTTAAACAACGATACGATACAGAATGATTCCCTGCGGCAACGGTACAATTATATCGCTGGTGAGATCATCAATAAATCCCCGCTGAGTGCTAACATTACTTATGTAGTAAACAGGGGGCACATCCACGGCGTTGAGCCTCACTTGGGGGTCATCAATGGAAAAGGTGTAGTAGGGATTGTCGTTCAGGTCGCACAGCGGCACTGTAGGGTCATGAGTATTACCCATCGCAGTATGCGCATCAGTGCCGGACTTCGCAACAAAAACTTCTTTGGTTCTTTGCGTTGGAACGGCGGCGATACTCGTATAGCAACGCTCTACGCTATCCCGGAATATGCTGATGTTGCGATAGGAGACACCGTAGAGACCACGGGTTATTCTAATATTTTTCCCACCGGAGTACCCATTGGTAGTGTTTCCCGAAAGAACGTTAAGGAGGGAGATAATACCCTAGAGTTGGAGGTTAAGCTTTTCAACAATCTCTACGAGGTGAAAGATGCTTATATCGTTCGTGATTTGATGAAAGGTGATTTGGATCAACTCGACAACCCGGAATAAATGGATAAAGCAATCACCAATAGTACGATCAGGTTTTTTCTACTTTGGCTCCTCCAGGTGTTCGTGCTAAAGCAAGTTGTTTGGGGTTGGGATGGTATCATTTATCTTCAGGTTTTTCTTTATCCTCTCTTCATCTTGTTGCTTCCGTTCAAAACGCCGCGCAGTTTGACGATTTTTTTGGGTTTTATCCTGGGCTTGGCCATCGACTGGCTCTACGAAAGCCCCGGTTTGCACGCTGGTGCTTTGGTCTTTACGGCTTACGCTCGGGCATTTGTCTTGCGCATCCTTACACCTCGAGAAGGTTACAGTATTAAAGACCATCCAACTAAAAAATCGCTAGGGCAAACCTGGTTTTTCCAATACGCTGCTACCCTTATTTTCATTCATTTATTCGTCTACTTTTCTCTGGAAGCATTTACTTTTGTATATTTCAAATCTATCCTACTGAAGGTATTGTTTAGTTGGTTAGGGTCTATGTTTTTCCTCTTGGCAAGCATCTACGCTATCAATCCTGAAGCATAATTTTTTAAAGCTGGTACTGTGGCCGTTGATCATCACAAAAACCGTGGGAGTATTATTCAGGTTTTCTTCATCATCATTACACTGGTGATCGTAGGGCAATTGCTCAACCTGCAAGTACTGAATAAAAACTTCCGCACCCGCGCCGAAGCTGCCGGGTCGAGCAAACAATTAGAATACCCCTCCCGAGGCTTGGTCTTTGATCGTAACAAACAACTCCTGGTTACCAACAAGCCTATCTACGATCTGATGTTTGTTTATAATCAGTTCGAAGACTACAAAGATGATTTCGATACCACCAAATTCTGTCGATTACTAGGCGTTACTGAAGACTATTTCATTGCAGCATTAGATAAAGAATGGCGTGACCCTCGCTATTCTAAGTCAAAAATGGAGCCCTTCCTGACCCGGATAGCACCAGAACAATACGCTACTTTACAGGAAAGTCTATACGAATTCCCAGGCTTTTTTATCCAGGAGCGTAACGCTCGTGCTTACCCTCATCACAGTAGTGCCCACTTGCTGGGGTACATTGGGGAAGTGAGTCCCAGTATTTTGGAAGACTCTACCGATGCCTATAATACGGGGGACTATATGGGGATTACCGGACTGGAAAAACAGTACGAATATTACCTGCGCGGCACCAAGGGTATTCGTCGAGTAGAAAAAGACATTCAGGGTAGAGTTATGGGTAGTGTTAATGGTGGTGAACTGGACGTGAGGCCTGAAGCCGGCGACGACCTTTTTTCTACGATAGACCTTAACCTGCAGACCTATGGCGAAGCATTGATGCAGAATAAAATTGGGAGCATCGTAGCGATTGAACCAGAGACTGGCGAAATTCTGGCGATGATCAGTACGCCTACTTATGACCCTAGCCTCCTGGCGATTGGCACCGAACGTGGCAAGCATTATGCCGACTTGCTAAGCGATTCGCTACAGCCTTTTTTCAATCGGAGTATCCAGGCACAGTACCCGCCCGGGTCTTTGTTTAAGCCCATTGTGGCACTGATTGCTATGCAAAATGGCACCCTTGATCCTAATCGTGGAATCAGCTGCCAAGGAGCTTATTACCTTAATGGCCTGCGCCTCACGGGCTGCCACAACCACCCTTATTGCAAAGACGTAGCTACGGCTATTCAGTACTCTTGCAATGCTTACTTCGTGACGGCTTTTCGCGAAGTTGTTGATCGTTTTCCCGAAGAAAATACGCCTCGTCAGGGCTTAACTGATTTTAATAACTACCTGGAAAATTTTGGCATGGGCAGCCCGTTAGGACTCGACTTCCCCGGAGAACAGCCGGGTAACGTCCCTTCTGCTGCGTTCTATGATAAAGTCTACGCCAACGAAACGGGATGGAAGTCGATTTGGCTTCGATCTTTAGGGATTGGTCAAGGGGAATTACTGACCACCAACCTGCAATTAGCCAACCTTGCGGCCGCTATTGCCAACCGTGGCTACTTCATCACTCCTCATCTTACGCGTGCCTTAAGAGACGCTGAAGGGAATCCTATCCCAGCCCCTTTAAGCTTGAAAAAGCGGCAAACAGGTATTGATGCCAAGCATTTTATTCCGGTCATTGATGGGATGGAAATGGTAGTACAAGCAGGTACTGCCCGCATTGCTTACATCCCGGATATTCCCATCTGTGGAAAAACGGGTACTGCCGAAAATACCCAGCGTGGAGGCAAAGACCACTCTATCTTTTTTGCTTTTGCACCAAAGGAAAATCCAAAAATTGCAATCGCCGTTTACATTGAAAACGGAGGCTGGGGAGGAAGCTACGCAGCACCGATTGTAAGTTTGATGATTGAAAAATACCTGCGGGGGGAAATCACCCCGGAACGCCAGTGGCTAGAAGATCGCATGAAGGCTGCCAACCTTATCGGTGGTCAACCATAAAATTCAACCTATGATTGTATCAGCTATTGTAGCAGCTGCTAAGAATAATGTAATTGGGGATGGTAACGATATCCCCTGGAGAATATCTACTGACCTCAAGTATTTCAAACAGACAACCCTTGAACATCACGTTATCATGGGGCGGAAAACTTTCGCTAGCATGGGGCGCCCGCTGCCCAAGCGTACCAATGTTGTGCTCACCCGAGACCTGATGTTTACCGCTACGGGAATTCTCGTGGCACATTCTATCGAAGAAGCGCTCACGATTGCTTACGATAATGATGAAACAGAGGTGTTTATCATCGGTGGCGGCGAAATTTACCAGCAAAGTATGCACTACCTGGATAAAGTGTACCTCACGCGGGTCATGGCAGAACCAGAAGGGGAAGTCGTTTTTCCCGATTTGCCCGCTGATGAATGGGAACTGATCAGTAGTGAAGCCCATCAAGCAGGTGAGCGTGATGAACATGATTTTGTCTTTGAAGTTTATTCTAGAAGAAAAAACTAGCCTAATGAAAAACCTAATTCTTCCTTTATTTTTACTAAGTATCTTGGCCCTGACTTTTGCCTGCGAGCAAAAAGCCCCTGTCAACCAAGAGATTCCTGAAGATGACAAAGCCATTTCCCTGGCGGAATACTTCGACAACAGTGGGCGAGATGATGTCATCAGTGGTGGAATCAAACTGATTCCTATTACGACACCCAGCGGCACCTTTAATGTCTGGACCAAGCGCACCGGCAACAACCCTACCATCAAGGTACTGCTCTTGCACGGAGGCCCTGGTGGAACCCACGAAGAATGGTTGGCTTGCGATAGTTATTTCCCCGGCGAAGCCATCGAATATTATTATTACGATCAACTGGGCTCTCATTACAGTGATCAACCCGAAGACAGTACCCTCTGGCGCACCGAACGCTTTGTGGAAGAAGTAGAGCAGGTAAGAAAAGCCCTCGGCCTCGGCCCTGACAACTTCTACCTGATGGGCCAATCTTGGGGAGGCATCCTGGGCATGGAATACGCATTGAAATATCAGCAAAACCTGAAGGGGCTGATTATTTCCAATATGATGGCAAGTTGTCCGGAATACGGGGCTTATGCAATGGAAGTACTGGGGCCGGCAATGGATCCAGCGCTGTTTGCGGAAATCAAAGCTTTTGAAGCGGCGGAAGATTTTGGCAATCCTCGCTACATGGATATCCTGATCAATCACCACTATACCGAGCATGTTATCCGTTTTCCAGTAGCAGAATGGCCGGAGCCGGTCAACCGTCTTTTTGCACACATGAATCCCGCAGTATATGTCCCCATGCAAGGGCCCAGCGAGTTTGGTATCCGCGGCTTACTGGCCGATTGGGATGTTAAAGACCGTCTTAAAGAAATTACGGTACCCACGCTTGTTATTGGAGCAGCTCACGACACCATGGACCCCAAACACATGAAGTGGATGGCAGGAGAAGTGCAGAATGGCCGTTACCTTTACTGCCCTAATGGGAGCCATCTTTCGCAATACGACGATCCCGAGCATTATTTCCCCGGGGTGATCAAGTTTTTGAAAGATGTTGACCAAGGGGCTTTTTAAACGACAGCATCAGATTACTTAACTTTCCGTCAAGGAACAGTACAAAAATAGATCATGGATCAAAATTTCTGGGATGGTGTCTACACCGCCATCGTTACCCCGTTTCATAAACAAGAAGAAGTGGACTATGAAGGGTTTCGGAAACTGATCCGGGAGCAAATTGCCGCTGGCGTAAAAGGGATTGTTGTGGTGGGTACCACCGGAGAATCTCCTACCCTCAACATTACCGAGCACCTGCAAGTAGTGGAAACGGCGGTGGAAGAAGTAGCGGGCCGTATTCAGGTAATTGCGGGCACGGGCTCCAATGACACCCGCTCTGCACTGAATACTACCGCCAGGGCCCACGAGCTAGGCGTAGATGGTTTTCTGCAAGTTGGTCCTTATTATAACAAGCCAAGCCAAGAAGGACTCTATCAGCACTTTTCCAGTATTGCTGATAGCACTGATAAGCCAATTATGCTGTACTCGATCCCTGGCCGGAGCGGTATTGCTATTGATACGTCTACAGTTGCCCGTTTAAGAGCTCGTTTTGAACATGTGAATTGTATCAAAGAGGCAGGTGGCTCATGTGATAAAGTATCGGAATTGGTGCATGAGTTGGGGGATAGTATCACGGTCCTTTCGGGGGATGATGCGCTTACCTTGCCGTTTATGTCCGTTGGGGCAAAAGGTGTGGTGAGTGTTACCTCCAACCTTTTACCCAGTGGCATGGTCAAGATGGTACAAGCAGCTTTAGCCAATGATTTTGTATCAGCGCAAGCTTACCACAAGAAGTTTTTCCCTTTGTTTGCACAAATGTTGTCTTTGGAGCCCAATCCGGTTTGCATCAAGTATGCTTTGCAGAAGGCTGGTAAAATTGAGACTTCACAGGTTCGGTTACCATTGGTAGCTCCTGCCTTAGAGCATCAAGCAAAACTGGATTTATTGCTGCAAGATTTTTTGTCATGAAAATATTCTTAAACGGAGCAGAGGGGCGTATGGGCAAGGCTATTTCCGCAATAGCGGCCCAAGAAAAAGCCATTATCGAAGTTGCGGCTACGCGAGAGCAGCCACAGCTGGAGGTCATTGAGACTTGTGATGTTGTCGTAGATTTCAGTACCCACGAGGCTACCTTAGCCATTGCTGCTGCTGCGGCCAAAGCGGGCAAGCCACTTATCATCGGAACTACGGGACACACCGCAGGAGAGAAAACAGCAATTCTGGCCTACCAGCACAGCATCCCTATGGTATGGGCAGGCAATTACGCAGTAGGCGTCAATCTGTTGTTTTACCTTACGGAAAAAGTAGCAGCCACCCTCACCAATGACTTTCACCCAGAAGTGGTGGAAATGCACCACCGTATGAAAAAAGATGCTCCCAGCGGCACTGCCGAAAACCTGGTGGAAGCTATCCTCCGCGGCCGAGCATGGTCGGCTGATAAAGTATGCCACGGCCGCTCTGGTATCACCGGCGAACGACCCGACGAAGAAATTGGTGTCCACTCCCTCCGTGGAGGCGAAGTAGTTGGCGAGCATACCGTTATATTTGCTGGTCCCGGCGAACGCCTGGAGTTGAAGCACCAAGCCAGTGATCGGAGGATATTTGCACAGGGAGCGATCGTCGCGGCACGTTGGGCATTGAGCCAGCAAGCAGGACTTTATAATATGCAGGATGTATTGGGGTTGAAGTAAACAGTATAAGAGCAGCGTCAATCTTTCGTACATGAACCCCACCACACGCCAGCGCGGCAAACACCCCAATGACGACCAACTCTTTGGTGTCAAATGGCCACCGATTTTCAAAGAAGCCATTGACGATCACTCCTTTTTACTGGAACGAGGCTACGGCACGACCTCTGCCTTGGAAATAGTAGGCAATCGGTATCGTTTGAACAAACGGCAGCGCCAAGCCCTTTTGAGGATGAGTGTGGCTCCCTCGGATGCGGCGCAACGACAAGCCAAAACCTGCAACCTACAAGCAATGAACGGAGCAACCGTTGCCATTGACGGTTTCAATCTGCTCATCCTCCTGGAGAATGCTTTTTCCGGTGCCTATATCTTTCATTGCCGGGATGGCTGCTTACGCGACATTTCTAGCGTACACGGCAGCTATAAACACATCCAACAAACCAGCGAAGCAATAAAATTGATCGGAGATGTATTGCAAACGCTGGAAGTTGCACACGTGAAGTGGCTCTTGGATCAGCCTATTTCTAACAGTGGGCGCTTGCGTGTTTTCCTTGAAGAAATCAGTGCCGACCATGATTTCCCTTGGGAAGTAGAACTTTGTTTCGACCCCGACAAAGTACTCGCGGTGAGCCCTCATATCGTTGTAAGCGCCGACGGCTGGGTAATCGACCAGGCCGAACAATGGTTTAACTTGGGAGCCTATATCATTGAACATCATTTGCCCGCCGCAAATATTTTCCGAGCCTAAATAATTACCCCTATCTTTCGACTTCTAATATCCTTCTTGCCATGTCCTTAGTAATAACCGAAATCCGCGACCATCTCCTACTCATCAAGCTCAACCGGCCAGAGAAGATGAATGCTTTTAATCGCCAAATGCTCCAGGAGTTGGCGGAAGCATATACCCAGATGGAAGATGATCCCGCTATTTGGTGTGGTCTTGTATATGCGGAAGGTGAGCACTTCACCTCCGGACTTGATTTAGGAGATGTAGGGCCTGCCGTTATGGAAGGTGGTGCTTTATTTGGCGATCACCTCGTTGACCCCGCTCAGACGGGTGGGCGCTTGCGCACCAAACCGCTGGTGTTTGCTGTCAAAGGTTACTGCCTTACGATTGGTATTGAGACTTTGCTGGCCGCTGATATTGCTGTGGCCAGCGAAAATACCCGTTTTGGGCAAATTGAAATCAAGCGTGGTTTTATACCTTTTGGTGGTGCTACGGTACGGATGGTACAGCGTTGTGGCTACGGCAATGCCATGCGTTACCTCCTCACCGGCGATTTGTTTTCGGCAAGAGAAGCCCTGCGGATTGGAATGATCCAGGAAATGACGCCCGAGGATCCTTTTGATCGTGCGCTGTCTATCGCCGAAACGATTGCCAGTCAGGCACCCCTGGCCGTACAAGCGACCATTGCCAGCGTCCGGGAATCCATGGTAGACGGTGAAGAAAAAGCGATGGAAAACCTACTTCCCGTAGCCCGTCAACTGATGAAAACGGAGGATGCCGCCGAGGGGTTCAAGTCATTCCTGGAACGTAGGGAAGCACGGTTTAAAGGGAAGTAGTACCAATAGTCCCTAAACCGCCGCTGCTACCAGCTCCCGCTGTACGTAGTACATATCTAGTAGACCTTTGTTTTTGGCCTGCACCTTGCCGCGGTGGATGCACTCGAAGTCGTACTTGATCAAGCCGTAGGTCGTTTCTGAAATGTTCACCTTGCCTGCTTCGCTGTTGGCTTCCACCCTGGCGGCAGTATTTACGGTGTCTCCCCAGATATCGTAGGCGAATTTTTTCACCCCTACCACCCCGGCAACAACGGGCCCGGTGTGGATGCCGATGCGAGCTTCGAAGTAAGGCTTACCGATACGGATACGTTCTTGCTTCTGCTCTTCCAGAAACGCTTGCATTTCCAGGGCCGCTTTTACCATGCTGTGGGGGATTGATTTCCGCTCACTCAGGCCGCTCGCACACATATAAGCATCACCAATGGTTTTGATCTTCTCGATATCATCGTATTGACTAATGATAAAGTCAAACGCTTTGAAGCACTTGTCCAGCTCTTGTACCAACTCCTGCGGACTGAGTTTTTCAGCAATGTTGGTAAAATTGATAAAATCAGAAAAGAAGACGGTGGCTTCTTTGTATTGCCGTGCCTGCGCTTTCCCATTGGTTTTTAGTTCTTCGGCTATCGAAGCCGGAAGAATATTCAGCAGGAGCTCATCAGAGCGTTGGCGTTCTTCTTCGATTTGCTGATTTTTTTCTTCCAAAGATTTGGCGGTACGTCGTTTTGCCGCGAATCGACTGTAAAGGAGCAATGCCAGGAGTAGTAAAATGCCGGCAATACCGGCGGCGGCAAAGAGGTAAATTTCCTGGCTTTTGGCCCTTACCTCGGCTTCTCTTGCCTGGAGTTCAGCCGTAATCTTGGCGTTCTCAGCCTTTTCGGCAATCAATTGCTCTTTGGCCACCTCTTCACTAAGGGCATTCACTTCCTGGGTGCGCTGCCGAGCTTCCCGTTCTGCTCTTTCTTTTTGTTCGGAAACACTAGCCAGTTCTTCAGCTTTGCTCTGAATTTCTTCGGTTTTGGCTTTATTGGCTTCGCTCAATTGGGTGGTCCGGCGTTCGAGCACTGATTTGTCGGTACTCAACTGGTCGGTTTCCAGACGGAGATTGCGCACCTGAAATTCCAGTTGATCTTTTTCTTGCTCCAGGCTTTTCTTCTCGCGATCAATTTGGCGTCGTAGCGTTTCAAATTTAGCCTCCAGGTCACTGATACTGGTGCCGTTTTCACTAAAGTAATTAAAGGCTTCCTGGTTGATTTCGTAGGCTCTACGATAATTTCGGTCTTTGACCGCCAAGCTAGAGCGTTTTTCTACCGAACTCATGATCAAGTCGGAATCTCCGGCGCGTTTGGCGTGGTTGAGGGTAGTGCGCAGCCATACTTCTGTATTGCGATCATCGCGCTGCCGTTCATAAGCTTTAGCGACCAGAAAGGCTGCTCTGGCGGCCATGCCATTGTTGTTTTGGTCGTTGGCGGCATTATAGGCTTGTTTGCCTATGCTCTCGGCTTCTTCCGCATCAACGCGTAGGTAGGCCTCGGCTAATTCGTACCGCAAAATCATGCGCTCGTGCGCATTTTCAGCTTCGCCAAGGGCCTGTTTTATTTCTTCAATCTCTTCGTTCTGACTCCAGGCGAGTGTACTCATGCTGAGGGTCAAAACCAATAATAAAAAATATTTCATTATCCGCTTCAGAAGTTGTTAGAGGGCCTGTTTTAGCCCAAATGCTTAGTCTCATCCAAACGGCTTGCGCCAGATTCAAAGATAAGTGTAAAATTCGACAGCACAGCAAGATCAATCCGTTCATTACGGAAGAGGGTTTGATCTTGGGCTGTACTTCTGGGGATAGGGATGACTTTAACCTAATAACGGAGGAATGGTAAAAAAGATACAACAACTATTTTTCTTTTATGCTTGTTGAAGCTGTTGAATTCAATTCCTTTGTTATTTATGTCTGTTTCTTCCGAAGTTGTCACCATGAGTTTACTCCGCTACGAAAGCTTAAGCTCGCGCTGGTGGGCTTTTTCTCAAATGGGGATTGGTGGCTGGTACCTCAAAGCAATTCCAGGCTTGAAGCTGCTCAAGTTATTAGGAAGTGGCGCGGGGAATGGCTTCAGCATTTGGCCCAACTTCGGTGTTTATGGCGTACTAGCTATTTGGGAAGACGAAAGTGCGGCGCAGGCCTTCTTTGCCCAACACCCTTGGTGGCAGCGAGCAGAGGAAAAATCTATCGAACGCTGTACTTTTTATCTCAAACCAGCCCTCGTACATGGCCAGTGGGATGGAGAGCAACCCTTTACGATTACGACCAATTATGATATCAAAGCGCCTGTAGCCGTAATTACGCGAGCAACGATAAAAACGCGACATTTGCTTGGTTTTTGGCGTTATGTTCCCCGGGTGAGCGCACATGTGAAGGGACGTCCCGGCCAGCGGATGAGCATTGGTGTTGGCGAGTGGCCCTTGTTTATGCAGGCAACTTTCAGCATTTGGGAAAGCTCACAAGCGATGATGGATTATGCTTATCAGCAACCTTTCCATAAGGAGGTAATCCAGAAAACGCGGGAATTAGGCTGGTACAAAGAGGAGTTGTTTGCCCGTTTTTTGCCTTACCGAATGGAAGGAACCTGGGAAAACATGGTGAGTGTTTAAAGTCATTCGCCTCTTTTGCACCATGCCGGTCCTACTCACTTCTGATTTTTATTCTAATTTTAGCTCAAATACAAAGATCTAGTTCCCTATGGGGTATTCTGCACATAATTTATCAGATACAATTGTCGCGCTGGCAACCCCTCAAGGAGTGGGAGCCATTGGCGTAATCCGGCTTTCGGGGCCAGCAGCGATTACGATTGTCGATGAAGTATTCAAAAGCAAAAATTTGGCGGAACAACCGAGCCATACGGTGCATTTTGGAACGATTCGCGATGAGGAAAACAAGGTGCTGGATGAAGTACTGGTGACCCTTTTTGTAGCACCGCGTTCGTATACGGGTGAAAATGTAGTAGAGGTGAGTTGCCATGGCTCTGACTTTATTATTCAGGAATTGATGCGATTGTTTATCCGTCGGGGAGCTCGTCTGGCTCAAGCTGGGGAGTTTACGATGCGGGCCTTTCTCAATGGACAGATGGATTTGAGTCAGGCCGAGGCCGTAGCCGATCTTATCGCTTCGAGTTCGGCGGGTAGCCACGAGTTGGCGATGCAGCAGATGCGAGGAGGTTTTAGCAATGAGATTGGTGCCTTGCGCCAACAGCTGATCGATTTTGCGAGTCTCATAGAGTTGGAGCTGGATTTTGGAGAAGAAGACGTAGAATTTGCCAATCGGGATGATCTACGGATATTGGTAGAAAAAATTCAAGGCGTACTGCGGCAGCTGATCCAAAGTTTCCAGTTGGGCAATGTCATCAAGCAAGGCGTCAATACCGTGATTGCGGGCCGCCCCAATGCAGGAAAAAGCACCCTGCTGAATGCCCTATTGAATGAAGAGCGGGCAATCGTGAGCGAAATTGCCGGTACTACCCGCGACACCATTGAAGAAGTACTCAACATAAAAGGTATCCAGTTTCGACTGATTGACACCGCTGGTATTCGCGAAGCTGAAGATGCCATAGAAGCTATCGGTGTAGAAAAAACGATGGAAAAGGTACGACAGAGCAGCCTACTCGTCTACGTTTTTGATGTGATTGAAACCCAACCCGCTGAAGTTCGGGCCGACCTGGCCAAGCTAGTGACGCCGGGGATGCACGTGCTGGTAGTAGCGAATAAAATGGATTTGAATCCTTATACTAAGTGGGAAGATTATAGCTCCTCCCCCGGCCCCTCCTCAGGAGGAGGGGAGATTAGGGAGGAGATTGCCTTTGGCTCCTCCTCCTTGGAAGGAGTAGTAGTGGGGAAATGGGAGACAGCGAGCGGTAGGATTTATAAGCTTTTAAAAGAAAAGGCGCGTGAAATGAGGAAAAATCCTACTGAGGCAGAGGCGGCTTTGTGGATTCAATTGCGTAGAGAACAGATTGAAAATTGTGAGTTTAGACGACAGCATATTGTTGGTAATTTCATTCCTGATTTTGTTTGTCTAGACCGGAAATTGATTTTGGAAATAGATGGTGGCTATCACCAACTTCCGGAAGTGCAATTGAGCGATCAGCAAAGGACTGATATTTTAGAAGGAATGGGCTACCGAGTACTACGCTTTAAAAATGAAGCTGTCATTAATAACATTGGAGAGGTTCTGAATGATATAAGGCAAGCGCTGCAAGCACCCTTGCCTAACGAAAATCGCGCAGCTGTCTCCCCTCCTCGTGAGGAGGGGCCGGGGGTGGAGCAAAACAACTGGGTACCCATCATCGCCCGTGAGGGCATGAATGTTCCTTACCTGAAAGACAAGCTCTACGAAGCCGTACTTTCGGAGAAAGTGAACGCCGATAGCACCATTGTAAGCAATGCTCGCCACTACGAAGCCTTGGAGAAATCCTATGAAGCCCTGGCGGATGTGCTGCAAGGAATGGCCAATGGCGTAACCTCCGATTTTATAGCGATGGATATCCGGCGGTCACTACATCACCTTGGGGAGATTACTGGAGAAATTTCTACGGATGATTTGTTGGGGAATATTTTTGGGAAGTTCTGCATTGGGAAGTAGTGGCAGAAAGCAACCATTGCTCAATGGTGTTCAATAGTGTAATAATTAATTGATTTTCATTGTTTTAATAGATTTATTTATTTCTATCACTATTAGGTGTTTGTCTTTTAGTTACGCTTTTTTTGTACCTATTTCGTATCTTTGTACCTGCGGAATCGCCATAAATTTGATCTATTAAGAGAAAAGAGAATTTATGGCAGTTATAGTCACTTGTTGACACTTTAACGCAGAACTTGACACAAAGCAAAGATATGTCTACCAAAATCGAAGTCAGCAGGCAGTGCGAATATTGCGGGGACGCCTTTACGGCGAAGACCACCGTGACGCGCTATTGTTCTCATAAATGCAACCAACGCCATTACAAGCAACGGAAGCGCGACGAGAAATTGCAAAAGCATGAGCATCAGCAAAAGGTGGTGCAACTGCAATTACCAGAGGCGGACTTTGGCGCACTGGACCAAAAGGCATTCTTAAGTATTAAAGAGACAGCCGTGCTCCTCGGACTAAGTGAGCGTACCCTCTACCGATTGATGGCAGAAGGAACCTTACCCTCTCACAAAGTTGGACGGCGAACGATACTGAAGCGGGAAGAGATCAATGGGCTGTTTGGTGGGTGATTTTTGAGCAGGGCGGGAGCAATAGAAAGACTCGCCGCAGAGACACGGAGGCACGGAGGTTTTTTAGTTACCACCGATACGCTGTTCTTTTTGCCACGGAGTCGCGGACCTGCCTGCCAGCAAGCTGGCCTTGCAGGCAGGGGCACGGAGGTTTTCTTAGAAAACGAAAGCGTTCACGCTACTAAGTAAAACAAGCTTTCGTACCACAAACAGCTTTTAAAAGCTACTTAGTAATGCACTGGTTTCTAAAGAAGTT